>JAYUFU010000484.1:0-27976 GCA_043738505.1 Fimbriiglobus sp. | reverse complement strand
CCGGCGGGCGGACGCCGCGCCGTTCGCCCGGAACGCGGCTACCACCGCACGGTCAGCTTCGGCAACTCCTTCTCGATGGCATCGATGCCCTTGCGGGTGACGGCGGTGTTGTGGATTTTCAGCGTCTTCAGCCCCTTGATGGCCCCCAACTCCACGACCCCCTTGTCCGTCACCCTGGTGCCGGCCAAGTTCAACTCTTCCAGCTTCTTGAAGCCGACGAGGACGGCGGCGGATTTGTCCGTGACCGGGGCGTCGAGCAGGTCGAGCGAGGTCAGATTCGTCAGCTTCTTCATGGCCGCGAGTCCGGCGTCGGTCAGCCGGGAGTCGCCGACGTGCAGCAAGCCGAGCGTCCGCAGGGTGCCGAGGGCGGCGGCCTTGGCGTCGGTGAGCGCGCACCGGCCGAGCATCAGTCGCTGGAGGTCGGGCAGTTCCTTGAGCGCGGCCAGCCCCTTCTCGGTGCATTTCGTCGCGTCGTCGATGCGGATGGCCCCGATCTCCGGCATCTTCGCCAACTGGATGAGAACCTCGTCCGTGGCGGCCGGGAACGTGACCGAGACGCGGGCCTGCTCGTCCAGCGCCTTGTCGGTCTTGGCGGTGCCGCCGAGTTTGACGACGGCCGTTTCGATTTCGGCTTGGTCCGCCAGCGCGGTGCCGGCCAAGGAGAATGCGAGGGCGAGGGCGAGGGGACGGACCACGGGTCGGCTCCGAAGGGCGGCGGGAGGACTACCAATAGTAGACCAGAAACGGCGGCCGGAGTTCCGCTAGAACGAACCGTTGTGACACCCCCGATACGGGAAGGATCCAGCCGATGCGCATCCTGCTGACGAACGACGACGGCATTTACGCCCCCGGCCTCCGGGCGCTGCGGAAGGAGTTGCAGAAACTCGGCGAGGTCATCACCGTCGCGCCGGCCACCGAGCAGAGCGCCGCCGGCCATTCGGTGACGCTCGCCGCCCCGCTGCTGGTGACGGAAGTGTTTGACGACGACACGACGTTCCTCGGCTGGGCGGTCGAGGGGCGGCCGGCCGACTGCATGAAGCTGGCCCTCCTGGAACTGCTGCCCGACCCCCCGGACCTGATCGTGTCGGGCATGAACGCGGGCAGCAACGCCGGCATCAACGTGCTGTACTCCGGCACCGTGGCGGCCGCCGTGGAAGCGGCCTTCTACCGCTTCACCGCCATCGCCTGTTCCCTGGAGTACACGAAGAACGCGCGGCTGGACTTCGCCACCGCGACCGGGTACGCGCGGCAGGTGATCGAGCAGATTTTGGCGAAGAACCCGCCGCGCGGCAGCCTGTACAACGTGAACGTGCCGCCCCTGGAGCGCGGGCCGGTGCGCGGGGTGAAGGTGATCCCGCAGAACGTCAGCGTGTACGCCGAGAAGTTCGACCGCCGCGTGAACCCGCGCGGGCGGACGTACTTCTGGACCGGCCCGGAGTTCCACTGCCCGGAGCCGAACCCGGACACCGACGTGACGGCCCTGGCCGAGGGGTTCATCACCGTCACGCCGCTGCAATTCGACCTGACCGACCACAAGCGGCTGGGCACGATGACCGGCTGGGAGTGGAACTTTCAGGGGTGACGTGTTCTGCTCGCTCCGCGAGCGGTCTTTGTTTTTGATGCCAAGACCGCACTCGGAGAGTGCGGATTACCTTCACCCGAACCGCTCCTCGAACGGGCCGAGGAACCGCCGCTCGGCGGACCAGTCCAGCACCGCGAACGCCACCACCCGGAACGCCCCGCTGAACCGCGTGACCAGCGCCTCGCGGAACAGGCCCGCGACGATGTCCGGGTCGTTGCGGAACACCCCGCAGCCCCACGCCCCCAGGACCGCCGCGTCGTGGCCGTGTCCCGCCATCAGCGTCAGCACTTTGTCGATGCGGGCGGCCATCTCTCGCGTCACGTCTGGCTGTCGCCCGCCGCCTTCCTTCAGGTACGTTCCGGCGTTCACGGCCGGGGCGGTGACGAACGCGCTGCGGAACGGGTCCGGGATCAGGTCGCCGTCGTCGTCGCGGAACACCGGCACGGCGGGCGAGTAGATGGCCGCGTTCGTGTAGAAGCCGCCGCGGGTCGGGGCGTGTTCGCGGTACATGCCGTCGTCCTTGATGCAGCCGTACAGCCCGGAACTGCGGCACAAGGATTCCTCCTGTGCCCGCGCGCCGCCGAGGAACCCGCCGCCGGGGTGCTTGGCCGAAGCGAAGTTCAGCGCGACCACGTTCAGTCCGTCGAGCGTCAGCCGGCGGGCGGCGTTCAGGGTGGTCTCGTTCGCCACCTCGAACCGCGTCTGGTGGACGCCCGGCACGAATTGCGGCAGCCGCTCGCCGTCCGGGTACGAGACGGTGCCCGCCTCGGCCGCGTCCTGCCAGTCGCGGATGTCCACGACGGTGCCATCGACGGCCGTGTACCCGCCGGCGCGGATGATCTCGACCGCCTGCTGGCCCATCGCGGCGGCCTTCCCTCGGTCAACGGTGGACACGTCCGGACTCCGTGAGTGACAGCGGCCGGACACGCGAACCTGTCGGCGGGTTCGGGTATAATTGCCGTCACCACGGGAGGAACGGCCATGCCGATTCACGACTGGACGCGGGTCGATGCCGCGATTTTCCACGACTTCCACCAGTCTTGGACAGTACGACTTTCGCAGGAATTGAATTCACTCCTCGCGGTCGATCACTACGCCATGCTCGAACAGAACGGGGAGCCGCCGATCGACGGGCGGATTGGTCCGGGGCGTTTGTACGTCGGCACCGGTAAGGACGACGTGGACTTCTACACCCGGAAGAAGAATATCGTCACGGTGCGGCATGTGTCCGGGGATCGGGTCGTCGCAGTGATCGAGATCGTCTCGCCGGGGAACAAGTCCGGCCGGCGGGCGTTCGCGGCCCTCGTCGAGAAGACGCGCGACTTGATCGCGCGGGGCGTCCACGTTCTCTTGGTGGACCTGTTCCCGCCGACCGCCCGCGACCCGAACGGGCTGCACGCGGCGGTCTGGGAGGAGTTCGACAACACGCCGCAATCGTTCGACCCCGCCCGACCGCTGACGGCCGTCAGCTACGAGGCGCTCGGCGGCGGCGACGTGGAGGGGTACATCGAGCCGCTGGCCGTCGGCGACCGGCTGCCCGACATGCCGGTGTTCCTACGGATCGACGGCTGTGTGATGGCCCCGCTGGACGCCACCTACTCGGCGGCGTGGGCCGAGGTGCCGAAGCGGTGGCAGCGGGTGGTCGATCCGACGGTGCCTGACGACGACGGGGAGAAGTAACCCGCGGCACGGCGGCGAACACGCGATCGAAATCTGACGCCGGCGGAATCTCGCGGCGCGGGGCGGGCGTCGAATACAATCAGCGGCACAGGGGAACAAGGGGGTCGCCATGAGTGTGCCAATCGAAGACGGCGACGACCGGAGCGGCGACCCGTTCGGCCCGCCGGCCATTCCCACGCTCGTCGCCTGCCTGCATTGCAGCGACGAGTACGAGAGCTACCTGATCGAGCGGCGGCGGGAGCGGGACGCCGACGGCCGCATGCGGTGGTGGTGGTGCTGCCCGACGCCCGGCTGCGGCGGCCGCGGGTTCGGCTTCGACATCCTGCCCATCGACCAGGACTGGACGGACGAGGAGGGGAACCGCATGTGGTCGGACGACGAGGACGACGAGGACGACGGCGAGTTCGACCTGGGGTTGGGGCTGGACGACGACGACGACGACGCGCCCGACTGGGACCGCCCCCGCAAGGACGACGACGACGACGTGCCGATCCCGTACTGAGGGCGGGTCACGGGGTGCGATCCAGCGCGACGGTGCCGGCGGGGAAGTCGATGACCAGGCGGTAGTCCCGCATGGCGTCCACCCCGAGCAGGATTTCGTCGCCGTCCAGGAAGATCGTTTCGACGAGAATCGTCTCGCCATCCAATTCAACATCCAGCCAGTGCGAGTAGGTGGTCAGCGTGGACCCGTCGGCAAGTTGGTACGTCAACTCCCGGTATCGGTGTGTCAGCAACGGCGACAGCGGCCCGCGCCAGGCGGTGGGTAACTGAAGCCCGCCTTCAAACCCCGTATCCAGTACGGCCTCGAACGGCTGCCCGGCGACGGTCAGCCAAACCATCGGCGATCCCGTGTTGCGGAAATGACCTGTCGGCACGAGTCACCTCAACCGTCGCGGACGAAGGGCGGTGTCCACCGCCCCGAAGCAGACCACCACGAAGTTCTCGCCGTACTTCCTGGCGATCTCCGCGCTGCTCGCCTCGTGAACGACGGACATGGTGTCCCGGTTCAGCGCCACGGTCTGATGCTCCCACTCCGAATAGGGGACCGTGCGGAAGAACTCCTGAAGGATCTGACCGACCCGTTCCATGTCGGCCGCGCCGGTCGCTGTCGTTGTCATGGCGTCACCTCCGGATGGCAGTATACCACGGCGGCGTCAGAACAGGTCGGCCGGTCGAACCGAAGGCGAACGCGCCACCGCGCCACGGGCGTGTCACGGCGTGCGGTCCAGCGCGGCGGTGCTGGCGGGGTAGTCGATGACCAGCCGATAGTCCCGCATGGCGTCCACCCCGAGCAGGAGTTCGTCGCTGTCACCGAACAACGTCTCGACGGTTTGTGTGTGCCCATCCATGGTAAACGACACGAGGTACGTGTCCCGCGTCACGATCACGCCGGTTCCGAGTTGGTACGTCACGCGGGCGTGTACCGGCGGTGCCAGGATCGCAAGCCAGTCCAGCGGCAGTTGGAGGCCACCTTCGTAGCCCGTATCGATGACGGCCTCGAAGTTCTGGCCTGCGATCTCCACCGCGACCGTTGCCCTCCCGGTCGGCGTCAGTTGACCCGTCGCCATCGCCCCCCCCATCGCATGCGTTTGAGTTGCCAGTCGGCGGCGCTCAGTCGCACGACGACCGTTGCGGCCGGGGTGGTCAGTTCCATCATGGATTGGACGATCACGACTCGCCCGCTCGACGGCTCGACTCCGACGGTCTTGCCGGCCCACTCCGCCGGGTCGCGTCCGAGTTGATACTCCTCCCAGATCGTCCGGGCCGAAGCGGCCGCCGATTCAAGTTCTTGTCCGGTTGGCATCTCCTCACCTCCGGATGGCAGTATACCACGGCGGCGTCAGAACAGGTCGGCCGGTTCGGCCTTGCGCACCTTGCCCACGGCCAGCAGGCCGGACCCGACGCACATGCCGACGGTCAGCCCGAACACGGTGCCCATGCGGTCGGCGGTCATCCAGATCGGCAGGCGCGCGGCGGCCTTCGTCACCTCGTACAGCCCGAAGGATGCCACCAGCCCGATGGCGTACCCGCCGACGGCCAGCACCAGCGCCTGACTCACCACCACCGCGAACAGGAACCCGAACGGGTATCCCATCGCCTTCAGAGTGGCGTATTCGGGCAGGTGCTTCTTGATGTCCGCGACCATCATCTGGTAGATGAAGATGCCGCCGACGGTGAGGGCGAGCAGCACCCCGAAGTAGAAGAACTGGCCGACGGCGGTGCGGTTCACCCAGTACTCCCGCTCGTACTCGGCGATCTGCCGGCGGGTGAACACGCGGCAGTCGCCCGGCAGCGCCCGGCGGACCTGGGTGGCCGCCGCGTCCACGTCCGTCCCGGCCGGCAGTTGCACCAGCCCGAACGTCACCTTCGAAGGCGGCTTCGGGACGTACTGGCCGAACGTCTCCTCACTGGCCAGCAGAAGCCCGGAGTAGCTGAACCCGGTGCCGGCGCGGAAGTACCCGGCCAGTTCGACGCCGCGGCGGTTCAACTCGGTACGGGTGCCGGGCGGCATGTCGTCGGGGTCGCCGAAGTCCGGGCGGGATTTGCGGTCGAGCAGCACCGTGTCGAGGCGGGCGAGGAGGGCTTTCTTCTCGGCCAACTCCGCCGCGTCGTCGAAGATGCCCGCGTCGCCGGGCGGCTGGAACACGCGGTCGAGTGTGCCGGGGTCGAGACCGAGGACGGTGATCCCCCACCGCCGGCCGCCCCGCGCGGGGTCGGCGGTGGGGTTCCGCCACAGGCCGGTGCCGAGGCTGAGCGGCAGCACCTCGCCGCCGGTCGCGGCGCGGGCCTGGGCCAGCCGGGCGCGGTCCAGTTGCCCCGGCCGCGCCAGGTCGATGTACTCGCTGGACGTGACCAGCAGGTCGAACTGGAGCTTGTCGTACAGCAGCGTGGCGGTGTTGTGGACCGCGCCGAGGAAGCCGAGTTGCATGAACACGAGGACGACGGCGAACGCCGCCCCGACCACCGACACGGCCGTCCGGCCGCGCTGGTGGAGCAGGTTCGTCAGGGCGAGGCGGGGAGCGATCATGGGAAAGCAACAGAGGGATTAACCACAGAGGCACAGAGACACAGAGAGGAAAGAAGAGTGAGGAAGCAGTGTGAAGACCACTCAATCTTCTCTCTCCTCCTGTTTTCTCTGTGTCCCTGTGTCTCTGTGGTTAGTCTGCTTTTCTGGTCATTGCGGCGGGAGGAAGCGGGTTCGCACTTGCAGGCCGATGAAGTTCTGCGCGACGCCGACCGACTCCGGGGCCAGTTCCACCTCGACCTCCACCACCCGGCGGTCGGCGTCTTCGCGGGGGCCGAGCGGGGTGAGGGCGTTCCGCGAGATGACCGTCGCCACCTTGTCCGCGCCGGTCACGCGGCCGGTCAGCTTCTTCTCGCCGCTGCCGCCGGACACCACCCGCGCGTCGATTTCCACCGCCACCGACCCGGCCTTCGCCACCCACTCGCGCAGCCGGCCCACGTCGGTCTCGTACACCTCGGCGAGGACCACCAGTTTGCCGGTGTCGGCGAGTTGCAGGATCGGCTGGTTCGCCAGCGTCTCGCCGACCTTCGCCGTCACCTTCACCACCCGGCCGGCGGTCGGGGCGGTGACGCCGGCGTCCTTCACCTTCCGCTCGGCCACGACCTTCGCCGCCGTCAACGAGGCCAGCGGCACCTGCGCCAGCGCCCGATCCGCCTCCGCCTTCACCGCCGCCTTCTTCGCCTCGATGGACACGCCCGATTGCTCCTTCTGGACTTTCAGCTTTTCTTTCTGGGCGACGGCCACCGCCACCTCCGCCTCGGCGGTGGCGAGCAGCGCGTTCACCGTCTCGAAATCCTGCTTCGGGACCGGTACTCCCTCGGCCTTCACCTCGGTCAATCGCTTCAGGTCGGATCGCCCGCGCTCGGCCTGCGCGGACGCGGCTTTCTCCTTCGCGTCCAACACCTTCGTGTCCTGGGCGAGGCCGGCGGTCGCTTGGTTCGCCTCGGCCTCCAGGTCGGCCAGCTTCGCCTTCGTCGCCGCCGCGATGGCCACTTTCAGCGATTCCGCCTCGGCGATCTGCGCGGCCAGCGTCGTTAGGTTCAGTTGCCGCTCGTCGTCGCCGGAAAGGGTGGCGATCATCTCCCCGGCGGCCACGGTTTTGCCGACCGCCACGACGGTCTTCAGCTTGTCGCCCGGCGGCCCGTACACCGCGATCACGCCGCCGGCGGGTTGGATGCGGCCGAGCGATTCCACCGCGCCACCGGCGGCCGGGGTGGACGGTTGGCCCGCCCCGCCGAGCGCGAGGGTGCCCGTGCCGGACTTCTTCGGCGCGAACAGCAGGTACCCGGCCCCGCCGGCCAGGGCCAGGTTGGCGACGACGCTGACGAGCAGGAGCGGGCTGAGTTTGCCGGATCGGCGAACGGGAGGCGTCATGGGATTCCGCGACCGTGGGACAGTTCCCCTTTCCGGGGCGAATACCGGCAGGGTATCGTAAGGAGGGTTCCGGCGACAATCCCGATTCGACTCCGATCCCATGCGCGTCCTGGTGCTACCTTGCGGCGGGGTCACCCCCGGCCACCCGCTCACCGGCTTCCTGGTGGACGGCGTTCTGGCCGTGGACGCCGGGCCGTTGGGCACGTTCGGCACCGTCGCCGAGCAGGGGGCGGTGCGGGACATCCTGCTCACGCACTCGCACGTCGATCACGTCGCCGGGCTGCCGATCTTCCTCGACAACGTCTATCGTATCCCGGACGCGCCGCCGACGGTCCACGCCACCCGCGACACGCTCGATTCCCTCCGCCGCGACCTGTTCAACGACCGGCTGATGCCAGACTTCTTCGCCCTGTCCGAGACGCTGCCGCCGTTCGTCGCCGCCCGCGAGGTAGTGCCGGAGCGCCCGTTCGCCGTCGGCCGGTACACTGTCACGCCGATCCCGCTAGATCACACGGTGCCGACCGTCGCGTACCTGATCGACGACCGCACCGCCGCCGTCGCGTTCGTCACCGACACCGCCCCGGTGCCGGGCGTCCTCGAACCGCTGGCCCGCTGGCCCCGGCTGAAAGTCGCGTTTTTGGAATGCTCGTACCCCCGCCGCATGACGGAACTGGCCGGCGTCACCAAACACCTGACGACGGACCAGTTCGCCGAGGCCGCGCTGGCGTTCCCGAAGGCGGTGCGGGTGTTCGCCACGCATGTCAAACCGCGATACCATGCCGAGGTGGCGGCGGAGCTGGCCGACCTCGGCTTCGCCGTCGCCGAGGCGGGGATGGTGATCGAGGTGTGACCGTTCACCGGAGGCGGCGATGCGATTCCACTGCGGCGTCTGCGGGCAAGACCACGACGAGTTGCCGGACATCGGCGCGGACTACCCCGACCACTGGTTTCTCGTGCCGGAAGCGGAGCGGGAACGCCGGGTGGAGTACTGCGCCGACGCCTGCGCGGTGGACGGCGAGGCGTTCTACATCCGCGGCGTCATCCGCATCCCCGTCCACGACCACCCCGAACCGTTCGGCTGGGGCGTGTGGGTGTCGCAGAAGAAGGAGAACTTCGGCGAGTACATGAAGGCGTTCGACTCGGCCGAGATCGGCCCGTTCTTCGGCTGGTTGTCCACGAGCATCGCCTACTACTTGCCCGACGCCACGACGCATCTGAAGACCAAAGCCCACTTCCAGGGGAACGGCCTCCGCCCGGTCATCGAACTGGAGCCGAGCGACCACCCGCTAGCGGCGCATCAGCGGGACGGCGTCAGCCTGACGACGGCGTGGGACTTCGTCCACTTCGCCATGCTGCCGCGCGAGGAACGCCAGAAGCGGATCGACGCGCGGCGTCCGGCGAAGAACGCCAAGCCGAAACGGAAGGAGCGCAAGTGACCCCATTCCCGGATCGCCTGGCGGACGCCGTCCGCCGTCACGGGCCGCTGTGCGTCGGCCTCGACCCCCGCGTCGAGATGCTGCCGACTGAGTTCCGAGACCGTTCTCCCGCTGTCGCCATCGAGTCCTTCTGCCTGAAGGTGCTGGAACTGGTGCGCCCGTTCTGCGGCGTCGTCAAACCGCAAGCGGCGTTCTTCGAGTTGCTCGGCCCGCCGGGGTTCGCCGCCCTCCAAGCCGTGCAGCGGCGGGCGAAGGAGCTGGGCTTCGTCACCGTCCTGGACGCCAAGCGCGGCGACATCGCCAGCACCGCGCGGGCGTATGCCGACGCCGCGTTCGGCCCGGTGTGGGACGCCGACGCCCTGACCGTCAACCCGTACCTCGGCCGCGACTCGGTGGAGCCGTTCCTGACCGTCGCACGGACGGCGGCCCCGACGCGCGGCCTGTTCGTGCTGGTGCGAACGAGCAACCCCGGCGGCGGCCTGTTCCAAAACCGGTTGTGCGACGGCCGGCCGCTCTACCGCCACGTCGGGGAGGCGGTGGCGGACTGGAACGCCGAGCGGATCGGCGACTGCGGCCTCGGCGATGTCGGCGCGGTCGTGGGCGCGACGCACCCGGCCGAACTGGCGGAGCTGCGGGCCGCGCTGCCCAACGTCTGGTTCCTCATCCCCGGTTACGGCGCGCAGGGCGGCACGGCGGCGGACGTGCGGGCCGGGTACTTGTCGAACGGTCTGGGCGCGGTGGTGAACAGCTCGCGCGGCGTCGTCTTCCCGTTTCACCTCGACGACCCGGCGTGGGAAGCGAAGGTCGTCGAGGCCGCGAGGACGGCGCAAGCGGAGTTGAAGTCATGAACATTCAACAAGAGGAACACGGATGACACGGATCAGAGCCGGGATGAAGAGGATCGGAAAACCAGGGGTCGGGAGACAAGAGTCGGGAAGTCAATTCGGTGTCTTCTCCGACTTGCCTCCTGTCTCTTGTCCCCTGCCTCCTGGTGATGGATCCTCTTCATCCCGGCTTTGATCCGTGTCATCCGTGTTCCTCTTCTCGGATTCACTCCCCACGAGCCACCGATGACCCCGACCCGCCGCGATGTCCTGCTCGCCTCCGCGTTGCTGTTGCATCCCAAGGTCGATCCGGACACCGGCGAGATGCTGTTCTTCAGGTACCTCCCGACGCGGCCGACCTGCGGGCGAAGGCGGTGGCGCGGGTCCACCTGCCGGCCCGCGTGCCCTACGGCTTCCACGGCACTTGGGTGCCGGCGTCCCGGTGGTGAACCGCGCTCACGGCGGGGTTGCCGTCGTGATTACCGGTATGGGGATGGGGCTTTTGATGATCTCGGGCGGGATGGACACCAAGTCGATCCGGTGGGAGTAGCTGTGGGTGCCGGCACCGGTCGCGGTGCGGGTGGCGACGATGGAGCAATTGGTCATCTCGGCGAGGCCGAAGAACGCCGCCACCCAGGTCGTGACGTTGCCGTTCGTATACAGCGGACACGGATCGACAGACGCGACCGGCGTGGTCGTGGCGTCCGGGATCAGTTCGCAGCGCACGCCGTAGTCGGTGGCCGGTTCGACCTCGCCGTAGGCGGTGAACAGGTAGCGGCTGACTTTCGGGTTCGGGTCGGCGAACTGCGGCTGGTCGATGGTAATCGCGGGCACTGGCGCTCCAGTCTGACAGGAAAGTGAAGATCACTCGACGGCGACCGTCGGGATGATCTTGAGGTTTCGGATACCGACCGTTGCGTCCTTCACGCAGACCACGAACGCGCCAGTTGGGGACCATGTCTGAGAAGTGAGGGCAAGCGACGGTTGCTGCTTGACGGCCCGCCCCACCATCTGGCTTGTATCGGTGTCGAGTTGCAGACGGGTTCGCGTGCCGATTCGCTTTTCCGCGAGCACGCCAGCACCCGGTTCGATCCAGGTGATTGTCACCCCCGCCGGCGAGACACGCAACGTCACCGTCCGCCATTCGCCGAAGCCGTGGACTGGCCGCGTTGGCCTGAAATCGATGCTGCCGATAGCATCTGTCGCATGCACGGGGTTCCCGACACGACTGGCCGAATCGTAGGCCATTTGCGTCCGTACTCGGGACAGCCGCGCCGGTTGGCCCTTCGGCCGTGGCCCCATGGCATCGGAGTAAAGGAGCTGCACGGGCCAAAAGTGCCCGGCGTCCGGCCCCGAACCGGTGTCGGCGCAAATCCCCGCGCCGATCTGCCCGCCCAAGGGGTTCGCGTCGAGTTCGCGCAACTCGACCGTGAGGAGATAGTCGTTGATGGGGAGTTCGGGCGTCAACTGACACCACGCCTCCCCGACGGCACTGATGGCGCAGGTGTCAGGGTCCACGGTCGAGGTCGTGACGGTGGGCATGCCCCGCTTGTTCTTGGTCCACGCCGGCAGACCTTTCTCGCCGAGGAAGGTCACGGGACGCTTCGCCAGCAACTCGTTCCGCTGGAAGTCCATCACCTGTTCGGCGATCTCGTCGGCGGTCGGTTCGTGGGCGGCCGGCGGTCGCTCGCGGAGGGCCACCGCGCCGAGCGCGAGCAAGGCCACGGCGGCAATGCCAACCGCAATCGCAGTCGCCTTCGGCACCAGCCGGAGTCGCCGCCAGGCCCGCAGTGTCCGCCGGGGCGGGGTGATGACGAGACGCCCGCCCGCCAGGAACAGGTCGAGGTCGTCGGCGAAGGCGTCGGCCGTCTGGTAGCGGTCGTCGGGGTGCTTCTCCAGCCCCTTGCAGATGATCGCGTTCAGGGCCGGCGGCAGGTCCGTTTGCACGGCGATGGGGGGGACGAGCGGGTCGGTGGCCACCGCTTCGGTGGGGGTGTTCCGGTCGAACGGCGGCTGGCCCGTGACGCAGCAGTAGAGGGTGGCGGCGAGGCCCCACACGTCCGACCGCGCGTCGCACTTGGCCGACCGCTGGGTGGCCTGCTCCGGGGCCAGGAAGCCCGGCGTGCCCAGCACCGCCCGCGACCCGGTCGGCCCCTCGATGTCGCTCAAGACCTTGGCCATACCGAAGTCGGACACCTTCGGGATCGCGTCGGTCGTGCGGTCGGACAGCAGGATGTTGCTCGGCTTCAGGTCGCGGTGGATCACCCCTTCGCGGTTCGCGGCGGCCACCCCCCGCGCGGCGGCGGACACGATGCGGGCGGCCACCGTCGGGGCCATCGGCCCTTCGAACAGCAGCCAGTCCGACACCGACCCGCCCTCGACGTACTCCATGACGAAGTACGGGTCGTCCCCCTCGACGGCGGCGAACAACCGGGCGACGTTCGGGTGGACCAGCTTGGCGAGCGACCGCGACTCGGTGCCGAACCGGCGGAGATTCATCGGCGTGCGGGCATCGGGTCGGACGAACTTGACGACGACGGCACGGCCTTCGGCGGGATCCCAGGCGCGGTACAGTTCGCCCATCCCGCCCCGGCCCAGCCGGTCGATTTCGACGAACCCGTGGGCGGCGGCCAACCGCGTCTCACGGGCCGGTGTCTGGACAACCCGGTCCAGCACCAGTCCCGCCGCGAACGACCGCGTGCCGGCGACGACCGCCAAGTCCGCCATCCGCGTGGGCGGGTCGGCCCACCGCGTGCCCGACTGGCCGGCCGTGGACACGCCGCACTGCGGACACATCCCCGACGGATCGGCGACGGACGCGAGCGGATTCGCGCAGCGGGTGCAGGTGGTGAGCAGGGGCATGGGCCGGGCCTGGCGAGAGATCGCGAGCCACACACGTTCGTCCAGTCGCGGTAATGATGGTCTGCCGCCCGTTCACCGTCAACAAGAAAGTTGTGAATTTGCGGACGCCCTTGCCGACCGCCCCCCGGCGCGAGAAGGTAGGCGATGGCCCGCGCGTCGGGCCGCCCCTCTCTGAGAGTGTTCCGCCATGCGCCGCGTGTTCCCGCTGTCCGCCGCGTTCCTCGCCGCCGCCGGCCTGTTCGCCACCCTCGCCGCCGCCGATCCCGTCGAGAAAGTTCTCGGCAAGATCGAAGCCGCGCTCCCCGCGTCCGCCCCGGCCAAGCCGAAGGCCGAGCGGAACGTGCTCATCTTCAGCCGCACCGCCGGCTTCCGCCACGACAGCATCGAGACCGGCATCCGCGCCCTCACCCTGATGGGCGAGAAGACGAAGGCGTACACCGCCTTCGCCACCGAGGACGAGAGCTTCTTCGCCGCCGACAAGCTGAAGAAGTTCGACGCCGTGGTGTTCCTGAACACGACCGAGAACTGCCTGAACCCGCTGACCGCGAAGGTGGCGAAGGACGCGACCAAGGAGCAGAAGGACGCCGCCGCCAAGACGGAGGAGGAGTACAAGGCCAGCCTGAAGGCGTTCGTCGAGGGCGGCAAGGGGCTGTTCGGCATCCACGCCGCCACCGACACCTACAAGGGCTGGAAGGACTTCAACGTCATGATGGGCGGCGCGTTCGAGAGCCACCCGTGGACCGCCAACATGAAGGTCGGCATCAAGAACATCGACCCGACGCACCCGCTGAACGCCGCGTTCGACGGCAAGGGGTTCGAGATCACCGACGAGATCTACCAGTTCAAGCCGACCACCGCGCTGCCCGGCGAGCGGCGGTATCTGCTGACGCTGGACGCGGAGAAGACGAACATGAAGATCGGCACGCGGAAGGACGGCTTCTACCCGGTGAGCTGGCTCAGCACCTTCGGCAAGGGGCGGACGTTCTACTGCTCGCTCGGCCACCGGCAGGACATCTACTGGAACACGCCCGTCCTGACGCACTACCTCGCCGGCCTCCAGTACGCGCTGGGCGACCTGGACGCCGACGCCAAGCCGACCGAGAAGTGACGGCCGTGTTCTGCTCGCTCCGCGAGCGGTCTGTTCCGAACCCGCTCGCGGAGCGAGCAGAACACGAGGGCAACCGTGCTCCACCCCATACCGGCCCGCAAGCGGATCGCGCTCGTCGCCCACGACGCCAAGAAGCCGGCGCTGCTGGCGTGGGCGACCGAACACCTCGCCGAGTTGCAACGGCACGAGCTGTACGCCACCGGCACCACCGGCCGCGTCATCGGCGACGCGCTCGGCCTGCCCGTCACCTGCCTGCTGTCCGGCCCGCTCGGCGGCGACCAGCAGGTCGGCGCGCTCATCGCCGAGTTGAAGATCGACCTGCTCATCTTCTTCTGGGATCCGCTCACCTCGCAGCCGCACGACCCGGACGTGAAGGCCGTCATCCGGCTGGCCACCATGTGGAACATCCCGGTCGCGTGCAACGCCGCCACCGCCGACTTCCTGTTCTCGTCCCCGTGGATGGCCAAGGAATACACCCGCGACATCCCCGACGCCGGCCGCCGCGTGGCGAGTTAGCGTCTCTCCGCCGCGATCAGGTAGCCATACGCCCGCCGGGTGGGGAACAGCCACGGCTTTCGCAACTCGCCTTCCGCCGCGACCGGCATCACTTCGAGAATCCGGAACCCCGCCGCCGTCAGCAGCCGCACCGCCTCGCGCCGGCCGAAGTGGTGCAGCGTCAGCGGCGCGCCGCCGTAGGATTGTGACATCGTGATGTCACTGGCGCGGATGCCCTTCCAGCCGAGGCCGCGAAAGTACCGGTTGTGGACGTGCAGCACGAACACCCCGCCGGGTTTCAGCAACTTCGCCACGTTCTCGACGGCGGTGCGGCGGTTGTCCTCGCCGCGGATCATGCCGAGGGTGCTGAACAGGCACGCGGCGGAGTCGAACGGCCCGGCGGGAAGGGACGCGGACTCGACCAGGTTGCCGACCACGACCGTCGCGCTCGGAACGGGTACGAACGCGCGAAGCATCTCCTCGCTCAGATCGACGCCGACGTACTCGTGACCCAGTTCGGTCAGCGGCTTCGCCAGACGGCCCGTGCCGCAGCCGAGGTCGATCACCCTCCCCGGCGTGGCGAACCACCGCTGGCAGAACCGCACGTCGAGCGCCGCCAGCGGGGACGCGGCCATCATGGCGTCGTACCCGGCGACCATCTCGGCGGAGCGCATGTAGTCGTGGAGGCCGCGGTCCACGCCGGGCGGCAGTTGCCAATCTGGTATCATGCCGATGTTGTATTCCGTAGCCCGACTCTCCGAGTCGGTGTGGGCGTTTCCGACTCGGAGAGTCGGGCTACATTTTCAGTGAGGTCCGCCGTGCTTCCCACCGACATCCGCGTCAAGCAAGTGGATTACTCCTTCGAAGACTTCGCCTACCGCACGCCGATCAAGTTCGGCGGCGTGGCGCTGAGCAAGGTCACGCTGCTGAACGTGACGATGACGGTGGAGACCGTCGCCGGCAAGGTCGCCACCGGCTTCGGCTCCATGCCGCTGGGCAACGTGTGGGCGTGGCCGAGTAAGGTGCTGAAGTACGATGAGACGCTCGCAGTGATGAAACGGATCGCCGAAGAAGACCGCGAACTCTACTCGATCCACGGCACGATCGGCCACCCCATGAGCGTCGGCGCGCTCCTCGAAGGCCGCGCCACCTGTACCAAGTCGTTCGCCGAAGGCCCGCTCGACGGACTGCTCGTTCCCCCGCTCGCGTTCTATGTGGTGAACTCCGCATTCGATGCCGCACTGCACGACGCCTACGGCAAGGTCCACGGGCTGAACTGCTACCACACCTACGGCCCGCCGTTCTTCGACGACGACCTCGGCGAGTACCTCGGCAAAGAATTCGAGGGCGACAAGCTGCACCACTTCATCGCCCGCGACCCGCAGCCGGAGCTGCCGCTGTACCACCTCGTCGGGGCGCTCGACCCGCTGACGCCGGCGGACCTGACGCAACCCGTCGGGGACGGGTTGCCGGAAACGCTCGGCGACTGGATCACCCGCGACGGGCTGACGCACCTGAAGGTCAAGCTGAACGGCGACGACGCCGGGTGGGACGTGGCCCGCGTCCTCGGCGTCAACGCGGTGGCCGTGGCGACCGCCCCCGGTCGCGCGTTCCAGTTCTCCCTCGACTTCAACGAGCGGTGCCAGACCGTCGAATACCTGCTGGACGTGCTGAACCGCATCCGCGCCGCCTCGTCGGAGGCGTTCGACCGCATCCAGTACGTCGAGCAGCCGACCGCCCGCGACCTGAAGGCGAACCCGCAGAACAAGATGCACGCGGCGGCGAAGCTGAAGCCGGTCGTCATCGACGAATCGCTTCTCGACTTGGAGACGCTGCACCTGGCCCGCGAGCAGGGGTACACCGGCGTGGCGTTCAAGGCGTGCAAGGGGCAGACGCAGTCGCTACTGCTGGCGGTGGCGGCGCAGAAGTTCGGCCTGTTCCGCTGCGTGCAGGATTTGACCTGCCCCGGCGCGAGCCTGATCCACTCGGCGGGACTGGCGGCGCGCATCCCCGGCGTGGTGGCCATCGAGGCCAACTCGCGCCAGTACTGCCCGGCCGCCAACGCCGGGTGGGACGACCGCTTCCCCGGCGTGTTCACCACCACCAACGGCCGGATGAACACGGGCTTGCTAACGGGCGTTGGGCTGGGTGCCGTCGTCGGATGAAGTCCGGCGGTGTACAATAGTTGCAGTGATAGATATGCGCTCCGTTTTTGGGTTTGTCAAATCAAAGTGGACGGTTTTCCCGAAACTTGTCCAAACGCCATGACTGGACAAGTGTTGCGACCGCGAGATTTTTCGCCGCAATCGGGGCGACCTGTTTGTTGCCCGCTGACGCGGTGTGGTCGTAGAACAGCGGCATGGTCGAACTCATCGCCCGCGTGCCGGACGACCACCACCCGTGGCAGTCCGTCTTCCTGGCCGCCGGCCCGCCGGCGTTCGGCGGGTGGCGGGCGGACGGCCCCCGCTTCGAGTGGCGGCACGGGTCGCACCACCTGTTCCTCGACCTGCCCGACGGCACGCCCCTCCGCTTCGTCCTCACCCGCGGCCACTGGCGGAACGCCGAAGTCGCCGGCGACGGCCGCGAACACCTGCCCCGCGAACTGATCGCGCGACCCGGCCTCCGGTACGAAATCTCCGTCGCCGGGTGGGGGCGGACTGGCGTCCACTATCACCACGACTTCGCCTCGCGGTTCCTGACGCACAGTCGCACCATTTCGGTGTGGCTGCCGCCGGGGTACGACCACGACACCGACCGTCGGTATCCCGTGCTGTACCTGCACGACGGGCAGAACCTGTTCGACGCGCACACGGCGTTCGCCGGGGTGCCGTGGCGGTGCGACGAGACGACCGAGCAGGCGGTGCGGAACGGCTGGTGCCGGCCGGTCATCCTGGTCGGCGTGGCGAACACGCAGGACCGCCTCCGCGAGTACGGGCCGCGGCCGGAGAGCGACGACGATTTGTCGTGGGCCTACGGGTCGTTCCTGACGCAAGAGGTGAAGCCGTTCATCGACACCGAGTACCGCACGCTGCCGGGGCCGGAGAACGCCGGCGTGGGCGGGGCGTCGATGGGCGGTCTCATCTCGCTGGTGCTGTGCGAGCGGTATCCGGACCACTTCGGCCTGTGCGCCGCGATGTCGCCGTCCTTGTGGTGGGACGACGAGCGGCTGATCCGCGACACCGCCGCCGGTGACAGCCGGCTGTCACCGTGCCGGGTGTGGGTGGACGTGGGCGGGAAGGAGGGGCACTCGGCGGCGGGCATGGCGGCCAACGTCGGTCGCGCCCGGCGGCTGGCCGATCTGCTGGGCTGCCGGTCGCGGGGCGGGGTGACGTTCACCGAAGACCCCGACGGCCACCACAACGAACACGCCTGGGGCGGCCGGTTCGGGGACGTGCTGAGGTTCCTGTTCCCTTCATAAGTTCCAGGTTCCAGGTTCAAAGTTCCAAGTTGAAGAAGGGCGGTGTTCGTCGTCAACTTGGAACTTTGAACCTGGAACCTGGAACTATTTGACCCCCATCAGCTCCGGCAGGTACTTCACCGAGATCGTCCCCTGGTTCAGCACCGCCTCGTGGTACTTGCCCAGGTCGAACGCCTCGCCGTCCCGCCGCTGCACCTTCTGCCGCAGGGTGTAGAACGCCATCCGCCCGATGAAGTACGTCGAAAGCTGGCAACTGCTCTGCTTGGCCCGCTGCACCTTGCCGAACGCCTCGCCTTCGGTCTGGAACCCGCGGCCAGTCAGCAGCGCCATCGCCTCGTCGTCGGTCATCGCCGTGCAGTGCATCTTGTGGTCGAGGATCGCGTTCAACACGGCCCGCAGGTAGAACTTCAACTGGTGCATCCGCAGCGACAAATCGCCGTCGCCGTACCCCTGGTCCAGCATCATCTGTTCGGTATACACGGCCCAGCCTTCGGCATACACGCCACTATACAGCACCTTGCGAATGAGCGACGGGTTGCGGTTGCCGTACTCCAGTTGCACGTAGTGCCCCGGATACGCCTCGTGGATGGTCAGGATTTGCAGCATCGAGCGGTTGTACTCGCGGAGGAACGCCGTGCGGCGTTCCGCCGGCCAGTCGGCCGGCGGCGGCGACACGGCGTACAGGCTGTCCGCCTTCGGGTCGAGCGGCGGGGCCGGGTTCAGGTACGCCGCCGAGAACCCGCGCTGGAACTCCGGCATCTCGATGATGCGGCACCGGTCCGGGTCGGGCAGCGTCAGGATCTTCTTCTCCTTGATGAACGTCTTGATCTTCTCGACCGACTTCCGGGCGTCGGCGACCAACTCCTCGGGCTTGCCGTGGTCCTTGCCGAGTTCGTCCAGCACCAGCTTCACGCACAGCCGCCGGCCGGTCGCGTCGTCCACGGGCAGCGCTTTGCCGGGGAACATCTTCGCCCACAGTTGCTTGGCGACGGTGTACATCTCCCGCTCGACCCGCTCGGCCTCCGCCTCGGCGAGCGCCACCACTTCATCCGCGGTCAGCCCGGCGTCGAGGTCGTAGTCGAGCTTCTTGGCGAACAGTTCCTTGCCGATCCGCCAGTCGCCGGTGCTGCGCGGCAGCAAGTCCTTCTCCAGGAACGTCTGGTACTCCTTGAGGGCCAGCACCGCCGCCGCGCACGGCTTGCTCAGCGGGCTGACGCCGGGCGTCTCGCCGGTCAGCGCGAAGATGTCCTTCTCGTAGAAGCCGATGGCCCCGAGGTTCCGCTTGATGGCGATCTCGGTCAGCACCTTCGGGCAGCGGGCGAGCAGCTTCTTGTCGGTCTTGTCCGTCGCGGCGGCCACGACTTTCGGGATGAACCCGATCCGCTTGGCGGCGTTCTCGACGTTGCGGGCCTTCGGCAAGGTGGATTGCGTGAGCAGCGTGAACACGCAGTCGGACAGGTACAGGCCGAACTCGCGGGGGTCGTACTCGAACGGGTCGAGGCCGAGTTTCTGCAACTCGACCTGCGCGTCGAGGGTCCGCTTCCAGATGCGGTGGTCGATCTTGCCGGCGGCGGTCAGCGGCGCGGTGTCGAACTTCGCCAGCGCGTCGGCCCAGGCGACGGTGGCGGCGAAGGCCTTGGCGCGGGCGGCCGGGCTGAGGTCGTCCAGCCGGTCGTCGAAGTCGTGGTTGCCTTGCGCGGTGGCGAACGCCGGGTGGCGGGCGCACTCCTCGTCCAGGTACTTCTGGAAGAGTTTGGCCAGGTCGGCGTCGGCGGCGGGCACCGCGGCGGGGAGCAGCATGAGGGCGGCCAGCGTGAGGGCGGTTCGGCGCATGGGGGGCTTCCGGGGGATGGCAGGAGTGTTCTGCTCGCTCCGCGAGCGGTCGTCACTCTTCTGATGAAGACCGCTCGCGGAGCGAGCAGAACACGTCACGGTCAGTCGCGGGGGTGGAACGGGGCCAGGAGTTTCAGGTTGAGCGTCGCGCGGAGGGTTAGCGACTCCCCGCCGGTCAGCGTCGCGCCGAAGAGTGACAGCGGCTTGTCACTGTCGCCGAAGGCGTTCGGCAGGTCGAGCTTGTCCAGCAGCGGGGCGAGCGCCTTCGGGGTGACGGTGAACGTCAGCGGGTCGCACGCGGCCGGCTTCGCGGCGAGGGCCGCTTTCATCCGCCCGACGGCGTCGGTGCCGACGGTGACGAACGCGCCGTCCTTCGTGACCGCGACGGCGACCTCGGCCTTGTCGCCGAGCAGTTCCTTCCACTCCTTCGGCAGGAATTCGCCGAGTTTCAGCGTGTGAATTGTCACGTCACCGACCTTCGCTGCATCGAGGGTGACGGCCTTCTGAATCGCCCCCACGTCCGCGTCCCCGGCCACCGGCATGGCGGTGACGAACGAACGAATCGCCGCGTCGAGTTTCTTGCCGTTCCCGATGCCGACGGCGAACGTGGCGGCATAGCGGCCGGCCTTGTCCGGGCCGTCCACGGCGGCCGCGAAATCGGCGGCGCTCGTGGCGACGGCCGCCCGGATCGCCTCGTTCAGCGCGACGGCCGGCGGCGTCAGGATCGTGTCGGCGTCGAGGTCGAGCGCCGGGAAGCCGCCCGACCGCCGGACGAATTCCCCCAGAACTTCCCGCGCCGGCTTGCCCAGCGCCGGCCACGCCAGCCGCATCGTCGCGGCGGTGCCCGTGATCCCGCCGAAGCGGTGTTCGACCGGTTTCCGCCCGGCGATGGTCGCGGCCAGCGGGGTTCCTTTCCCGCCCTTCGCCGTCAACTCGACGATCACTTCGCCACGTTCGCGGTCGTATTCGGCTGCCACCCGTACCGGCTCCAGCCCGGTCGAGTTGTCTTGCAGTCGTATCAGGCTCTCCAGCAACGCGATACCGGGCAGCGCCTCCGGCAGGAGGAAGAATTCCTGCCCGGCGAACATCTTCACCGTCTCCGCCGCCGCCGCACGCCACTCCTTGGACAGTCGGTCGGGATACACCGTCACCGCCACCGGCGTCAGGTCGTCGGGGTCGAGCAGCTGCTTCGGCCGGATCAGCGCCTTCGGGTCCATCCCGGCGCGGCTGGCGTTGAAGCCGAGGTAGGCGTGCTTGTCGTGGAAGCGGACGTACAGCGACAGGCCGGGGAGTTCGATCTCGTACAGCCCCGCCGCGCCGGTCACTTCCTCGGCCGTGAAGTCGAGGCGGTCCAACAAGTCGAGGAAGTCGGACTCCTTCGTGACCGGCACCAACAGCACGAACGCCGTGTCGTCGATCTTGTCCGTCGTCAGCAGGTAGCCGGCCCACGGGCGGGTTTGATCCAGCCCCTTCAGCCCTTTCTCGCCGAGGTCGTCCTCCAGCACTTCTTGAAACGCCTTCCGCCCCTTCTCGCCGAGGACGGCGGCGACCATGTGGCCGTAGTCGTCGAACAGCTTGGCGAAGTTCCGCGACCGCACCACGACCGCCGGCGTCGGCGGCTCGGCGGCGGCAACCCCGGTGACGAGCAGCAGGGCGATGAGCGAGCGGGTCATGGGCGTTCTCTCGTCCGAAGGCGCGGCCCTCTCCCTCGGAGGATATGCGCCGCGCGACTTCTGGGGAGAGGGTGCGAGAGGTGAGGTCGGGAAGTCGCCACCGGCACGATCAGGCCGGGGCCACTCTACTCCGGCACGGTGTCGCCGGCGGCGCGGGTGGCCAGCGCCGGCAGGATCGCGTCGGCCGAGTACGCCATGAACCGCACGCTGCCGTCGGCGTGGGCGAAGTGCGCACCGCCGGCGTGCAGGCTCCAGAAGTGGAACGTCGCGCAGTCGTCGGTGATCTTGCCCGGCCCGAAGTGGTGCGGCCCGACGGGGCAGTTGTACCGCCCGCCCATCCGGTTCTTCACCCGCACGCCCATCACCATCTCGGCCTCGCCGTCCTGGTCCTGGCCCCACCCGGCGTACCACCAGCCGAGGGCCAGGTCGGCGCTCGGCGGCCGCTCGCCGATGAGCAGCGTGTTCGTCGTGCCGTCGGTGATGTCGGTCAGCTTCACCGCCGAGTCGAGGAACAGCACTCCCTCCATGCGGAACGAACTCAGTCCCTCGTTGCCCAGGTACGCCGTCGTGCCGCGGATCGTTTTGTCATTGGCGAGTTGTGGGGACAGGGTGCGCGGGTCGGTCGGGCAGCCGAACAGCTTCACCGCCCGTTCCAGCCCGACGTGCGGCGGACTGTTGAGGAAGTTCTTGTCCTGCTTGTACGCGGCGACGGCCTGTTCGTGCATCGCCGACTGCTCGACGTAGGGCAGGATGCGGACGTGCCAACCCATGAAGGGTTGGCCGGTCTTGGTGTCCTTGCCGCTGACGCCCGCCGGCAGGACGCCGTTCGCCCCGTGATACTGGTGCAGGGCGAGGGCGAGCTGGCGGAGGTTGTTCTGGCACGCCGTCCGCGCCGCCGCCGCCCGCACCTTCTGCACGCCGGCCATGGTCAGCGCGGCGAGCAGCGCCAGGATGCTGATCGAGACCAGCGTCTCGACCAGCGTGAAGGCAGGACGGCCGCAACATGAATCCCTGCGAAGAGTCCGCATTTTGAACACTGCTGGCCTCTTAGGGCGTGATAATGATGCAATCACCCCAGAAGAGGCTCATGAGTACGCCGAGGTTGCTGCATGTGGTCGTTTCGGCGTAGGAGTACTTGTTGCCGTCTATCGGGCTGGTGCAGGGGCAACTCGTGTCCGTCGTTCCCTCCCAGAACCCGACGGTCGCACTGCTGATCTTGCTGCAAGTGGCACCCGCAGGACTGAAGGCGCAGGTGTACTTCCTCGACGCATCGCCCCGACAGAAATGACAGTTCGGTTCGGCGAAGACGACGCACGTTTCGGGTTGGAAGCAGAATCTGCTCTTCGTCGCCATCACGCAGTGTTCGTAGCACTGCCCCGGGATGGCGTGCGCCGACTGCGTGGACAGGCAGATGGCACACACCACGAACAGGGCGAGACTGAGCAGGGACAGAAGCTTGAGCATGGCACGACTCCTTGGTTGAGGAATTCCTGTCATTTTGCCGCTTTCAATCGGCGTTGTCGCATCTTCCACAGCATCGAGCCGGCCAGAAAAGCTCCACACGCAGCCATCACACTAACAAGCAAGATGCGACTCTGGTAAAACGGTGGCGACTCGTTAGCTCTGATCAAGTCATCCCGCGTCAAATTGGCCGAATTCGGCAACTGGACACCGTCGGTACCGTCGGGGCGAACAACAGACATCTTTGTCGCACTATCAGTGTGATCTACGACGAGTGTTCCAGATTCCAGGTTTGCCGTAAGGTCGGCATCACTCAGTGTCGAATTCACATTGCATGAACTAACCCGGCACTTCAAACTCTCACGAAGTTTCCCTTTGTTTGTATTCAGAACAGAGTACCAGGAAGATGGCCGCCAACCACAAGCTGGGTCTGAAATGTGAGAGATCGTGAGCAGAACGACGACCATATTGTCATGCACGACATCATAGCGAATCGGAAGAAAGCCGCGCTGCTCATCGACGTATATCTTCGTCATCGAACGGGATGATCGATCCAACTGCGTCAACTCCCGGCACCGAATCCCGTTCAAAGTCGTGATCCTATCACTCAACTCAAGCCGATCAAGAAGTTGATCAGTTTCAAGGTCGCTTGCGCCCCTGAAAGTCCACCAAACCGGATAGAGCGAGACGGTCTTGAAGTTGTTATCGGCTGCCTTGGCCGGTTCTATGATGTGCGCAGTCCCGAAGTGACTGCCCGGCTTTGTCAAATCGATTCGGCGGTGGCCGTCGAACACGGTGCGAAACTCCGAATCCTCAATACCGGCACTAACTGGAGACCATGCCTGTCGCTTGTCGTGGAGGGCGTACTTGTTGCCCTCCACGACAAGTGTTGTTTCTCCTTTCAGTGTCAGGTCACGAGGTGCGTGTATAAATTCGTTACTACGGTCAACACCGATAATTGATCCTTTAGGCCGGACCAACTCCGTAGCCCAGCTCATCTTCAGCGTCTTCACCTTGTCCTGGCGCTCCTGCCACGCCTTCTTGATGTCGCCCATCGTCACGGCCGGGGCCGGCGCGGGTTGCTGCGCGGCGACGAGCGACAGGCCGAGGCACAGGGCGACGAGCGCGAAGGTGGTGCGGAGCATGACATGCCCTCGGGAAGGTGGTGCGTGGGACGCCTCAATCCTGGACGCCGACGTAGCTGACTTCGGCGGTGATGGCATAGCGGCCGTCGGCGGCCTCGACCTGGAAGAGGACTTTGCCGGTCTGCTGGCCGGCGACTTGGCACTGCTGGGTCACGAGGAACTCGTCACCGACTTGCTTGACACTCAACCCGGCCCCGTCCGCCGACACCGACAGCACCTTGAACGGCCGCCGGCCCAGGGACGCCGGCGTCACCGACTGCGTGAACGTTACCCCGACCTTGTGTCCGCCGCCCAGCACCCCCGGCGGCAGGCATTCCACGTCCGGCACGAGGAGCGCGTCGAACGGGACCGTGATGACGGGCAGCTTCGCCTCGCGGCGGTCGCCCGGCGTCAGCGTCACGGTCCCCTTCACCGGGCCGAGGGGCAGCGGCTTTGTCGCCCTCAGTTCGAGCGTGTACTTCTTGTCGTCCTTCGGGTCGTGCCGAATGGCGGCGTCGATGGACGGGTGATCCGACTTCGCGGCGAGGCCGAGGTCGAGTGGGATCGCCGTCGTCACCACGATACTGACGGTCTTGAGCGGCTGATCCAACACCGACGCGCGGCCGAACGACGGCGAGCGGTCGAGCGTGAGCAGGCGTTGCGACTTCCCCGTCAGCACCCACTCCACCTTCGGGTGAGGCGTCTTCGATTCGAGTTCGACAATCGGCGACAGCAGGAAGGCCGCGTCGTCGGTTTGACGTGGTTTGGCGGTCAGGTCCACGACGGCGGTGACGGTGATCGTCTCGCCCGGCTTCAGGGCGAAGCGGGGCGGCCACACCGACAGGCACGAGCAGGACGAGCCGATGGCGCTGACCGAGAGCGGTTCGGACCCGCGATTCGTGACCGGGAACGACCACTCGAAGTTGTTCGTCGTCCAGACCCGGCCGAAGTCCAGTTTCTCGGGCGGCACGAACAGGGCGGACGGCGGCGCGATGGCAACGGGTTCCGCCTTCGGCTTCCCGGCGAACAATCCCCGACCGAACACCGCGCCCACGGTGATGAGCGACACGACTGCCAGCAGAAGAGCGACTCGTCGGAACATCGGCCGTCCTCCGGTGTGAACCCGGGAGTCCGCGCTGATCGACTGGGGGGAGTGTACTCCCCCGTTCCCCCGGATCAAAGGCAGTTGTCAGATTTTTTCCTCAAGTCGTTTTATCCCACATCAGCGGCGGGTCACGACTCCTCGATCACCTCGTAGTCGGCCTTGGCGAAGGCGAACGGCAGGCGGCGAATGACGTTCCGGTCGTACTCCTTCATCCCCTCGTCCAGGTCGGCCCACGGCACCAGGTTCGGGTTCAGTTTCCGCACCGGGTCGGAGTCGTGCGGGCCGGCCCCGTGGCCCCGCCGCCAGCCGAGGGCGGTCATGTCCGCCATCCAGCCGTCGTGTTCGAGCCGCGCCAGCACCTCCACTTCGTCGGCCGACAGGCGATAGTAGCGCTGCGGGTTGAGGAGGGCGTTCGGGCGGAACTCGGCGCGGAAGCGGCGGCCGGTGCCGGGGATGGTCAGGTAGCGGGACAGCCGGCCGGCGAGCAGGCGGTTCGACTGCTTCAGGTCCGCCGACAGTTTCCGCCAGCGGACGAAGGCGGCCTTGGCGCGGATCTTCGCCGCCTCCGCCAGGTCGCCGCGACGGGTGGCGTGGTCGAACCGCTGGTGGGTGAGGAGCAGGTAGTCCTGGTGCAGGGCGCGGGCGAACACCTCGACCATCGGGTTCAGGCTGGCGGCCAGGGCGAACACCTGGTCCTGGGTGCCGACGGCGTGGACGTTCGCGCCGAAGTTGTCACTCGGCGTGCGGGCGAGCAGGCCGCCGAACCCCGTCGCCTCCTCGCGGACGCGGACGACGACGGGCACCGTGTCCGGCAGCGCCTCGCGGAGGGCTACCGCCTGAATGAGGGCGTGCGCCTCGTCGCTCATCCCGACGAAGGCGGCGTGGTATCCGCCCCGCACGATCTTCTCCCGCACGTCCGCGCCGCGGAACCCGCACCGGTGGGCGTCGCACGGGTGCGGGCCGACGGTCAGCAGGGCGGCGACGGCCGGGTCCAGGCCGGAGGTCAGGCAACTGGCCCACTCCTCGGCGTCCGGGTCGTACACGTCCACCTTCAGCGGGCGGGAGTCGGCGTCGGGGGCGGTCGGGTCGCGGTCGATCCACCGGTCCTTGGCGGCGCGGACGGCGAGCGCCTGGGCGAGCCGCCCGCCGGCCCCCGTGCCGAGGACGAGGACGGTGTCCAGCACGGGGCTGCTCAGCCCGATCAGGCACTCGCGGAGCATGGCGCGGGCGACCAGCTCGTGGACGTTGAACGCCCGCGCGTGCAGGCGGCCGGCGGCCGGCCGCGCGTCGTGGCGGCGGAGGATGTCGAGCAGGCGGGGTTCCGTCACCTGGACGACGCAGCCGACGGCCGTACCGGCGGTCGGGGCCAGCGGGTCGGCCGGAGGGGGGGCAAAATCCCCCCCCTCCGCCAGCAGGTCGGCCGCAAGACACAGCAGGGACACGTTCGCGCGGTCGTCCTCCCCCAGCGCCAGCAGGGTGCCGGCGCGGTCGAGGCGGGCCTTCCTCAGCCAGATCGCCTCCAGCGGGGAACCGGTCAGGCAGACCGCGCCGGCCGCCCGACAGGCGTCCAGGCCGGGGTGGTCGGCGTCGGGTTCGAGGACCACCACGTCCCGCCCGGCGGCCCGCAACTGCTCGACCAGCCGGTCGGTGTCGGCGTCCGCCGGGCCGAGGCCGCCGACGACGACGTGCCCCGGCCGGGCCGCCGCCCACCACCGCACATACCACGTCAGCACCCGCTGGCCGAACAGCTTCACCAGCACGCTGACGACGGTGACGAACCAGACGGCGAAGCCGAGCCAGCGGGCCAGGTTCAGCTCCCACCCGACCACCTGCGCCACGTCCGCGCAGTTCAGCGCGAACAGCAGCGCCGTCAGGTAGGCGTTGGTGGCGAAGTTGTTGTCCGGGTTCGCGCGGGCGAACCCGTCCACCCCCAGCACGAGGGTGAGGAGGATCAGCCCGACCACCCACCGGAACCAGTGCCGGGCGACCCGGCGGAAGAAGCAGTACCAGCGGCCCATGCGCGTGCGCCTCGGCGGGAGTGGTCGGGACAGTAGGTATGTACGAACGGTGCCACGGGTGGGGTACAATCCGAGACGCCACCGGAAATTCGTGACGCCGCGCGGGGCGGCTTCTCGCTGATACGGTCGGAGGGCCACACCGATGACAGAAGAATCCCTATTCGACCTGGCGCTGAACACCCCGGAGGCGGAACGGGCCGCGCTGCTCGACCGCGAGTGCGCCGGCAACTCCGCGCTCCGCGCCAGGATGGAGGCCCTGCTCCGGGCCGACGGCCAGACGCGCGGCTTCGCCCCGCCGCCGGACGGGGTCACGCACACCTTCGACGACCGCACCCGCACGGCCGAACCGCCGGTCGGCACGCCGGGCATCCTGATCGCGGGGCGGTACAAGCTGCTCCAGCAGATCGGCGAAGGCGGCATGGGCACGGTCTGGATGGCCGACCAAACCGAGCCGGTGAAGCGGCGGGTGGCGGTCAAGTTGATCCGCGCCGAGCGGGGCAGTTCGGCCACCATCCTGGCGCGGTTCGCGGCCGAGCGCCAGGCCATCGCGCTGATGGACCACCCGCACATCGCCAAGCTGCTGGACGCCGGCACGACGGCCGAGGGCGCGCCGTACTTCGTCATGGAGCTGGTGAAGGGGGTGCCGCTGACCGAGTACTGCGACGCGCATCGGCTGAACATCCCGGATCGGCTGGCGCTGTTCCAGCAGATCTGCGGGGCGGTGCAGCACGCGCACCAGAAGGGGATCATCCACCGGGATTTGAAACCGTCGAACATCCTGGTCGAAAGCCACGACGGGAAGCCGGTGCCGAAGGTCATCGACTTCGGGTTGGCGAAGGCGACGACCGGGATGAAACTGACCGAGAACACGCTGTTCACCGGCTTCGGCACGGTCATGGGCACGCCGCTGTACATGGCCCCGGAGCAGGCGACGTTCAACGCCGTGGACGTGGACACC
>JAYUFU010000483.1:0-10382 GCA_043738505.1 Fimbriiglobus sp. | reverse complement strand
CAGTCCCTCAGGCGGTTCGCCCCTTGCTGGCGCGGCGGGCTAACAAGACACGACGGACACGCATCAGTCAAACTTGGTACGAGACGACGGAGGCCGTTGCCATCAAAGGACGCCCGTCACCACCCGGCGGTCGGGTCGATCAGGCCCAGCATCGCGTTCGGGTCGAAGCCCGGCATCAACTGGTTGATGTCGAACCCTTGCATCATCTGGCTGGGGTCGAAGCCGAGCATCTGGCCGAAGTCCCACCCCTGCGATTCGGGCATCGCGGGCACTTCCGGCACGCCGCCGAAGCCCCAGTCGCCACCAGCCCCGTCGAACGCCGCGTCCGGCAGCATCTCTTCCTGGCCCGCGTAACCCGGCTGCATCGGCTGGGCCGCTCGCGCGGCGACCGGCTTGCCGGCGGGCTTGTCGAAGAACTTCTTGGCGAAGCCGACGAGTTGGTTCACCCCGTCCACCACCTTGGCCACCGTTTCCAGCGTCGTCGGCGGCTTGGCTTCGGCGGGTTTCGCCGCCTGCGGTTGCGATTGCACCCGGCGGGCGACCATCGGCGTCGGCACCAGGACGGCGACCGGAACGGCCACGGGGACCATCGCGGGCATCGTCGGGTTGAGCGTTCGCAGAGGGTTCATCGCGTCACCGGGGCTTGGGGATTGGTCACAGTCCACGAACCCCGTACCGACGGGGTGCGGTGCTGTGACGGCCGCGTACAAAAGAAAACGGCTCCCCGTCCGAAATCTCCGGTGCCGCGTGTCGAAATTGCCCGGATGGTCCGAAGTCGAGACCCGGTTCGCCGAGTCGCCCCGGTTGGGCGTCGCGGCCGTGTGCCAGCGGGCGGCGGTGCGACTGTCCCCCGCAATCGCGAGTGCGGAAACGGGTTACGGCGCGGAGGCGGTCGAGTGGCTGAACGCCGTGACGGGCGTGCTGCGACTCTTGGAGGCCGGTTGCCGGGGCGTCCCGGTGTCGCGGTTCACCCTCGATATTGCCGCCGAGGTCGCGCGCGGCACGGCGAATTCGGCAAGAACGTTGGTCCGCGACAAGGGGCCGTCGAAAGCCGCCGAGGACGCGGAACTGGCGTTCGCCGCCACTGCCTTCGCCGTGGACGTGTTCCGCGCGACCACCCCCGCGCGGGTGGCGTCCGTCGGGATGCAGTGCCTGCGAATCGCCCTGGACGGCGGCACGGTGCCGGAGCAACTGGTCGCGTTCGACTTTCAACTGCTCCGGTCGCTCGCGGCGCCCGGCAACACCGACTGGACCGCCGCCGCCGACGGGCCGTTCGGCGAGCTGTGGCCGTTCGGCGAACCGGACTGGGTGACGGCGGGACTGGCCCGGCTGCGGGAGTTGGAGCCGACGTTGCCGACACTCCTACGGCTGCCAGGATAGGCGACCCTCTTCGCGGTGAGCGGAGCGAGTCCGCGCCACTGCTTCTTCGTAAGTACCTGGTGCGGCTTCGCTCCGCTCGCCGCGAAGATGCGTTTGTGGTAAACTGAACTCACACTCCCCAGGGTTTCGTCATGCTTCTCCTCGGTCGGGCCACGCAGCGGACATGTCAGACGCTCGACCGCCGCGCGTTCGTGCAGGTCGGCGCGTCGTCGGTCCTGGGGCTGAGCCTGGCGAACCTGTTGCGCGCGAAGGACACCGGCGGCGGCCTCACGCCCGGTTCGGCCAAGTCGGTCGTGCTGCTGTGGCTGTGGGGCGGGCCGAGCCAACTCGACACCTTCGACCCGAAGCCGAACGCCCCGCTCGAATTCCGCGGCCCGTTCAGCACCATTCCCACGAAGCTCACCGGCGTCCGCTTCTGCGAACTCTTCCCGAAGTTGGCCGGCCTGTCGAACAAGTTCGCGGTGCTGCGCACGCTGCACTGCCAGTCGAATGACCACGGCATCGCGGGCACCATCGGCTTGACCGGCAGTCCGGCGGGCGGCACCGGGCTGGACGGCAAGCCGCTCGCCGGCACCCCGCAGCCGGCGATGGGATCGGTGGTGGCCAAAGGCGTCGGCGACGCGGCCACGCGGAAGTCGCCGTCGCCGTTCCTCGTCATCGGCGGCAAACTGCACCAGGGGAAGAAGGCGATCATCGGCGAGGGCGGCGGCAAACTCGGCGCGACCTACGACCCGTTCCGCATGGAGTACGACGCCGAGACCGGGTCCACGAAGTTCCCCGGCCTGCAACTGCCGGCGAACCTGACCCCGGAGCGTCTCGCGGATCGCACCGCCCTGCACGCCGCGCTGGACAAGACCGAGAAGCAGCTGGCCGACGTGCCGATGGACGCCTACCGCCGGCGGGCCTTCGACCTGCTCACGTCGCCGTCCGCCCGCACCATGTTCGACCTGTCCGGCGAGCCGAAGAAGCTGGCCGACAAGTATGGCCAGACGCGGTTCGGCCAGTCCTGCCTACTCGCCCGCCGACTGGTGGAGAACGGCGTGCCGTTCGTGCAGGTGAACTGGTCGGACCACGTCGAGGCCGAGGAGGACAGCGGCGACGGCGGGTGGGATCACCACTACCGCAACTTCCAGATCATGCAGGACCGCCACGCCATGTGGCTGGATCAGGCGGTGTCCGCGTTCCTGACCGACTTGGAGGAACGCGGGCTGTTGAAGACGACGCTGGTCATCGCCGTGGGCGAGTTCGGCCGCGAGCCGAAGATCAACGACAAGGCCGGCCGCGACCACTGGCCCGGCTGCTACTCGGCCCTCGTCGCCGGCGGCGGGGTGAAGGGCGGGCGGGTGATCGGCACCTCGGACGCGCGGGCCGCGCGGCCGGCGGACACGCCGCTGACGCCGGCCGACCTGTGCGCGACCGCGTTCCACGCCGTCGGCCTGACCAGCGAGCAGATCACGGGCATGGGCCTGGTGCCGAGCGGTCGGGTCATCGAAGAGGTGTTTTGAACCGCCTGCGAGTGACGCAGTTGACGGACGGCTCCCCCCACCCGGTTCGCGCGGATTCACGGAATCGCCGATGGCCCCCCGCACCGTCCTCGACCGGCTGACTTCGGCTCCGTGGGAGTTCGACTTCTTCGCGGCCGTGCGGGCGTTCCTGGCCGACCGCACCCGCAAGCCGGTCGGCACCGACGCGCTGCCGGACGCCGAGGCGGTGCGGTTCCGCGGCCACCCGTCGCTGGCCTTCCCGCCCAGCCAGATTCACGCCCTCGCGCCGCCGACCGACGAGCGGCCCGTGCCGCTGCTGACGGTCACGTTCTTCGGGCTGTACGGGGCGAACGGCGTCCTGCCGACGCACTACACGCAGGCGCTGATCCCGACCGTCACCGACGACGCCGACACGGATCGCCCCGCCCTCCGCGACTGGTTCGACCTGTTCAACCACCGGTTCGTGTCGCTCTTCTACCGGGCTTGGGAAAAGTACCGCTTCTACATCCCGTTCGAGCGGGGCGAGTACCGGCGGTCGGCCGCCGACCCGTTCACCACGGCGATTCGCGGGCTGATGGGGTTCGCCACGCCCGGCCTGACGCGGCGGCTCGTCATTCGCGGCGGCGGGGTGGCGGACGAGGAATACCGCTGGTCGGCGGCCGGGGCCGACCGCGCGGAACCGGCCGCCGATCCGTCGGTCCTCGGCAACATCGACGACACCGGGTTGATGCGGTACGCCGGGCTGTTCGTGCAGCGGCCGCGCAACGCGGTCAATTTGCAACTGCTGCTGGAGGACTACTTCCAGTTGCCGATCCGCGTGGAGCCATTCCGCGGGCAGTGGCTGGAAGTGCCCGACGCCGACAAGCCGCGTCTCGGCGAGCAGGGCGTCCTCGGCCTGAACGTCATCGCCGGCGACCGCGTGTGGGACTTGCAGTCGCGGTTCCGCCTCGTCGTCGGGCCGGTGAAGTACGACGTGTTCCGCGAGCTGCTGCCCGACCGCGACCCGATCGCCGAGCGGAAGACGCTGTTCCTGATGTCGCAACTGACGAAGACGTTCGCCGGGCCGGAGTTCGATTTCGAGATTCAACTGCTACTGGCTGCCAGCGACGTGCCCGAAGCGGAGTTGTCCGACGCCGACCTCGGCCCCCGCCTGGGGTGGAACGTCTGGCTGATCTCCGACCCCCCGCCCGAACCGGCCGGCGACGCCGTGTTCGAGGGCGAGTGGGTGACGCGGGTGTAAACCGATACCGACCTTCGCCGAAATCCTCCCCCAATCGGAACCGCACATGGCCTCCCTCACCGCCCGCAATCTGTTCGAGAAGCTGAACCCGACGTGCCGGGCGGCGCTGGAGGCCGCCGCCGGGCTGTGCCTGTCCAAGACGCACTTCCACGTCGAGGTGGAACACTGGTTCCTCAAGCTGTTCGAGGCCGCCGACAACGACATCGCCGTCGTCTGCCGGCAGTACGGCATCGACCCCGGCGCGGTGCGGACGCAACTGACGAACGCGATGAACAAGTTCAAGACCGGCAACGGCCGCGCGCCGGACCTGTCGGTCGAGACGCTCGACCTGAGCCGCGAGGCGTGGCTGTTCGGGTCCATCGAGTGCGGCGCGCGGCTGGTCCGCTCCGGCCACCTGCTCGCCGCCGCGCTGGCCGAGCGGATGCTGGCCATGCGGGTGAAGACCTCCGCCCCGGAGCTGGCCAAGCTGCCGGAGGACAAGCTGTACAAGGAACTCGCGGAGCTGCTCCGCCACGCCCGCAGCGCCGAGAACGCGCACGAAGTCGCGGCCGCCGCGACTTCGTCGGCGACGGGCAACGGCGGTTCGGATGACCCCGCCGCGCCCGCCGCCGGGTCGAAGACGCCGGCGCTCGACCAGTTCACCATCGACCTGACGGCCCAGGCGAAGGCCGGCAAGATCGACCGCATCCTCGGCCGCGACGCCGAGATTCGCCAGGTCATCGACATCCTCACCCGCCGCCGCCAGAACAACCCGATCCTGACGGGCGAGGCGGGCGTCGGCAAGACGGCAGTCGTCGAAGGGCTGGCGTTGCGGATCGTCGCCGGGGACGTGCCCGAACCGCTGCTCGGCGTCGCCGTCCGCACGCTCGACCTCGGCCTCTTGCAAGCCGGGGCCGGGGTGAAGGGCGAGTTCGAGAACCGGCTGAAGACGGTCATCCAGGAAGTCAAGTCGTCCGCCACGCCGATCATCCTGTTCATCGACGAGGCGCACACGATGATCGGGGCCGGCGGGCAGGCCGGGCAGAACGACGCCGCGAACCTGCTCAAACCGGCGCTGGCGCGGGGCGAGTTGCGGACCATCGCGGCCACCACCTTCGACGAGTACAAGAAGTACTTCGAGGGCGACCCGGCACTCAAGCGGCGGTTCCAGGAGGTCCGCGTCGAGGAGCCGGACGAGGCGCGGGCGATCCGCATGTTGCGCGGTGTCGCCGACGTGATGGCCAAGCACCACAAGGTCCGCGTGCTGGACGAGGCGGTGGAAGCGGCGGTGCGGCTCGGCATCCGCTACATCCCCGAACGGCAACTGCCGGACAAAGCCGTCAGCCTGCTGGACACGGCCGCCGCGCGGGTGAAGCTGAGCCAGGGGGCGACCCCGCCGGCGCTCGACGACGTGATCCGCGAGATCGAACACCTCGGCATTGAGATCGTCACCCTCACGCGGGAGAACGCCGGCTGGACCGACCACGCCGGCCGGCTGACGGAGTTGACCGAACGGAAGACGGCGGCGGAGAAGACCCGCGACGAACTGGCCGAGCGGCTGAAGAAGGAGCGGGAACTGGCGACGGCGCTGCGCCAGAAACTGGACGAGGCCGAGGCCGGCGGCGCGACCCCGGAGACGAAGGCGGAACTCGTCCGGCTGAAGGCCGAACTGGAACTGCTCCAGGGCGAATCGCCGCTCGTGCTGCCGGTCGTGGACGCGGCGGCGGTGACGCAGATCGTCGGCGGGTGGACCGGCATCCCCGTCGGCAAGATGGTGCGGAACGAGATCGAAACGCTACTCGACCTGCCGGCCAAGCTGAGCCACCGGGTGGTCGGCCAGGACCACGCGCTGCGGGCCATCGCCGAGCGCATCCAGACCTCGCGGGCGGAACTCGGCGACCCGCGGCGGCCGGTCGGCGTGTTCCTGCTCGTCGGCCCGAGCGGGGTCGGCAAGACCGAGACCGCGCTGGCCATCTCGGACCTGCTGTACGGCGGCGACCGCAACATGGTCGTCATCAACATGTCCGAGTTCAAGGAGGAGTACAAGGTGTCGCAGCTGCTCGGCTCGCCGCGCGGGTACGAGGGGTCGGGAGAAGGCGGCGTGCTGACGGAAGCCGTGCGGCGGCGGCCGTACAGCGTGGTGCTGCTGGACGAAGTCGAGAAGTCGCACCCGTCGGTGCAGGAAATCTTCTACCAGGTGTTCGACAAGGGGATGCTGTCGGACTCGCGCGGCATCGAGGTGAACTTCAAGAACACCATCATCCTGCTCACGTCGAACGTCGGCACCGACACGGTGATGAAGGCGATGGCCGACCCGGAGACCGCGCCGGACGCGGACGGGCTGGCCGCCATGCTCCGGCCGGACCTGCTGAAGGCGTTCAAGCCGGCGCTGCTCGGCCGCATGACGGTGATCCCGTACTTCCCGCTGTCGGACGCCGTGCTGCGGAAGATCATCGAGATGCGGCTGGTGCGCGTGGGCGAGCAACTGAAGCGGAACCACAAGGCGACGTTCACCTTTGACCCGGCGGTGGTGGACGCCGTCACCGCCCGGTGCAAGGAGGTCGAGAGCGGGGCGCGGAACGTGGACCACATCCTGAACCAGTCGGTGCTGCCGGGCCTGGCGGTGACGCTGCTGGCGCGGCAGGCCGAGGGCCGTTCGGTGTCGGCCGTCCGACTGACACGCGGGGACGACGGCCGAATTGTCCACGAGGTCGATTGAAACGGATGAACCGGATGGGCCGTTTGAGCCGAAGAGAGAACCCGTGGGAGTTACACGAATCCACCACGGGGGCGGGAGATGCGCAAGTTGCTGACCGGACTCACGGTAGGGCTGGCAGTCTGCGGGACCACTGCGGGGCAAGACCAGCGCCCCCGGCCGCCACTGGTCGCCCCGTTCTACTGTCCGCCGGGCGTGCCGGTGGCCCCGGCCTGCCCGCCCGGTTCCGTCATCCCGCAGCCGGGGCTGATCGTCCCGTTCCCCGGTCCCGGAACGCCGATCCCCGACCCCGGCGTCCCGCCGACCTTGCCCCCGCCCCCCGGCACCCCGGAGCAGCCGGGAACCGCACCTGCCCCCCGGCCGGCGGACGGCGGCGACGACGGCCAGTTCGCCCGCGGCACGCGCGGCGGCGGCCTCGACATCGACCGCCGGAACGTGAACGTGTTCGCCGACATCCTCGGCGCGCGGTCGCTGAGCCTGACGTACACCGTGCCGATCACGGCGCAGTTCGGCCTCGCCGGGATCGCCACCACCGGCACCGGCGGGCCGGCCGTCCGCGTGAACCCGAACGCGGCCGGCGGGTTCGTCCGCTTCGGCCCGACCCCGAACGGCACCACCTTCGTCAGCAACGCCGCGTTCAACTCCGGCGACCTCAGTTACGTCCAGCCGACCAACGGCAGCGCCGCCAAGTTCGACCGGCCGTTCGCGCAGGCGGCGCTCCAGTCGCTGCTGTCGGCGGGGCAACTCACCCCCGCGCAGGTGCTGGCGTTCAACCAGCTCAGCCCGGCCGACCGCGCGCAACTGCTGGGCAACCGGGGGGCGATCAACACGCTCATCACGCAGGCGACCAAGGGCCTGACCGTTCCGGCCCTGACGGTGTCGAACGTGGACGGGGCCGTCGTGAACGGCAACACCCTCCAGTACACCGCCCTTTTGACCGGCCAGCAGGTGCTGGCGCTGCCGGGGGCCAGCAGCAGCGTCGGCCGGGTGAAGATGTCCGAGGACAACAGCCCGCTGCCCCGCGACCGGTTCATCTTCACCTACGACTCGTTCGGCGACGTGCCGTTCACGGCGAACGGGATCGGCGTCAACCGCTTCCAATTCGGGGTGGAGAAGACGTTCCTCGACGGCCGCTGGTCGGCCGAGGTGCGGCTGCCGTTCGCCGGCACCCTGGCCAGCACCTACAGTCAGGGGGCGGAGGTGACGGACGTGGAGTTCGGCAACATCCGGCTGGCGCTCAAGCGGCTGCTCGTCCGGAGCCAGTACCTCGCCCTGTCCACCGGCCTCGGCGTCAGCCTGCCGACGGCCAAGGACCAGACGGTGCTGTCGCTGCTGGACAACTCGCTGCTGTACCGGTTCCGCAACAAGTCGGTGCAACTGGAGCCGTTCGTCGGTGCCCTGTTCACGCCGACCGACCGCCTGTTCGGGCAACTCTGGTCGTCGATCAACTTCGACGCCTCCGGCAGCAACTTGAGCTGGAACCCGGCCGTGTTCGGCGGCTCCGGGTCGGCGAGCGTCTGGGACTTGCCGATCCTGTCGGTGGACGGGCAGGTCGGCTACTGGCTGATCCAGAACGGGTCCGGGGCGGTGCGCGGACTGGCCCCGTTCGTCGAACTGCACTGGAACCAGACGATCGCGCAGAACCAGCTCATCGACGCCGTCGGCAACGCGACCGGCGGCCAGGGGCTGAGCGTCTCGGCCATCGGCACGAAGGAGTTGAACCTGAGCGCCGGCTTCCTGTGCCAGCTCGGCGACCACATGAACGTGTCGGTCGGGGCGGCGGTGCCGCTGCTGCAACGGCCGGACCGCACCTTCAACTGGCAGGTCGGCGTGCGGGCCAGCTACTACTTCGGCCGCTCGGCCCGCGACCGCTCGCCGGCGGCGATGGTGACGAACTACTGACGGCGGGCGGGAGAGGGTCGTGGGGGTTGTCTTCGTAGCCCGACTCTCCGAGTCGGAAACGTGGAACCGACTCGGAGAGTCGGGCTACGGGAGTGGAACGATTCCCCACCGGCTCCGGCTCCCCTCTTCCCAGTTCCCGCACGGCGCGGGACGACCGAGGGCGGGAGCCAAACTCCAGACCGCCGGAATCCGCCGGCGCACCCGGTTCGCAGCCGGGGTTGTCCGGCCTTCGCACCTTCGGTATATTCTCCTTCCTTCGGGCGCGGGGCCGGAACGGGGAGTTTGCGGGCTTGCCGGCTTCTGGGGGCTTTGCGGATGCGATTCACCCTCCTGGACCGGATCGACGCCCACCAGCCGGGGAAGTTCCTGCGCGGGTGCAAGTTCCTCGCTTTGGGGGAGGAGTACCTCGCGGACCACTTCCCCCGGTTCCCGGTCATGCCCGGCGTGCTGATGCTGCAAAGCTTGGCCGAGGCTGGGGCGTGGCTGTGGCGAGCGACCAGCGGGTACGCCCACGCGGTCATCGTGCTGCGGGAAGTGAAGAACGTGAAGTACGGCGGCTTCATGCAACCGGGCCGGCGGATGGACGTGGCGGTGGACTTGGTGAAGGCAGACGGCGCGTGGGCGACGTTCAAGGGCAAAGGTTCGGACGACGCCGGGACGCAAACGATCTCGGCGCAGTTCGTGCTTCACGGGTACAACGTGGCGGATCGCGGGCCGGCCGGGGTCGGCGTCGATGAGGGGCTGCTGAAACACTGGAAAGCGCGGTGGGCGCTGCTGTGCGGGGAGTTGAAGTAAAGTGCTCTGCTCGCTCCGCGAGCGGCTGGCCCGCGAAGGCGAAGACCGCTCGCGGAGCGAGCAGAACACGGGAAGAATCCAGACCTGCGGAATGGTGCGTCATGCTGTTGACAGACCAAGTGGCCCTCGTCACCGGCGGCAGCCGGGGCATCGGCAAGGCGTGCGTCCAGGCCCTCGCCAAGGAAGGGGCGAAGGTGGCGTTCGTCTACCGGGGCAGCGAGGACGCGGCGAAGGCCCTCGAAGCCGAAATCGCCGCTGCCGGCGGAACGGCCAAGGCGTGGCAAGGCGACGTGGCCGACCCGACCACCGCCGCCCGCATCGTGGCCGGCGTGCTGGCGGACTGGGGCCGCGTCGATATCCTGGTGAACAACGCCGGCGTCATCCGCGACGGCCTGTTCGTCCGCATGGACCCGGCCGCGTGGAAAGAGGTGCTTTCGACCAACCTGGACGGCACCTTCTACTTCTGCAAGGCGGTGGCGGACCAGATGGTGTTCAAGCAGCGGTCGGGGCGGATCGTGAACATCAGCAGCGTGGCGGCCGAGCACGTGAACGCCGGGCAGACGAACTACGCGGCCAGCAAGGGGGCGATCAACGCCTTCACCCGCAGCTTGGCGGTCGAACTCGGCAGCCGGAACGTGACGGTGAACGCCGTCGCCCCCGGCTTCATCGAGACGGACATGAGCGAGGCGGTGCGGAACAAGGCCGGCGACATCATCAAGAAGATGATCCCGCTGAAGCGGCTGGGCAAGCCGGAGGACATCGCCGGCGTGGTGCTGTTCCTCTGTTCGCCGGCCGGGGCGTACATGACCGGCCAGTTGCTCACCGTGGACGGCGGCCTGAGCCTCGGGGCCGGCGCGGTGTGACGAATTGGCGAGCCGCGACCGCG
>JAYUFU010000482.1:0-10384 GCA_043738505.1 Fimbriiglobus sp. | reverse complement strand
TCACTCCGTTCGCGGCGACGAGTTCGTCGCCGCGAACGGAGTGAGCGGGATCGCACGCCGGTCGCAAGCTCGTGGCGCGGTGGAACGATTGACGGCATCCGTGATGTGCCAAGCAGGAATGGCCAGAGTAGGCTCCACGCAAAAAATCGTGGATGTCACGCGCCGAGGTCGTTATAATTCCGGTGAGGTCATTCGCCCAGGAATCGATCCGATGCAAGAACTGACTTCCACCAAGGTGTTCATCTCGTACTCGTGGTCCAGCGATACCCACAAGGACTGGGTAGTCGGGTTGGCGGAGCGACTTCGCGCCAATGGCGTCGATGCGATTTTGGATCGTTGGGATTTGAAAGAGGGACAAGACACTATCGCCTTCATGGAACAAATGGTGACGGATATAACCGTGACCAAAGTGGTGGTGGTTTGTGACCGGACCTATGTCGAGAAGGCGGATGACCGAAGGGGTGGCGTGGGAACGGAGTCGCAGATCATCTCCAAAGAGGTCTACGACAAGGTTCGCGAAGAGAAGTTCGTGCCGCTCTTCCTTGAAAAGACAGATGAAGGAAAACCGTTGTTGCCGGTGTTCTTCAGAAGTCGTCTTGCGATCGACTTCACCGATCCAAGCCGCTTCGAGGAAAGCTACGACCAACTCCTTCGCAACCTGCTCGGCCGTCCGGAACTGAAAAAGCCATCGTTGGGTAAGCCCCCCGCTCATCTCTTCGTCGAGCCTGCAAATCAGGTCACGACCGTCAGTCGTTTGACGGCCCTTCGTGACGCCTTCAATCGAAACCGGCCACACACCGAAGTCATGGTTCGGGATTACCTCGACACCCTGCTTGAAGCGACAGAAGCAATTCGAGTTGCTCCGACTCGGAGTGTCGAAGAACCACCGTTCGACGACCGCCTGCTCACGGCGTTGACGACTTTCACACCGTATCGCGACAACTACGTCGATTTCATCGAGTTGACAGGCCAATTCTTGGAACCATCCACGTTCGAGGAAGCCATCGCTCCGTTCTTTGAAACCCTTCTTACCCGCTTCGGTCTACGAGACGGTGAGACCAGTCACTACGCAGCGAGTTTCGATTTCGACAAGTTCATCGCCTTTGAAATCACTCTCTACACGCTCGCATCACTTATCCGTGTTGGGAAGTACCAACATGCAGCTCGGCTGATTGAAGGCAGTTATACTGGCACGAAACACCAGCAGTTTTACACTTCTGGTCTCGACGCTTTCCGGGAGTACATCGCTTCTCTTGAGGAAACTAGAAAGAACAGGCTCAAACTGAACCTGTACTCAGTCACGGCTGACGTACTTCGCACAAGAGCGACTCTACCAAAAGTTCCATTCAACCGACTTGCAGAGGTCGATCTGATTTTGTCCATTCGTCCATTTTTCCCAAGTTCAGGGGGATTCGGCCGCTGGTACTCCTGTCTGGCACCCTACCTTGAGCGTGGTGGCTATGGGCAGCTAGAACTGTTTGCGCGTGGTGTCACAGACCGTGGATTTCGCTCGCTGAAAGAGCTTCTGAAAGTGAGTTCTCCGGCCGACTTTCTTCGCTGCGCAGACAAGATGATCGCCGACTCCGATTTCCAGAAAATGTGGCGAGGCGAACGGATGTATTTCGTAGATATCACCAAGCTTCTGAACTTGGACGGATTTCGAGTACGCGCGAGTGGAAAGTAACTTCTCAAGCGAGACACCAGTCGCCCCTCACCTCCCCTTCCCCTTCGTCGTGATTCTCGGCTTCGGCGGATCCGCCATGCCGTCGCCGAGGAAGAAGCTCGGGTGCGGCGGCTGGTTGTAGCCGACGTTCTGCCACGCCACCGCCATCCGGTATTGCGGGTCGTGCATCAGCGTCGGCAGGCGGCGGTCGGTCGGGATCGGCGTCGTGTAGATGCGCAGCTCGCTGTTGTCGCTGCTCCGCAAGATCACCTCCTCCCGCCAGTCGCCGAGGATGTCCGCCGACAGCGCGGGCGTCGATTTGGTGCCGTTGTTCGACGCGCAGCCGGTGGCCGAAAGCAGCGTCGTCTCGGTCTCCTTCTCCCAGTCCCATTTGGAAATGGTCGTGCCGTTGAGCAGCTCCCGCAGCGGGTCGCCGTCCCACCAGACGGCGAAGTTGCACGACCGCGGTTTCTTCTTCGACACCTCCTCGCCCGTCACGTTCCACACGCCGCTCAGCCCCGGCCCGGACGCCCAGAACTCGGCCCCTTTGTGGCGCGGGTCGATGTCGGCGGCCAGCCCCCGGCCCACGTCCGTGCTGGGTTTGCTCCAGATCACTTTGCCGGTCTTGGCCTCGCGGAACGACACGCCGACGGCCGGCTTCTTCTCGTGGATGTTGAACACCTCCAGCCCCGGCCGCGCCGGGTCGAAGTCGCTCACATGCAGCGCGTCGCCGTGGCCGAGGCCGGTGGAGTACAGCCCCTTGCCGTCGCTGCCGACCGTCATCGCGCCGTAGATGATGTCGTCCTTGCCGTCGCCGTCCACGTCGGCGATGCTCAGGCTGTGGTCGCCTTGGCCCGTGTACTCGCGGCCGGCTTCTTTGCTGCCGAACGTCCAGCGGCGGGTCAGCTTGCCGTCGCGCCAGTCCCACGCGACCAGCACCGTGCGGGTGTAGTAGCCCCGGCAGAACACCGCGCTCGGCCGCTCGCCGTCGAGGTATCCCACGCCGGCCAGGAAGCGGTCCACGCGGTTGCCGTAGGTGTCGCCCCAGTCGCCGACTTTGCCCCGCGCCGGCAGGTAGTCCACCGTGGCCAGCGCCTTGCCGGTCATCCCGTCGAACACGGTCAGGAACTCGGGGCCGTCGAGGACGTAGCCGTCGGCGTTGCGGTGGTTCGCCTTCGCGTCGCCGATGACGACGCCGGTGCCGTCCACGGTGCCGTCGGCCGTCTTGCACATCACTTCGGCCTTGCCGTCGCCGTCGAAGTCGTACACGAGGAACTGCGTGTAGTGCGCGCCCTCGCGGATGTTCTTGCCCAGATTGATCCGCCAGAGCATCGTCCCGTCGAGCTTGTACGCCTCCAGCTTCGTCTCGCCGGTCTCGCCTTTCTGCGAATTGTCGCGCGGCTTCTGCTCCTGCTTCAAGACGATCTCGTATTCGCCGTCGCCGTCCAGGTCGCCGACGCTGGCATCGTTCGGGATGTGGCCGGGGAGCGTCTTCAGCGGCACGCTCAGGTACGGGCGAACGGGAGGCTTCGCGGGGAACTTGAACGCGGCGCTCGCGGCCAGCTCCTTGCCGTCGATCACGGGGCGGACGGTGTACGCCGTCGCCTTCGACAGGTCGGCGGTGGCGTCCGCGAAGCACGTCGCCTTCTTCAGCGGTTCGGCGTTCAGTTTGATCGGCTCGGCGTCCCCGGACTGGCGGTACAGGTTGAACGCGATGTCCTCCGGGTCGGTGCCCAGCAGCCGCCAACTGACGAACACCTTCCCCTCGGCGTGGTGAATGGCGACCACGCCCCGGCCGAGCGCTTCCATCTGGCGAAGGGGAAGTGCGGGCTTCGGCGCGGGGTCTTCGGCGAAGGCGAGTGGGATGAGCAGCAGCGGGAGGAGCAGAAGCCGGGACATGGGAGAGGCCTCCGGATGATTTGTTAGCCCGACGCGCCAGCGAGGGGCCAGCCACCGATGCGAACCGTCAAAGCCAACGCCCCTCGCTGGCGCGTCGGGCTAACAAAAACAAGCCACTTTCACTTCAGCATCCCCTGCACGTCCAGGAAGTCCACGAACCGCTGCGGCCAGGAGTCGATGGCCGGGCTGGCCTTCTTGTACGGGCGGAAGCCGAAGCCGTGCCCGGCCTTCGCCAGGACGTGCAGCTCCGCCGATACGCCGAGCTTCGACAGCTCCTGGTAGTGCGCCACCAGCACCGCCTTCGCGCCGTCCGCGTCGCCCACCAGCAGGAACGCCGGCGGCGAATTCTCCTTCGTCACGGTCGCCCCGCGCAGCCCCTGCGGGCCACTGTAAACGTGCGCCTGGAAGCTCGGCACCGCGCTCTCGCGGTCGATGGGGTCCGTCGCCTTGTCGTCGCCCTTCTCCGCCTTGCGGCAGACCAGCGCCACCGTTTCGCCGCCGGCCGAGAAGCCGATCATGCCGACGCGGTCGGGCTTCAGGTTCCACTCGGTCGCCTTGCTCCGCACCAGCCGCAGCGCCCGCTGGCCGTCCTGCATCGCGTGAACGTCGATCTTGTACGGCGAGTCGGTTTCTCGCGCCAGCCGGTGCCGCAGCACCACCGCCGCGATGCCGCGCTCGCTCAGCCACTGGGCCAGGTTCTCGCCCTCGTGCTTCACCCACAGTTCGCGGTGCCCGCCGCCCGGCACGACTACCACCGCCGCGCCGGTCGCCTTCTCCTTCGGCGGCAGGAACACGGTCACATACGGGTTGTGGACGCCGGTGTCTTTGCTCAGGCGGTCGCGTGTCTCCGTCACGTCCTTCTTGGACTCGAAGCCCGGCGCGCCCTTCTCCCACAACGGGATGACCGGCGGGTCGGCGGCGAACGCAGGCGCGGTGACGAACGCGAGGAGGAGGAGAGAGAGGCGGCGCATAGGAACTCCGTTTATGAACACCCGTTCAATCAAGCGGAACACGGATGACACGGATGGAAGGCAGGATCAAAGCCGGGATCAGACATCAGGAGTCAGGGGACAGGAGGCAGGAGGCAGGAGTCAAAAGGCAGGGACAACCGCGTGTGTTCTGACTGCTGTTCCCGGACTCCCGACTCCTTGATTTTCTGATCCTCTTCATCCCGGCTTTGATCCGTGTCATCCGTGTTCCTCTTCTTGAACGGTCACAACCAATGGTTTCACTTCTTCGCGGCGAAATACCGCTCGGCGAACTGGATGAACGTCGGCCAGTTCGGGCCGGTGGTGTGGCCGCCGGCGTGCTGGCGGAAGGCGATGTCGCCCGCGACGAGCGCCGTCTCCTGCTTCGGGAACTCGGCCGTGCCCAGCCCCTTCTTGCCGAGCAGCTCGTACACCGGCGCGGCGTGGACGCCGGCCAGGAACATGCCCTTCGCGTCCACCCACCCGCCTTCCACCTGGAGCGAGCCGACGCTGATGAACACCGGCCGCGGCGCGCACATCGCCACCAGTTCGTGCGCGTCCACCGGCAAGTCCTTCGCCGTCAGCGGGCCGGCGTACTTGATGTAGTTGCCGGCCATCCAGTGGTACTCGCCGCTGCCGGCGACGTTCTCCACCTTCTCGCCGTAGTCGCGGCGGTGCAGCTTCGCCCCGCCCGCCCCGGACGAGCCGATGAACCCGACGGCGAACCGCTCGTCGTAGGCCATCGTCACGATCGCCGCCTTGCCGTACCGGGACAGCCCCTCGATGCCGACCCGCTTGGCGTCCACGTCCTTGTCGGTCTCGAAGTAGTCCAGCGCCCGGCTCGCCCCCCACGCCCACGCCCGCAGCGCGCCCCAGTCCTCGACGCCACGCGGCTGGCCCTTGTTGCACAGGCCGATGATCCCGCGCGTCAGCCCGCCGCCGCTGTCCGCCTGCACGCTGGTCGGCGTGAGGATCGCGTAGCCCCAGCCCTTGGCCAGCAGTTGGTCCTGCCAGTTCGGTTCCTTCTTGGGTGGACCGCCTTTACCCCCGCCGCCGAACCCGAACTCCATCACGACCGGCACCGGCCCCTTGGCGTTCGCCGGTGTGACGAGGCGGAGTTGGATGTCCACCGCGATCGCGGGATAGCTGCTGTTATCGACGTGCCCGACGAGCTGCTTGGCGGTGACTTCCACCTCGCCGACCTTCTCCTTCTTCGTCTCCTTCACCTCCCACTTCACCGCCGGCACGGTCTTCGGCACGCGGCCGTACACCTCGCGGTCGAAGTCCTCGGCGATCTCGGCGCGGCGCTTCGTCCACTGCTCGGCGGTGACTTTGGTGCCGTCCTTGAACTTGAGCGGGTCGGGCAGGTCCGGGTACGGGTTCGCCTTCGCCTCGTCGAGGTTGGCGGCGTTCGCCGATTTCGCGTTGCCGTCCGCGCCGCGGCGGACCTCTTTGATCTTCAGCAGTGCCATCAGCCGCTTGTGGTCCTCCTGCGCGGTGAGGACGACGGGCTTGTCGGCGGCGGGGGGCTGAGGTTGGGCGAAGGCAGCGGGCGCGTAAATGGCCAGCAGCACGCCGAGGAAAAGACGGTGCATCGCGGGTGGCTCCGGGAGAGTGGACGGCCCGACGACAGTGTTCCCGAAATGGCGGGTGAAGTGGTGTGAGAAGCGTGTGAGAACCGAACGGGCGAACCCGGCCCGCAAGGGCCGTGGGTGGTTTGTAGCCCACCCACCGGCCTCACGGTCGCGGCTCGCCAAACAAGGCTCACTTCTTCGGCGCGGCGGCCTGGATGCCGACCACCAGCACGTTGATCTTGCCCTCGATGCCGTAGCCGAGGTGCAGGGCCACTTCGGTGACGGTGTTCGCCTCCTTGATGTGCTGCTCCATCTTCACCATGTCCGGCTCGACCGGCAGGTTCTTGCCCTTCAGCGTCTTCGAGATCTCCACCGGCCCGATGCTGCCGTACAGGTGGTTCTCCTCGTTCGCCTGGGCCTCGATGGTGAGCGAGGTGAGGCGCGACAGTTGTTCGGCCAGCACCTTCAAGTCGGCGACCTTGGCCTCCTTGGCCTTCGTCACCTTGATCTGGTGCTTCTCCAGCAGCTTCAGGTCGTGCGGCGTGGGGATGACGGCCATGCCGTTCGGGATGAGGAAGTTGCGGGCGTAGCCGGGCCGCACCGCCACCTGGTCGCCCACCTTGCCGACGTGGGCCACGTCCTCGACCAGCACGATGATGGTGTTGCCGTGCGAGTCCTTCTTCACCTGCTGCCGCTTGCGGACTTTCGGGGCGGGCATTTTCGGGCCGGCGTCCGCCTTCGGCTTGGCGGCTTTCGATTTGGTGGCGGACTTGGCCATCGGGTCACTCGGGGTTGAAAACGGGGAAGCGGGGTGCTGCCCGCCGGGGTTGTCGTGAACTTGGCGAACCCCGGCCGCAAGGCCGGTGGGTGGGTGTCAAAACCGCCCACGGCCCTCGCGGGCCGGGTTCGCCCGTGATCGCGTTCGGCTCAGAACGGGATGTCGGGGTCGGGGCCGCCCTGGTCGTCGTCGGGCGGGGCGGAGCCGCCGCGGGGTTGCTGCTGCGGGCGACCGCCGCCGCGCGGCGGGGCACCGCCGCCCATGCCGCCCGCGTCGCCGTCGTCGCCGCCCGACCCGCCGTCGCCGGCCTTGCCGCCGAGCAGCTCGATGGAATCGACGACGATCTTGTGCATGCTCCGCTTCTGGCCGGTCGTCTTGTCGTCCCACTCGTCCAGTTGCAGGCGGCCTTCGATGAAGATCTGGTCGCCCTGCTTGACGTACCGCGTCACCACGTCGCACAGGTTCCGCTTGGCGTCCGGTCGGCTGAACACCTCGCAGGTGATGTACAGCGGGTTCGGGTCGGGATCCCACGCGCCGGTCTGCGGGTTCTTCTTGCTCCGGCCGACGGCCAGCCGGAATTTGACCACCGTGGTGCCGCTGTTCGGCAGCACTTTGGGCGGCTCCGGCTCCTTGGTCAGCCGGCCGATCAGCATCACCTTGTTCAGACTCGCCATGGCGCACCTCCGGAGCGGGGACGGGCTAGGGGTGGCGGGGTGAGGTCGAGAATCGTGTCGGCGTCACCCGCTCCGAGAGATAGCAGACCAGATCGCACCGGGGTTCGGCAAGGTCGGTAGCGGAAAAAAGTGTTCTGCTCGCTCCGCGAGCGGGTCTTGGTTCGTTCAAACGAAGACCGCTCGCGGAGCGAGCAGAACACGAGTCACTCCGGCTTCGCGTCGTCGCGGCGGGGCGGGCGGGGGCCACGCGGCGGCGGGCGGTCGCCGCCGGCCCGATCACCGCCGCCGCCACTGCCGCCCTCGAAGCCGACGCCGAACCCGCCCTCGAAGCCGCCGCCCATGCCGGGGTCGTTGATGCCGGACAGTTCGGTCGGGGCCGCTTCCTCCTGCATGCCGCGCAGGCAGAACCCCTTGGACTGGTCGTTGCGGGCGATGTCGAGCATGACCTCGGCGTACTTCGGATCGACGTGCGAGGTCATGTGCCGGATCAGGTAGTCGGTCATGCCGATGCGGAGGTCGTCCTCCAGCGACTGCTGCTTCGTACTCTCCATGTTGTAATAGACGGTGTAGTACGCGCCCTTCTTGTGCGTCACGCCGGCCAGGCGGATCGGGTACGCCAGCTTGCGGTCGTCCCAGTCGCGGCTGACGACGATCTCGCTGCCGTACTTGGTGAGCGCGTTGTGCAGGGCGGCGCGGATGGTGTCGCCGTCGGACGCCAGCTTGCCGGAGTCGATCAGGAACAGGGTCTCGTACAGGTGGATCGGCATCGTCGTCCTCGTGGTGACACCCGCGGGGCGGGTGGGTGGTTGCGGCTCGCGCGGAGGGTGTCCGCCGCGACCCCCGCCCGACCGGGGCGGGGGAACCTTTCTTCGGGGGTCAGGGGACAGGAAGCAGGAGTCAGGAAGCAGGGGACAGAGGTCACGACGGCATCGCCGAGGGCGGCGGCACCTGATCGTCCGGCTTCAGTTTCCTCGGCTCTTCTGTCTCCTGTCTCCTGATTCCTGATTTCTTCTTGCTTCCTGACTCCTGTTTCCTGCTTCCCGACTCCTGGTCCGACGGGCCGTTGGCGAAGTTCATGCACGCCGGCAGGCCCTGGCGGACCCACACCAGCACGGCGGCGGCGGCCTGCGCGACGGCGGCGTCGATGGTCGCGCGTTCGGCCGGTTTGAACCGGCTCAGCACGAAGTCCACCGCCTCGCCCGGACTCGGCTGGCCGACGCCCATTCGCATTCGGGGGTACTCGTCCCCGCCGAGCTGCTGCTGGATGTCCCGCAGCCCGTTCTGCCCGCCGTGGCTGCCCTTGGCCCGCACCCGCAGCTTGCCCAGCGGCAGGTTGTAGTCGTCGCAGACGACCAGCAGGTCGGCGGCCGTCAGCTTGTAGAAGTCCAGCGCCGCCCGCACCGTCCGGCCGCTCAGGTTCATGAACGTCTGCGGCTTCAGCAGCAGCAGTTTCTCGCCGCCCTCGGTCGCCTCGAACACGTCCGCCTGGAAGGCGGAACGCGCGCCGCCGACGGACGGCGCGGCGGCCAGGTAGTCGATCACGTCGAAGCCGACGTTGTGCCGGGTGCCGGCGTACTGCCGACCGGGGTTGCCGAGGCCGACGACGATCTTCATCGCAGGTGTCGGGGGTCAGAGGACAGGAATCAGGGGACAGAGGCTAGGAGTCAGAGGACGGAAATCAAAGTCAGGAAGCATTCAACCGACATCAGAGTGCTGCCGGCTTCCGCTTCATGACTCCTGCTTCCTGTCTCCTGCTTCCTGTCTCTCGTTACTCCTCGTCCCCGTCCTTCGGCTTCTTGGCGGTCAGCACTTCCGGCTCGGCGACGGCGGCCTCGACCGCTTCCGGCTCGGCCCCCGGCACCTTCAGGTGGACGACCACCAGGTCCGGGTTCTCCAGCACCGTGACGCCGTCCGGCAGCTTCAGGTCGCGGACGTGGATCGGCGCGCCGAGGGCCATCGCGGAGATGTCCACCTTGATGGCCTCCGGGATGGCGACGGCCAGGCACTCGATGTGCAGCGCGTGCATCGGCTGGTCCAGCACCGCCCCGCCGCTGATCTTCGGCACGCCCTTCAGTTCGACCGGCACCGTCACCTTCACCTTCTCGTCCTTGCCCACCCGGAACAGGTCGATGTGGACCATTTCCTTGCCGAGGTAGTCCCACTGCAGCTCGCGGATGAGGACCGTTTCCTTCTTGCCGTCGAGGGTGATTTCGAGGGTGCGGGCGTGCTTCACGCGGATGGCGGTGTCCAGCTCCTTCGCCGGCAAGGAGACGTTGATGACGGCTTCCTTGTGCCCGTAGATGACGCCGGGGATCAGGCCCTTGGCGCGGACCCGCTTCGAGGCGCGGGTGCCGGTGGCGGTGCGGGACTGGACGACGAGGGAGACGAGTTCGGACACGGCGGTGGCCTCGGGCGTCCGGCGGCTCTCTCGCGCGGTTCGACTCTGCGGGAGTCGAGGCGCGATACCCTCGCCGGGTGCCAGGTGGTGCTGTGGGCAGGTGGCTGGTGGGGAAACGACACGCGACCCGGCACCGATTCGGGCGCGGGTCGCGTGGGTGGGGTTCCCCCGATTTTCAGGCTGGTATTATGTCGCGCGGCGACCGGAGGGCAAGGCGGCTTCGCCCGGAATCCGCACCACGTCGGCCTCCGCCGCCGAACGACCCAGCTCAGCCGCGGCGGGGCACGCTGAGCGATGAACTCCCAGAAACCTATCATGCCCCGCCGTCTGCTGCAGCGCCTGGTTCGTGGGGGGTGCTGGGACGCCCAGCCCCCGCGCGGCCGGGAACTTCGGCGTTGCCGTCCCCATCCTACTCGCGGCGGCGGCGTCC
>JAYUFU010000481.1:0-3448 GCA_043738505.1 Fimbriiglobus sp. | reverse complement strand
CGGTACGACAAGAAGGCGGCCAACGTCCTCGGCTTCGTCCGGGTGGCCGCCCTCACCGTCATGCTCAAATGACGGCCGGCGGACTCGTGTCCACACGGTCTAGTCCTTGTCCTTCGGCACCGGGTTCGCCGCGTCCACGCCGGCCGGCACGTCCGGCGACTGGAAGCCGCCCCACTTCAGGTCGTAGGGGTTCCGCCCGCGATAGAACTTCGCCCGCCGCGGCTCCCGCCCGACCAGCTCGGCCAGCGTCAGGACGCTGGCGTTGTGCAGGTACGGGGCGCGGAGGAAGGCCCCGGCGATCGGGCCGTTGTAGTACCCGGCGGCGTCGCCCGTCCGCGCGGCCAGCTCGTCCAGTTTGAATTTGCCCAGCGGGTGGTCCTTGCGGAAGTCGGTGACGAACTCGTCGTACACCCGCTGCGGAATCTCGGCGACGTGGCGGAACTGGACGCGCTCCGGGTCGGTGCCGATCTTTTTCCACGGCGTGATCTGCCCGAACGCGGTGTTCGCGCCCCACGCCCACCCTCCTTTGCCGTCCGGCTCGCCGTGACATCCGAAGCAGTGGTTGAGGTAGACACTCCGACCCGCCGTCACCTGCTCCTTGTCGAGGTCGGTGCCGAACACCGTCTTCCACGTCGGTGGCCCCAGGTCCTCGGTGTACTTCGCCGCGCTGATGATGTTCGCCGACAGGTCGGGCAGGGACAAGTTGTTGACGTTCGCGCCGGCGGTGGAGGCGGCCAGCGTGCTGCGGGCGACGATGTTGCTGACGCTGCCGTCGAACTGCGCCCACTTGCCGTGGAAGTCGTGCGCCTGGTGGTACACCACCGGAATCTTCGAGAACCCCTGGTCCGGCTGGAGGCCGTTGCCGGACATGCCGGGGCGGTCCAGGTGGACGCGGACGAGGCTGCGGAACGGCTGCGTGCGGGCCGGGCCGGCCGGCATCCACTTCGGGTCGTACAGCAGCTCCGGCGACAGCGGGTCATCGACCACCCTCTGGTAGTCGGCCGTTTCGCCCCGCGCGCCGCCGATCCACAGGCGAGTCATGAGCGATTCGTAGAAGGTCAGCGGGGGAAGATTCTTCGCCGCGCGCGCCGTCCGCACCGCGTCCACGGTCAGGACGTATTCGGACTTCTTGTCCGTCGGCGTCACCCGCTTCACCAGCACCCCGCGCACCGCCTCCGAGAAGGCCAGCAGGTTCATCGTCGGGTTGCCGACGCCGTACACGAGGACGCCGGGCTTGGCCGCGTCGGTGCGGATTTCGGCCGAGTGGCAGGCGGCGCACGACAGCCCGACGAACGGCACCGGGGACGGCGCGCCGGAGCCGGGGCGGTGGTTCGACAGGACGAACCCGACCGGCAGCGGCGAGCCGTCGTCCAGCTTCTTCGGCACCAAGTTCTTGCGGATGAACCCGTACTGGTCGATCCAGTCGCCGGACGTGCCCGGCGGCAGGCCCTGGCGGGTGTCGAACGGGTGGAACTCGGCCGGGAACAAATCGGGCAGCACCTCGAAGGCGGCCAGCGGAGCCAACTCGGTGCCGATGCTGCCGTTGACGAACGCCTGCTCCGGCGTCGGCTGCGGGACGTTGGTCGTGCCCCACGCCGGTTCGGCGATGGCGACCAGCCAGACGGTGAACCCGAAGGCGACGAGGCCGACGAGCAGGGCGGCGGCCCGCCCGATGCGGGCGGCCGGGTGAACGCGGGGGGCGGTCGGGGTCGGCGTACTCATCGGGCGGTCCTCGCGGTTGGGTGACGTGCGGGCGACATCCCAGGGGTCCATGTCGATGTTACTCGCCGGCGAAGGGACGGGCCGCGCGAGCACGGCGGGGTCAGCGCGGCTCGGCGAGGACGATCAACTGGAGTTTCGCCTTGTCCACCTTCACGGTGCGGGCGATGGCGTCGAGCCAGTCCTCCTTCCGCTGTTCCCACTCGCTCACGTTCCGGCTCCCGGTCAGCACCCAGATCGTCCCGATGTCGTTCTCCTTGGCTTTCTCGCCGAGCAACTTGTAGTGCCCCCGGCGGACGCTGTCGATACTCGGTTCCAGCGGCGGGCCTTGATTCGCGTCCGCCGCCTTGCCCGTCGGTCGGGCGGCGGCTTTGGCGGCCCGGATGTCGGAGTGATCCGCCTCGAACGGCGGCGGGATGAACACGTTCACGTCGTCGATGACGAGGCACTCCACATACCGGAGTGGGAGCAGCACCTGCGGGCGTTCCAGTCCGGCGACGGCGGTCACGTACTTCACCCGCGTCAGCAAGTCCTTCCGCCGCTCGTCATCCTCCGTCGCCGTCCGGTACTCCGTCGCCCACGCCTCCGATCGCCCCCGCAGCGCGAGCGCGAACTCGCACCCCATCGCCACCGCCAACCGCGTCCGCTGCTCCGGGGTGCCGCCGAGGACGACGTAGTGTTCCGCCGCCGGCGTCGTCGGCCCCGCCGTCCGTTCGCGGAACCCCTTCAGTACGCCCTCCCATTGCCCGTAGTCGGCGAGCAGGCGCGACTTCCCCTTCTTCCGCAGTTCGTCCTCGGTTTCTCCTCGGGCAAGCCTGTCCTGCCACTTCTTGTCGTCGGCCGCCAGCACCGCCAGCCGGGTGTAGTTGAACGGCAGGCCGGACTGGTCGAACGTCCGCTTCTGGTCCCCCCAGATGGGGGCGGCGTACAGATACCAGAAGGCGACGCAGGCGATCAGCCCACCCAGACCGAGGAGGAACCGCCGCCAGCCGTTCAGCCGCGCGCTGCCGAACCCGCCGACGACAGCGGCGGCCAGGAACATGCCGGTCCACCAGAACGAGATGTCGGTGATCGAGTCGAAGTACAGCGGCCACCGGTTCGGCTGCACAGGCGAGCCGGCGAAGGTCGCGTTGTCGAGGAGGATGTCGGCCACCTCCTTCAGCGGGATGAGGGCGAACAGCACGGCGGTCGAGAAGTCCAGGCTGTGCCACGCCCACGCGAGCGCCGGGCCGAGGACGGGGACTTTCTTCAGCCCGCACTTGCCGGCCTGCCACTGCCGCCCGCACCAGCCGGGCGCGCGCCCGTCGGCGTCCGGGTTCTCCAGCCGCCACTGGTGCCGCTCCCACCGGCTGATGGCCAGCCGCAGCCAGACCACCGCCAGGGCGAACCCCATCATGGCGTGCGCCATCTGGTTCGACTCCCACGTGTACTCGGCGGTGTACGCCGTCAACTCGTCCGACCCGAACGCCTGGCTCAGGAACCAGCCGAACCCGTCCTTCAGTTTGGCGAACATGTCCGGCCCTCCGAGAAGTCAACTTGCGTATACTATACGCACGGTGCCGAGATGCGAAGTGAAAATCGCGAGAAAAACGCGGACGGCCGCGGCGGCCCCGGATTCCTCCGGTTCCGCCGCGGCCGTGCGTGTCGCGGTTCGGCTTCCGAGTCGGCGGGGCGTCCGTTTTTGTTAGCCCGCCGCGCCAGCAAGGGGACAACCCCTCATGTGGGTGGC
>JAYUFU010000480.1:0-10397 GCA_043738505.1 Fimbriiglobus sp. | reverse complement strand
TGACCGCACGCGGAGCGTGCGGACGACCTTGGAGTCAAACGATCCGCACCACGCGCTTCGCCTTCATCTCGAACCGGGGCAAGGTGCCGGGGGGAACGGTCGTCACGGCGGCGCGGAACAGCAGGTCGGTTCGGATGGCGTCGGCGACGGCCTCGCGGAGGCGGTCGGCGTCGGCCGTCGGCGTCGGTTCCACCTCGATTCGCAAGTCGGCCAGCGGGCGGGCGGTGTCGATCACGATACGGAACTCGGCCACGTCGGGGAACCGCCGGAGGATCGCCTCGATGGCCGCCGGGTACACGTTGTTGCCGCGAACGTGGATCATATCGTCCACCCGGCCCAGGACGCCACCTCGGAGAAACAACTGCCCGCCGGATTCTTCCAGGCGGACCAAATCGCCGGTGCGGTAGCGGATGAGCGGCGACCCGTGCCGGCCCAGGTTCGTCACCACCAGCTCGCCGAGTTCGCCGCGCGGCACGGCGCGCTCCGAATCCGGTTCCAGGCACTCGACGATCAGCGCGCCGGTCAGCACGCGGAGTCGAGAAGGGGTCTCCACGAGTTCGAACGCCACCGGCCCGACTTCGGTGAGGCCGTAGTGGTCGAACACCCGCGCGCCCCACGCGGTTTCGATCATCGCGCGGGTGGCCGGGATACTGCCGCCCGGTTCGCCGGCCACCACCACCGCCCGCACCGGCGACCCGGCCAAGTCCAGCCCCTCCGCCGCCGCGACCTCGGCCATGTGCAGGGCATACGTCGGGGTGCAGCAGACCACCGTGGCCGAGTGTTCGAGCAGGTACCGCAGCCGGGCGGCGGTCGTCATGCCGCCGCCGGGGATCACCCACGCGCCCCGGCGGGCGAGCGCCTCGTACCCGGCCCAGAACCCGAGAAACGGGCCGAACGAGAACGGGAAGAACACGCGGTCGGCCGGCGACAGGCCGATGTCCTCCGCGAACCCCTCGGCCCAACAGTCGAGCAGCCAGTCCCAACTGGCCGGCGTGTCCAGCCACCGCAGCGGCCGGCCGGTGCTGGTGCCGGATGTCTGGTGGACGCGGCAGTAGTCGGTCGGCGCGCCGCTCAAGTTCGTCCCGTAGGGCGGGTGCGCGGCCTGATCGGCGACCAGCTCCGCCTTCGTCGTGAACGGCAACCGGCGGAACTCGTCGGCCGTTTCGACGCCGACCAACGACACCCCCTTCGCCCGGTAGAACGGGGTGACGGGGACGCTCCGCAACCGGGTCAGTTGGTCGGGTGTGGGCATGTGTCGAACACCGGCTCGGCGGCCGGTGCCACGGGGCGGATCGAAACGACGCCGCCCGCGGTGCTGTACCACGGGCGGGCGGGAAGGCTTACACGGAATCACTTGGCCGCGATGTCGAACACGAACAGCTTCTCGTAGTCCCGCAGGTACAGCTTGCCGTTGGCGACGACCGGGTGCGCCCAGATCGCCCCCTGGCCCGGCCGCAGCTTGCTCTTGGCCGGGATGGCGAACCGGCTGACCTCCTCGTACTTCTCCGGGGTCGGCTTCACCAGCGCCAGGGTGCCGTCCTTCTCGGCGAAGCAGTACAGCAGCCCGTCGGCCAGCGTCACCGACCCCTTGCCGACGCCGGCGTCCTTCCACGCCGGGGCATCCGGCCCTTTCTTGAAGTCGAAGCAGACCCAGGCGTTCACCCCGCCCCGCGCGTCGCTGTGCCCGTACAGGTAGTCGCCGACGCGGACCACGCCGCCGTGGTGGTTGGCCAGGACGTGGTTGTCCGAGTACACCTTGGTCGCCTTCGTGCCGTCGCCGTCCTGGGTCAGTTTGAACGCCTCGCACCCGGCCCCGTACCCGGCGGTGAAGAAGGCGTACCCGTCGGCCACGACGGGCGTCGGGATGACGGCGGTCGCCCGCTTGATCTCGCCCGCCTGCCACAGCAACTTGCCGTCCTTCGCCCGCACCCCGACGGCCGATTTCGCCGTCTGCTGCACGTACTGCCGCACCCCGCCCACGTCGGCCACGACGACCGACGAGTAGCCGGGGTCGTCCGTCACCTCCGCGCACACCCACGTCACCTTGCCGGTCTTCTTGTCGAGCGCCGTGACGCCGCCCTTGCCGCCCGGCGTGACGACCACGTTGTCGCCGTCCACCAGCGGGCTTTCGCTGTGGCCCCACCACGGCCCCTTGGCCGGCACCACCCCGCCGAGGTCCTTGATCAAGTTCTTCGACCACTGCACCTTGCCGTCGGCCGTCGTCAGGCAGGTCAGGTCGCCCATCGCGCCGAGGACGTACAGGCGGTCGCCGTCCACCGTGGGGGTAGCCCGCGGCCCGCCGCCCCACATGTCCAGGAAACTGCCGCCGCTGGTGGTCACGGGCGTCTGCCAAACCTTGGAGCCGTCCTTCACGTTCAGACAGGTGCAGAACTCCTTGGCCTCCTTCTTCGCCCCGTCCCCGCCGAAGAGGAACACCTTGTCGCCGACCACGGCCGGGCTGCCGTAGCCGGTGCCGACGGCGGCCGCGTCGTCGACCTTCCACAGCAACGTCGGGCCGCCGGCCGGCCAGGTCTTGAGCAGCCCCGTCTCGGCCGACGCGCCGTCGCGGTTCGGCCCCCGCCACTGCGGCCAGTCGGCGGCCGGGACGACGGCGGCGGTCATGAGGACGGCACTGATCGCGGACACGATCCGGAAACGCATGCGTCGGCACCTCGAACGGAAGGGTGGAGAATCGCGGAGTCAATCGCTGGATTGTAGACGGCCGGATGGCCGGCCGGATTCACCCCTGCTGGGACTGAATCTCCTTCACTAGGCCGGCCAGCGCCTCCGGGCTGTTCTTCGCCACCAACAGGTCGATGCGGGTCTGCGGCACGCCCAGCTTCTGCATGGCCGACACCGCCGTCTTCCACAGCTTCTCTCGCTTCTTCCCCTCGGCGAGGTACAGCTCCGTGACCAGCTCGCCCAGCTTCTGGAGCGAGATGCCGTCGATGTTGTCGTAGTACCGCTTGATGATGCCTTGCTGACTGCGGGTGAAATCCTGCATGCCCATGACGGCGGCTCCGGGGGTGGCGCTCACCGGCTGGGAAACCGGTGCCACGAGAAGTTGAGTTCGCGGTATGATACCGGCGATGCGGACCCTTCCCCATGTCAGTAGCGGAACGCCATGCGGGTCATTCTCCAGCGGGTGTCGGACGCGCAGGTCGCGGTGGCTGGGCAAACGGTCGCGGACATCCGGCGCGGCTGGCTCGCGCTCGTCGGCGTCGCCCCGACCGACACGGCCAAAGACGTGACGTGGATGGCGGAGAAGGTGGCCTACCTCCGCTGCTTCCCGGACGCCGACGGCAAGATGAGCCTGTCGGTCCTCGACATCGGCGGCGGAGTGTTGCTCGTCAGCAACTTCACCCTGTATGCCGACTGCCAGAAGGGGCGACGGCCGAGCTTCCTCGGCGCGGCGCGGCCGGAGGTGGCGGAACCGCTCGTCGCGGAGCTGGCCGACGCCCTCCGCGCGCTCGGGGTGCCGGTCGCCACCGGCCAGTTCGGGGCGGACATGCGGGTGAGCCTGACCAACGACGGCCCCGTCACGCTGGTGTTGGAGTCGTCGGGGTGATTCGCCCGCCGGCCGCCGTCAGCCCGCGATCGGTTCGAGTCCCGCGAAGGGGGTCATCACCGCGAGCCCGCGCGCGTCCGCCACGCGGCACAGGCGGCCGTGGCCGCGCGCGAGAAGTGCCACCTTGGTTCCCGCCCGGAAACTCCCCGCCGGCGGTGACGCCGACTGGGGTGGACTCCAGTAGTACGGTTGCTCCGCCGCCACCTCGTGGGTGAAGTGGGTGGGCGGCGCGTCCAGGAGATTCTCGGGGGGGATCTCGGCCGAATCCGGCAGCACCGTCACCGGCGGTCGGGTCATGCGGTCCACGGTCGTCCTCCAGTCATCGGTCAGGCGTGGGCGGTCACGTCGAGGCTGTCGTCCGGCAGCACCTTCGGCGCGAACACCGGCAGCGCGTGCGGGTGGTCGTCCCCGCCGTGGGCGGACGGCGCGCCGCTCTCGGCGAGGGACATCAGGTTGGGCAGGGCGTAGGGTTCCGCCGCCGCCAAATCCACCGCGTATCCTAGGTCCTTCAGGCTGGCCACCGTCAACCGGCTGAGCGGGTTGTTGGGGGCGGCGATGAAGCCCGACATCAGCTCGTTCTTGAACACCGTCTCCCGCCAGTGGCTGTCGCGGGTGCCGGGGCCGCCGGAGTTCTTGACCGGGACGGCCACCGGGCCGGTCCCCTTCAGCACCCCGAACTCCTTCTTCGCCGCCGCCCCCGTGAACGTCGGGTTCGCCGTGCCCGCCCCGGCCAGCAGTCCCTTCCGCGTCCACACGGTGCCGATGCCGATGACGTGGCCCATCTCGTGGGTGATGACGTCCAGCAGGGTGCCGTCCGCCTGCATCTTCGCCAGGTCGGCGGTGTCGAACGACATGATTCCCTTCGCCGGCAGAAACGCGCTCGCCCCGGCCGAGGCCGGCCGCAGGTTCGTCGGCCCGGCCTGCCCGAGGATGCCGCCGGGGCCGTCGATGGCCACCCCTTGCGCCTCGATCAGCAGGTCGTCGATCACCTCCCCGCCGACGACGACGCTCGGCACGTCGCCGACGATCACCCGCGACCACCGGTCGGCCGCCGCCTTGAACGCGGCCTTCTGGGTCGGGGTCAGCCCGCCGAGGAACCGCACCTCGATGGTGTACGCCGACTGGAGGGCGGCCGCCGACGCCCCGGCCTTCAGGCTGCCGGACGCCAGGTAGGATTCGACCTTCGCCGCTTTCTTCTTGGCCACGGGAGTCTCGCTGACGGGGTGAGTTCGGTCGGCCGCAGTCCGAGGGAAGTTCCGCGGCGAGATGGGATGAAAGGGAATGTCGCCGGGTCAGCCTGACAAGTCAAGGAAATTCGCGGGGTGCGTTACTCGCTCGTGGGGGCGAGCGGGGTCCGGCGTTCGGAGGAAGAACCTCACCCGACGAGCCGCGCTCGCCACCCTCACCGTCCCGGAAAGGGTTCTGGAAGTAGCCCGACTCTCCAGAGTCGGGACGAGCCGCCTGAGTAATTCGTCCCGACTCTGGAGAGTCGGGCTGCACGGATGCCACGTTCCGCCCTTGAACACCCTCTCTCCATTCCTGGAGAGGGGGCCGGGGGTGGGGTCACGGAAGTGTGCCAAAAAACTTTGGCACACTCACCCCGTAGAACACCTTGGACATTCGGAGCGTGGAGGACGGACCATGAACCTGCATCTGGAAGGGCACACGGCGCTCGTCACCGGCGCGGCGAGCGGGATCGGGCTGGCCGTGGCGCGGGCGTTCGCCGCGGAGCTGTGTTCGCTGCAACTGTGGGACCGCGACCCGGCCGTGTTGCGGGTGGCCGAGGAACTCGCCACTGAGTACGCGGTCGCGGCCGCCGGAACGGTCGTCGATGTCACCGACTTCGACGCCGTCAACCGCGCGGTGGCAGTCGGAGGCATCGACCACGTCGTTCACTGCGCCGCCATCGGGTCGGGCAAGTTCGGCTTCCCGTTCACCAACCTGTCGCCGGCCGACTGGCCGCGGGTCTTGGAGGTGAACGTGCTGGGGACGGTGAACGTCGCGCACGCCGTCGCCCCACACATGGTCCGCGCCGGGCGGGGCACGTTCGTGTTCCTGGCGTCGGTGGCCGGGCAGATCGGCTCGCAGACCGACCCGCCGTACAGTGCCAGCAAGGCGGCGACCATCAACTTCGCCCAGTGCATGGCCAAGGATCTGGCCCCGCACGGGATTCGCGTCAACACGGTCTGTCCCGGCATGGTGCAGACGCCGCTCAACCGGTCGGTGTGGCAGGCCTGGCACGACCAAGCCCCCGCCGCCGAACGGGTCGGGTACGACGAGTGGGCGGAGCGGAAGATCCGCGCCGCCGTGCCCCTCGGCCGGTGGCAGTCGCCGGCGGACGTGGCGGCGATGGTCGTGTTCCTGTCGTCCGACCGCGCCGCCCAGGTGACCGGCCAGACCGTCAACGTCGATGGCGGCTTCGTCATGCACTGGTGAGTGGCCGGGCACACCCGCTTCGGTGTCCGGACGCGCGAGTGGCTCGGCCTCCGGTGAGGTCATTCGGCCGGGTCGGGGTTGTCGAGGCCGACCGCCCGGAGCAGGTGTTTGTGCACCTTCACGGCCGAGTCCTTGACGTTGTTGAAGACCCGCCCGAAGCCGTCGTCCTCGTCGCCCTTGGACGACTTCTTCATCATCCTGTCTTGCCACACCGTCTCGACCGCCGGGTCGTAGTCCAGCCGCGCCAGGGCGTCGAGGAAGCCGAGGTCCGCGTCCGCCTGCCAGCTGCGGTGGTTGCCGGCCTGGAAGCCGAGCCGCCCCAGCGCGTCGAGGAAGATCGCGGAGCAGTACACGGTCTTCTTCTTCCGGTGTTCCTGGAGGTACTTCGTCCGCTCGGCCTGCGACAGGTCCGGCCGGGTCCACTTCTGGCCGAACAGTTCCTGCACCTTTTCCCAGTACCGCCGGCCGAAGTTGGCGCGGACGCCGACCCGCCGGTCGTCCCCCACTGCGCCGGCCGACTGGTGGGACGCCCTGGCCGAGTGGGAAGGGCCGGTGCCGGGGCAGCCGCGCCGTGTCGCCGAGCTGGCCGCCGACACCGGCGCGTTCGTCCTCGTCGCCGTGTCCGTGCCGTACCTGCGGGCCATGACGCCGGACCTGCTCGCCGCGAACGACCGCGCGCCGGGGCGCGTGGCGATCATTTGCGCCGGGGCGAACCGGAGTCACCCGCTCGCCGACTGCCTGCTCCCGGCCGACGCCGGCTTGCAACCCCTCGTCGGCGGCGCGCTCGTGTCGCTGAACGCGCGGCTGGCCGGTCATCTCCTGGCGAACCCGCCGGAGGTGTGGACGTTCTCCGCCGCGCGCGACCGGATGGCCGAATGGCGGGCCGGCCTCGCGGCGAGGGAGACCGTCGTTCGCCGGGGCGTGGACGACGAGGAGATCGTCGGGTTCATCCTCCGCGCGCTCACCACTTCCCCCCGCGCGTCCGCGACGGCCCTGCTCCGCACCCTTCGCGGGCGCGGCCTCGCCTGCGAGTGGACGCGGTTCGCCCGACTCCACCGCGTCGCCCTGGAGGCGTGACCGATGCCGCCCGCGAAGACCGTCCTCCGCCGCCGGGCGCTGCGTCTGGAGCAGGACGCCGACCACCCGCTGTACGTGTTCAGCCTGACCGGGGAGGAGTTGATGGCGATCGCCGACATCTCGCGGGTGTCCCGCGACGACGCCGGCAAGTTGATCGGCTACCAGCGGCCGGAGGTGAAGCGACACGTCCAGGACATCGTTCAATATCTGAACGGCGAGAAGGTGCTGTTCCCGAACCCGATCATCCTGGCGATGACCACCCGCGTCGCCTTCACGAGCAGTCGCGGGCCGGAGGCGAACGACGGGCTGGCGACGGCCGGCACGCTGGAAATCCCCGTGCCGAAGGCCGGCGAGGCGAAGCCGGCGTGGATCGTGGACGGGCAGCAGCGGGCTGCTGGTGGCGTACTGGTCGGCGGTGCGGGCGGTGTTCCCGGAGGCGTGGGGGAAGCCGCCGACGAAGAGCCGGCTGATGCACGGGGCCGGCCTCCGCGCGGTCGGCAAGCTGATGGACCGCATCGTCGCCGGCGTCCACCCGCGCACGCCCGCCGCGCCCGAACGGGAACTGCGGCTGGTCGCGCCGGTCTGCCGGTGGACGGCCGGCGAGTGGGACGGGCTGAACGGCCTGCCGTGGGACGAGGTGCAGAACACCCCCCGGCACATCCGCACGCTCTCCAACCACCTGCTCCGCGCATACCTCGAAGCGAAGGGGGCGAACGGATGAAGTTCTTCTTCCCCGACGCGCACGAGCTGGTCGATCCGGAGTACCCGTTCGCCCGCAAGCACGACCCGCCGCGGGGCGTCGGCCAGCACGACGGCCGGTACGCGCACGAGGTGCTCGACCCCGCGCCCTACGACGGCATCCAGGGGAAGGGGTCCGACGCCGACGGCCGGTTCCGGGACGCGAAGTACAGGCTGTCCGAGCAGCAGCGGCTGTTCCGCGTCGGTGCGCGCGAGTTCTTCCGCGCCGGCGACCGGCCGCTGTTGTTCATGGGCGACTGCGGGGCGTTCTCGTACCGCGCGGAGGCCGAACCGCCGTTCACCGTGGACGGGGTGATCGGGTACTACGACGCCTGCCGGGTGGACTGGGGCGTGTCCGTCGATCACGTGGTTTTGGGGTACGACCCGGCGGCGAAAACAGTCCCCGACGACTGGACGCGGCGGCAGACGATCACGCTGACCCTCGCGGCCGAGTTCCTGAAGACGGTGCAATCGGACGGGTCGCGGTTCGAGCCGGTCGGGGCGGCCCAGGGGTGGAGCCCGAAGTCCTACGCGGCGTGCGTGGCCGACCTCCAGAAGAGGGGCTACCGGCGGATCGCCCTCGGCGGGATGGTGCCGCTCAAGTCGGCCGAAGTGCTGGCCGTCCTGGCCGGCGTCGCCGAGGTGCGGCACCCCGAAACGCGACTGCACCTGCTCGGCCTGAACCGCACCGATCACGTCGCCGAGTTCCGGGGCTTCGGCGTGGCCAGCATCGACAGCACGTCGCCGCTCACGCGGGCGTTCAAGGACGACCGCGACAACGACTACGCGCCCGACCAGACGTACACCGCCGTCCGCATTCGCATCGCCGACCCGAAGGTGACGCGGGAGCTGCGGCAACTGATCGCCGCCGGCAAGCTGACCCAAACCGACGCGCTGCGACTCGAAGACGCCGCGTGGACGGCCGCGTTGGGGTACGCGGATCGCGCCGTTTCGCTGGACGACGCGCACGCGGCGGTGCTGGCCTACGAGCGGCCGTTCGACGCGAAGCGGCTGAACGCCGCGCGGTACCGCGAGACGCTCGCCGACCGCCCGTGGGAGTCGTGCGGGTGCGCCATCTGCGCGGCCATCGGCGTCCACGGCGTGCTGTTCCGCGGGGCCGAGCGGAACCGCCGCCGCGGCTTCCACAACCTGTGGGTGACGTACCGCGAGCTGCAGCGGTCGCTGGCTACACCTCAACCGGAGCCGGTTCCGGTCGGTTGATCGTTTTCAGTTCGTCGAACCACGGTAGCCCGGCCCGCCGCCGCTGTGTCGTGAGCAGACCCCTTGGAATTCCGCAAGAACTGGAATGCCGCCGCCGGCAGGCCGTCCGCATCCTGGCCGCGGGCCAGTCCCGCCAAGTCGTGGCCGCCGTCCTCGGAGTCCATCCCAACTCCGTCTCCCGCCGGTTCCACGGCTTCCTCCGCCCGACCGAACTCCCCGGCCTCCTACTTGCCGCCCGATCAAGAACATTGGCCGCACTGTACGTAGTAAGGGATTTCCGAACAACGATGGCAATTTGAACACACTCTCCATTCGTGGAGAGGGGGCCGGGGGTGAGGTCTCGGACGACCTCGCTGGGCATCCGCAAAGGTGGAGATGGAACAACAACCGACCGCCGTCACTCGTCGCCGTCGGCGGGCAGGCGCTTCGGCAGTTTGACGGTGAAGCTCGACCCCTTGCCGGCCACGCTCTCGACGCGGATGCGGCCGTGGTGCTGCTCGATGATCTGCCGGCACACGCTCAGGCCGAGGCCGGTGCCGCCGCGGCCGTGCTCGTCCGGTTGCTTGGTGGTGAAGAACGGCTCGAAGATCATCCGCAGTTGGTCCGGCGGGATGCCGACGCCGTTGTCCGCGATGCGGATCTCCACCGTCTCGCCGTCGGCGCTGTCGCGGACTTCGATCTTCAGCCGCCCGCCGGCGGTCATCGCCTGCCGCGCGTTGATGACCAGGTTCAGCAGGATCTGCTCGATCTGCCCCGGCACCACCACCGCCGCCGGCCGCCCGTGGAACCGCTTCTCCACCGTCACCCGGTGCTTGCTCAGGTCCTTCTCGGTCAGCAGCAGCACCTCCTCGACCAGATGCACGATGTCGGTCGGCTCGCGGGTGGTGGAACTGTTGCGGGCGAAGCCGAGCATGCTGTTGACGATGGCCGCCGCCCGCTGGCCGCCGCGGAGGATCTTCTCGAACGCCTGCGCCTGGGTCGCCGCCGGTCCGCGGACGCCCATCTTCGCGTAGTTGATGATGGTGGTGAGGATGTTGTTGAACTCGTGCGCGACGCCGGAAGCCAGCTCGCCGACGCTGCTCATCCGCTGGGCCTGGAGCAACTGCTGGCGGAGACTGTCCACCTCGCCGGCGGTGGCCAGGAGTTCGTCGTGATCGATCATGGAATCGAATTCCTACGGGTGGACGCCGGCGGCGGCGGGCGACGGTCCGAGTTCCTGGTGCTGGGAGTCTGTATCGGATGTGCCGGGAATACCACTTCATCCGAAGGGGGAATTGTGAAGAGCCGCCCACGGCCCCATTTGGACGCGAGTCAAGCTGGGGAAGTGGGCCGGGAAACGGGCGCGCAAACCGCTGCC
>JAYUFU010000479.1:0-10408 GCA_043738505.1 Fimbriiglobus sp. | reverse complement strand
ACGGCCCTTGCGGGCCGGGTTCGCCCAGAACCGCCAGATACCACTGGCGCACCTGCGATACTCCCCGTCGCCGGTGCGAGGTCTCATTACCCATGCGTTCACCCACGCCCGTCGCCGTCGGTTCGCTGGTGCTGCTGGCCGGCCTCGTGGCCGCGCTGGTGGTCCGCGAAGCGCCGCGCGCCGGCGGCGAGCGGCCGCTGGTGGTGTACGTCGCCGCCAGCCTGCGGCCGGCGATGACGCTCGTGGCGGCGGACTACGAGGCGGCCACCGGTCGCCGCGTGGAGTTGCGGTTCGGCGCGTCCGAAGACCTGCTTGCCCGCGTCGAGTTCCCGTCCGCCAGCGACCCGGCCGACGCCTTCCTTCCCGCCGACGACAGCTACCTCCGCCTCGCCACCGAGCGGGGGTTGATCGCCGAAACCGTGCCGCTCTCGGTCATGCGCGCGGTCGTGCTGTTGCCGCCGACGGACAAACAGCGGAGGAGCGTGACGGCGTGGGCCGACCTGATCCGCCCCGGCACGCGGGTCAGCTTGGCGAACGAGGGCGCGGCCGTCGGCAAACTGGTCCGCTCGCGGCTGACCGCCACCGGCAAGTGGAACGAGCTGCCGCCGGCGAACGTCCACGGCGCGGGGACGGTGACGGACTCGGCCAACGCCACGCCGGTCGGGGCCGTGGACGCCGCCATCGTGTGGGACGCCGTGGCCCGCAACTACCCGGCGCAACCGATGCTGGAGCTGCCTGAACTGGCCGGCATCCGGGCGGACGTGAAGATCGGCCGGTTGAAGCAGGCCCGCGACCCCGACGCCGCCGCGGCGTTCGTGCGGTATGTGGCCGGCCCCGGCTTCGCCCGCTTCCGCGAACTGGGCTTCCCGGAGTGGGTGGGGAAATAGGGTGGCCGACTCTGCCAGAGAGTCGGCTACGAGTCGCGCGGCGGGTCAGGACCACCGGCAACCGCTCCGGCCACTTCGCCCGCTCAACCTGCCCGAACGATACGGGGTTGGTCGAGCAGCTTCGGCGGCGTAACCGGCGTATCGTGGCTATGCGACATGCGGACTTCCTGAACGCAGCGGGAACGCCGGGTATCCCAATAACACGAGTGAATAGGATTCCGGCTTTCCGGTGGATTTTCGTTTGAACGCCCGGACTCGGCGGTTACCATGTCGGGAATGTTTCGGCCAGTAGGCCGGAGAATCCGATGTTCGGCCGCAGAGGGCTTTTGCTCCCCAGAGCTGACTGATGGACCGTCTGTATTGCAAGATCGTCTTCGGGACTTGGTACTTGCCGCAGGACGACATCGCGGCGGCAATCGCGGCGGGTGAGTACACCAAGACGTACTACCTCGACGATTGTACGGTCGGTCGGGTGGACTTGTACAGCCAGCCCGAGGGGCTGTGCAAGGTCTCGTACAAGGAGGTGCCCCCGCCATACGAGGCGCTGGTCGCGGAGCACCACCGCAAATATCCTGGGGCGATGTGCGAGTTTTGGACCCCGGCCGTTCTATCCGATGCCGGGCTGTGGGTTGTCCGCACTTGCCTGTACGACCCGGCGGGGGCGATTGACCTCCAGTTCGAGATCCACAGCGACGAGGCTGGGCGGTGGCAGCGGGAGATAAAACTCGGGCCGGGCGGCGAGCCGGTCGAGGAGCGGCGGCCCCTCTTCGACTGCAAGGGTGAGCAGGTCGGGTTCGGGTTGTACGATTCGGTAGGCCAACTCCGCACGGAGTACTTCAACGACGACTGGGCATGACCGCCCACGGCCCTGCGAGTTAGCGCACAGGCCGAACCGGTCGTTCGGCGGTAAGGAGGGCTTCGCGTCGTGAAGGCCAGCGACTGGAAGAAGGAGCACGCCCGGCTGTGGGCCGCGCTAGTCCCCCCGTCGGGGCAGGCGGCGGCGCTCCAGGGCGAGTTGGTTCGCATCGCCGGCAAGTTGACCGACGAGGCGGAACGGGAACGGCAACTGGGGGAGCAACAGACGCACCACTCCGCGAACTGCCCTTGAATACCCCGCCGCTCCCGCGCTCATCCGCCATGCCGACGCTCCTCCCCTTCCTCCGTGCCGCCGCCTACGGCGTGTCGGATTTGCTCTGGCCCCGGCGGTGCCACCTGTGCGCCGCCGCGCTGCCGGAGGAGCCGACGCCGAACTGCTTCTGCCCCGCTTGCACCACCGCCATCACCACCGAGCCGCACGCCACCTGTCCGCGCTGCGCCAGCACCGTCGGCCCGCACACCGACACGTCCGCCGGCTGCCTCCGCTGTCGGGAAGACAAGTTCCCATTCGACGCGGCCGTTCGCCTGGGGCCGTATGACGGCGCGCTGCGGGACGCCATCCTGCGAGCCAAGCAGCCGGGCGGCGAAGGGGTCGCGGAGACGCTCGGCCGGGTCTGGGCGACGGCGCGGCGGCCGCAACTACTGGCGGCCGGGGCGGGCGCGATTGTGCCGGTGCCGCTGCACTGGCGGCGGCGGTGGAGTCGGGGGTTTAACCAGTCCGAAGCGGTGGCGCGGGGGGTGGCCGGCGTTCTGGGCCTGCCGCTGTTGCCCTTTGCCATGCGCCGGGTGCGGCCGACGCCGAAACAAGTCGGCACGAGTCGTGCGGAGCGGTTGCGGAATGTCGAAGGGGCGTTCGCACCCACCCTGCGCCTGCCGAGAATGCGGATTTTGCTGATCGACGACGTTCTGACGACGGGGGCGACCGCATCGGCCGCCAGTCGGGCGGTATTGGCAGCCGGCGCGGCGCAAGTGACGGCGGCCGTTCTCGCTCACCGGTAGTCGGGGCGAACGGACGTGGCCCTGGGAAGCTGGACGGGTTGGCGGGGTCGGTGGGGTCTCGCCGACCGGAGTGGGGCGGCGGACACCCGCACCCCGCGAAACGGGGGGTTTTCCTGATGTTGGACTCCCGCGATTCCTGGTACATTACATTCAAACTGGGAATTGGTCGCACGAGGCTCGACCGCCCGGTTCGGGAGAGAACAACCATGATGCGGTATGTATTGACGGCGGCGGTGGTGGCGGTCGCGGCGGCCGCCGGGTCCGGCCAGGTGCCGGACATGCCGGACAAGGCGAAGGACTTCGGCCCGTCGTCCATCGGCCCGGTGCTGGTCCACTACTTCCCCATCGAGAACAAGACCGGCGCGACGGTCAAGATCGGGGCACCCCGGATCGGCTGCGGGTGCGTGTCGGTGAGCGTGATGAAGGGCGAACTGGCCCCCGGCGAGAAGACGTTCATGACGGCGTACATGGACACCAAGAAGATCCCGCAGAACCAGCGGAATTTCACCAAGACGGTGTCCGTCCACGTGCCGTTCACGACCGCCGGCCGGCTGGCCGAGACCAAGGTGGACGTGACCTGCACCGGCCGCGAGGACATGAGCATGTCCCCCGACATGCTCGCCCTGGGCACGGTCAAGAAGGGCACCGCCGGCACCGCCAAGCTGACCGTCACCCTGTTCAGCAACCTCGTGTGGACCGTGACCGAGGCGAAGAGTACCGGCCAGTTCGTCAAGGCCGAGGTGAAGAAGGTGCCCGGCCAACTCGGCCAGACCGTGTACGAGGTGACGGCCACCGTCCTCGACACTTGCCCGGCCGGCAACTGGATGTCCGACATCTTCCTGGTGTCGGCCACGCCCGGCCTGGAGAAGTACCGCATCCCGGTGACGGTGAACGTGGTCCCGGCCCTGACCGCCGAGCCGGGCGCGGTGAAGCTGGGCGACGTGCAGATGCCGGCCGCCGGCCCGGTCGTCGGCCCCCGCCCGCGGATCACCATCAACGGCCTGTCGCCGTTCAAGATCCTGGAAGTGAAGACGGGCGACAAGCAGATCTCGGCCAAGGTGATCTACGACGACGCCCGGCCGAGCCACGTGATCGAACTGGAACTGACGCCGGACAAGGCCGGCGAGTTCGCCCGCGACATCGAGATCGTGACGGACAACAAGGAGATGAAGTCGGTCATCGTGCCGGTGTCCGCGACCGTGAAGAAGTGACCGAGCTTGCGAGCCGCGACCGCCAGGGAGCGGCCTGACGAGGGGGAGCCGGAAGGTTCCCCCTTTTTTCGTTTCCCGGTCGTTCAAGTTGCCCGCTCCGGGGTTGCGCCCTTTACTACAGGCAGCCGCGCCTCGTGCGTGAAGATCACTATGCCCACGCGGCCTTGTGACGCTTCTTCACTGCGGAGAGGTGATTGCCTGTAGCCGTGTGAAAACTCTGGAGCCACACTCGTTTTCAAGGACTCATTCCTCGCCTTTCCCGCGCGCCGCAGATGTTTGCTACATTGCATTCTCACATGGCCTTCATGGCTTTTAGAAGCAAGTACGCGACAAGGATCAAGAGTGGGGATACCACCAACAACGAAACGACTTGCCGACACCTCATCCAGAACCGATCCGCCCTGAGTGCTCGCTCCAGACGCCACTCCCGCTGCTGCATTTCGACGACGTGTCGCGCGACTTCCTGATGGACCCTCTGCTTCGCCTCGGCGGTTTCACCTTCGGCCCCCAGGCGATCCCGCTGCTGCTCCGGTTGCTCCCGAGACAAAAGTTCGGCTTCCTCACTCGGCCGGTCGGCGGGTGCGGTGTGGCCCATCGTCTCTGCCTGTGGGGCCAACTTCTCCAACACGTCGCCCGCGTCCGCCGGCCGCTTCGCCCTGTCGGTTTCGACGCAATCGCCGATCGCGTCGATCAACTGTTGCGGCACCTTCATCAGCCCCAGTTCCCCCTCGAAGCGAGCGCCGGGGGCGGCGTCCAACTTCCCCGTCAGCATCTGGAACAGGATGACACCCAGCGCGTGTACGTCGTCGGTCGGCTGCGGGCGGTGCTTCGGGTCGGTCTTCTGTTCCGGCGGGGCGTACAGCGGCGTGTGCGCGCCGCGGAGGTAAGCCTGCACCGTGTTCGTCCGGCTGAGGGTGCCGCGCCGCTCGCCGTCCAGCGTTCGCTTGGCGGAGACGGAGCCGATGCCGAAGTCGCCGACCTTCAACTTGTCGTCGGCCGTCACGAGGATGTTGCTCGGCTTCAGGTCGCGGTGGACGATGGCCGGCGACAGGCGGTGGAAGTGGCCGACCGTCTCGCACAACTCGCGGAACGCCGCCAGCACCTTCGGCAGCCGCTGTTCCATCGGGAGAGCAGCCCACTTCCGCATCAGCCCGGTCAGGTCGCCGCCGGGGACGTACTCGTACATCAGCCACGGCACTTCGTCGCCGTCCGCCCACACCCCGTGCAGTTCGACGATGCCGGCGTGCTTGCCGTGCGCGAGCAGGCGGTTCAGCACGTCGCCTTCGTTGAGCAGCGACAATTCGGCGTCGTTCAGCGCGTGGCCGAACTTGACCGCGCGGACGAGGTTCGTCGTCCGGAGGTTTCGCACCTGCCAGACCTCGCCGAAGCCGCCGGCCCCGAGCTGCGTGACCAGTTCCCACCCGCGCAGGAAGGGCGGCGCGTAGCCGGGCCGGAAGTGGGCGCGGGGGAACCGCACCGGCAGCAACTTCACGATATCGGACTCGTCTTCGACGGCGTAGTTGTACGGCAGGGTGGTGCCGGTCGGGTCGTCGGCCCGCTTCAGCGACGCGACGATGCTGGCCGGCACGAGCGTGACGAACCGCTCGACGTGGTCCCGCATCACGGGGTCGTTCGGCGCGACCTGCGCGGCGATCTCGACCGCCTGCCGCTTGATCTCGGCGAAGTCCATCTTGGCGGCGTCGAGGATGTCGCCGTTCAGCCGGTCCTGCTTCTTCTCGGCGCGCAGCCCGGCCCAGGCGTCCGCCCCGATCTGGCCGATCAGGTTGCCGGCCGAGGCGAGCGTCGGGTCGAGCATCGCGCCGGCGATCCGGCCGACGCCCTGGTTGGCAACGGCCCGGCCAACGTGGAACAGGAAGCGGAGGGCCATGACGGTGGTTCCCAACGGCAGGGATCGGGAGTGCGAGCTATCGTGTCATTCGCGGGCGGCCGTCCGAGATTTTGCGCGACGGGAGAATTTATCGGAAACAGCACCAGGGGTTCCGCGAGCTGCGCTCGCCCGTCACCCCTGGCTACCGGCAACCACGCCTCCGGCGTGAAAACAGTCGGCAATGCCAGACGCACCGCCACACCACCCACAGGGCCTTTCCGCCTACCCTCGCTTCCGCCGCGCCCCTGCCGGGCCGGGGGTGCGGGCGGCGGCGTTGCGGACGAGCGCGCCGATGAACTGGTCGTAGGTGAAGCCGACGCCCGGCAGCCCCTCGTCGATCATGATGCTGGTGATCGACGGGTTCGGGTTCAGTTCCAGCACGAACGGCTCGCCGGCGTCGGTCAGCCGCAGGTCCACGCGGGCGTAGTCGCGGGCGTCCAGCAGGTGGTACGCCCGCGTCACCGCGTCCGACACCCGCGCCCACGCGGCCTCCGGCAGCCGCACGCCCACCTTCACCGGGGCCTTCTTGTACTCGTCGCTGGTCTCGTCCCACTTGGCCGTGTAGGTGTAGATCGGCCACGGCCGGCCGGCGGTCGGCGGCGCGAAAGCGATCTCCGACGGCGGCAGCACCAGCGGCTCGCCGGTGCCGTTCAGGTCGATCACCGACACCTGGATCTCCCGCCCGGCGATGTACTTCTCCACCAGCGCCGGCTGGCCGTACTGCTCGTGGACGAACGCCACCCGCGCGGCCAGCTCCGCGCCGTCCGTCACCACCGCGGCTTGATCGATGCCGATGCTGGCGTCCTCGCTGGACGGCTTCACGATCATCGGGAAGGCGAAGTCCGGCGTCGGCACCGGCTGCCCTTCGGGGACCACGGCGAACGGCGGCGTCGGAATGCCGGCGTCGCGGAACAGCGTCTTCGCCAGCACCTTCTGCCGCGCCAGGACGAGCGTGCTGGACGGGCAGCCGGTGTAGCGGATGCGCTGCCATTCCAGAAGTCCGGTCAGGTAGACCTCGGTGATGGAGAAGTCGGCGGTCCCCTCGTACAGGTTGAACGCCACGTCGAAGTCGGCCTTCTTCAGCCGCTTCAGCAGCGGGGTGAGGTCGTCGGTGATGCCGAACTCGTCGTGCGGGATGCCGAGCGCCGTTAAGCTGTCGCGGACGACCTTCGCCGAGTACAGCACCTCGGCTTCGGATTCGTAGTCCGGGTGGCCCGGCGACAGGACCGGCCGGTTGAACAGGATGAGGACGCGGGGAGGGGTCATCGGGGGCCAATCGCGGAGGCACGGGCGGAGACGCGAGGGGCATTGTACCGGCGAACGCGGGGGAGTGAGGGGGTCGTGCGCGCCACCGACCCGAAGACGGATTCCCCCTGCCGAATCGCGTCGGAGAGGGTGACGGCGGCGGGACATCTACCCGCGCCTCGGCTGGTCGCTCGGCCCGTCGGCGTCCGCCCGCAGCTCCGTCCGCAGGCGCATGAGCAGTTCGCCGAGGCGGTTCTTGCCGGAGCCGTCGCCGCCGTCGCCCCAGTAGGAATCGTTGACGGTGTGTTCCACCAGCGCCGCGTCGCCGGTACCCAGCAGGATGTCCCGCAGGTCGTCGTGCTGGGTGAACTTCGCCCGCAGCGCGTCCAGCATCACGGTCTCCTTCACCGCCTCCCAGTCGCGGCGGAGCGGCCGCTTGCGGTCGCGGCCCATCCGCGCCGCCACGGCCGGCGTCTTCGCCCGCCCGACCTCCGCCTCGTCCGGCTCGCCGGCGAACTTCTGCGCCTGGAAGTAGTGTTCGGTGGTCGGCCAGGTCTTGCCTTTCAGGTGGATGCGGTGCCGGCTGAAGTTCGAGAAGCCGCCGTACTCGCCAGCGGTGCTGTAGAAGTGGATGACGGCCGGCGGGGTTTGTTCTACGGTCACGGCGTGGCCCTCCGGGGGAGTGGGGTGGGAAGACGGTACCGTCACCGACACGCCGGACGACAGGCCGGTTCGGGGTTCGGGGCCGAGTCGTTCCGCGCCGCCGGTGGATGTCCGGCCGCGACCGCGAAATGTGAACGCGGCCCGCCGAGGTACGGTATACTCCGCCGGTATGAGTCACGCCTTCACCCGCTTCCACCCGCGCGACCGCGAGGGGCTGCTCCTCGGCCGGCGGAACCTGTTCAAAGCGTCCCTCGCCGGACTGGCCGGGCTGAGCGTGCCCGCGCTCCTCCGCGCCGCGCCGACCCGACCGAAGAAAAGCGTCATCCTGCTGTGGATGGCCGGCGGGCCGAGCCACATCGACACCCTCGACCCGAAGCCGGATCGCCCGCCGGAGAACCGCGGGCCGTTCGGCACCATCGCCACCAAACTGCCCGGCGTCCGCGTGTGCGAACACCTGTCGAAACTCGCCGGGATGCTGGACAAGTTCACCGTCATCCGGTCCGTGGACTGCCGGGGCAGCAACCACGAGCCGAACACGGTGATGCAGACGGCGAACAAGTTGGCCGAAGCGCGGACCAACCCGGAGACCAAGGACTACCCGGCCATCGGCGCGCTGGTGGCGAAGTTCCACGGCCCGAACCACCCGGCCGTTCCCGGCTACGCCGCCTTCCAGCGGAGCCGCACCCACCTCGCCTACGGCGGTCTGCTCGGCCCGGCCTATGACCCGTTCCTGGCGAACGCCGCCGCGAAGCTGCCCGTGTACGATCTTGTCGGCGTGGATAGCGGCAAGATGTCGCCGGGCGCGGCGCTCGAACTGCCGACCGGCATCGACGAGGCGCGGCTGGACTCGCGGCTCCGCCTGATGGATCGCTTCGACCGGTTGCGGTCCCTCGCCGACTCGTCCTCACACCTGGACGGCTTCGACCGGCACACCCGCGCGGCGGCGGAGATGGTGCTGAGCGGCCGCGTCCGCGCCGCACTCGACCTGAGCCAGGAGCCGGCGAAGACCCGCGAGAAGTACGGCAAGCACCTGTGGTGTCAGCAAGCCCTCATGGCCCGACGGTTGACCGAGGCCGGGGTGCCGTTCGTCACGCTCGACCTGAGCTACCACACGGCGTCCGGCACCTGGGACACGCACGGCGACAACATCCCGCCCTACGGCGGCATCAAGAAGGGACTCGGCCCGCTGCTGCCGCTGTTCGACGGCCTCGTCACGACGCTGGTGGCCGACCTCGCCGACCGCGGCCGGCTCGACGACACGCTGGTGATCGCCATGGGCGAGTTCGGCCGCACGCCCCGCGTCGGCACGCAGGACAGCACCGACGGCCGCGACCACTGGCCGACGGTCATGTCCATGCTGCTGGCCGGCGGCGGGCTGAAACACGGGCAGGTGATCGGCCGCACCACCGCCGACGGCGGGCACATCGCTGACAGACCAGTGACACCCGGCGACCTAGCCGCCACCCTGTACCGGCATTTCGGCATCCCGCTGGACGCCACCTACCCCGACCGCACCGGCCGGCCGCACCACCTGCTGCCCGACGGCGGCACGCCCGTGAAGGAACTCCTCGGATGACCTGCGGGAGTGGCTGTCGAAGCGGGGGTACTCGCCGCGGAACCCGGTGGCCACCGGTTCCTGGCTCGGCCCGGCCTATCCGGCCATTCGGAACAAGTCTCCGCCGACGGGGGCCACTTCGTCCGCATCGACGAGACGGGCCCGTTCCTCGACCCGCTCGTGCGGCCGAGTCGGTCGCCCGCCGGTGATCGGCGGCGACGGCGGGCACCGCGAGACGGTGTCGGTGATGGGGGCGATCGCGGTGTCGCCGGCGAGGGCGCGGCGGGGGTTCGACTTCGCCACCGCGGTGGACGGGTCCATCACCGCCGAGAAGGTGGTCGAGTTGCTCCGCGACCGGCCGAAGCCCTGCGGGGGACGGTGGTGATCCTGTGGGACGGCGGCCCGAACCACCAGGGGTCGGCGATCCGCGAGTTCCTGCGGCGGAACACGCGACTGCGGTCGGAGCGATTGCCGACTGCGCCCCCGACCGGAACCCGGCGGAGGTGGCGTGGGGCCGGCGCGAGTGGGGTCGGCCGGCCAGCGTCGGGCCGGACGACCGGACCCACCCGGACGACGGGATCGCGGAGTGCCCGGTCGCCCTCGAGCACGACCCGAAGTTGCTCCGCGCCCCGTGGGAACGCTCCGACCTGCCGTTCCAGCCACCGGATGAATGGACCCACTTACCCGCGAATCAGTGGCAAGGGTTTCGATGTCGCGGGCGGCCCCGATTCGGCGGGGCTGCCCGTCGTACAACAGTCTCGCGCCCTCGCCCGATGTCACCCGCGACCCGTCCAAGCTCGCCCCGATGCCCCGCATCCCCGACCGCCTGCGGCTGCTCCTGGCGGCCGCCACCGACCGCCAGTTGACGCGGATGGTCGAGTATCCGAAGGCCGAGAACCGCATCCTCCGCGACCGACTGCCCGACAAGATCGCGGTGACGCCGCGGGAGAAGCGCCGCCTGCTGAAGTTCGGGGCACCGCTCGGAGCGGCCATCCGCGAACTGATCACCATCGTCCACCCGCGCACGTTCTTCCGCCGGCTCGCCGGCGACAAACCGGCGACGACGGCTCCCACCCGCAAACCG
>JAYUFU010000478.1:0-10410 GCA_043738505.1 Fimbriiglobus sp. | reverse complement strand
CCCTGGTCATGCGACGAAAAAGGAACCCACCCCGGAGGGGTGGCGGACATCCGGCATCCCTCCGGGATGCGAGGAATTCAAGCGGCACCAGGGGCTTCACCCCTGGCTACAGTCCGCCACGCCTCCGGCGTGAAGAACTCGGGACACCACGCGGGATTTCGGTGCGTCGAAGATGTGGACAGCACTGGCGTAAGCCCCTGTTTCCGCCTCCCCGCCGTACCCCTTCGCCGATCCAACAGGGGGCTGACGCCCCCCACTCGCCAAGAACCCAAATGAACCCCCAACTCCTCGACAACCCGGCCGAGCGCCGCAAGCAGGTGCGGCTGAAGGTCCGTCCGGACCTCCAGCACGTCGAGCAGCGGTACGAAGGCAAGGCGTACTACGTCATCAAGGACCCGGTGTGCCTGCGGTACTACCGGTTCAACCGCCAGGAGTACTTCGTCTTCTCGCTGTTCGACGGCGGGCACACGATGGAGGACGTGCGGACGAAGTTCGAGGCCGAGTACAAGCCGCACCGCCTGGAGTTCCAGGACCTGGAAGGGTTCGCCCGCCAGCTGGTGACGGCCGGACTGGTCCAGCACGAGGCCGCCGGCACCGGCAAGCACCTGTTCCAGCGGCGGCTCAAGCAGCGGCGGATGAAGCGGTTCGCGGCCGTCTCGAACATCATGTACTGGAAGATCCCGGTGTTCGACCCGGACCGCCTGCTGACGGCCATGTTCCGCTACCTGTGGTGGATCTTCACCCCGGCGTTCCTGGCCGCCAGCGTCGGCCTGATGCTGGCCGCGCTCCTCCAGGTGCTGCTGCACTACGGCACCTTCTACGAGAAGCTGCCGGCGTACAACGAGTTCTTCCAGTTCCGCACCGTCCTGTACATGTGGCTGAGCCTCGGCGTGGTGAAGGTGATCCACGAGTTCGGCCACGGGCTGAGTTGCAAGGCGTACAAGGGCGAGTGCCACGAGATGGGCGTCCTGCTCATGTGCTTCAGCCCGGCCCTGTACGCCAACGTGACCGACGCCTGGACGGTGGCCGACAAGTGGAAGCGGATCGTCATCAGCTTCGCCGGCATCTACGTCGAGCTGTTCATCGCCGCGCTGGCCACGTTCGTCTGGTGGTACACGCCGCACCTGCCGGTGGTGAACTACACGGCCATGTGCATCATGGTGCTGTGCAGCGTGTCCACGGTGATGTTCAACGCCAACCCGCTGATGCGGTTCGACGGGTACTACATCCTGGCCGACTGGCTGGAGATCCCCAACCTCCGCGACCGCGCGAACAAGTTCCTGAACAACCTGTTCCTGGCCAAGTGCCTGGGCATCGAGGTGCCGCCGGAGCAGTACATGTCGCCCGGCCGGAAGGCGCTGTTCGTCGTGTACGCGATCACCAGCTACATCTACCGGTGGGTGCTGACGTTCAGCATCGTCTGGTTCCTGTCGGACTTCCTGAACCCGAAGCTGAAGGTGCTCAGCCGGATGCTGGCGATCCTGTCGCTCGTGTCCATGTTCATCTTCCCGACGTACAAGGTCCTGAAAAACATCCGCCAGCGAGGCCGTATGCCGGACGTGAAACCGAAGCGCGTGTACGCCACCGTCGGCTGCCTGGTCGCCGTCGTGGCGGCGTTCGTGCTGGTGCCGCTGCCGGTCAGCCGCGTCCGCGAGACCGGGCTGATGGCCCCGAACCCGGACTTCACCTACCACCTGGGCGTGGAAGAGCCGGCCGTCCTCACCGCCGTCCTCGTCACCGAGGGGCAGGTGGTGCGGAAGAACGACCCGCTCGTCCGGCTGAACAACCAGGCACTGAACGAGGACCTGGTCGAGTGGATGTCGAAATACCAGGCCGAGCAGTCCAAGGCCAACCAGCTCCGGCAGGAGGCCCGCCGCAGCGGGTCGGACCAACTGGAGCAGGCCGCCGCCGAGGCCGACTCGGCCGCCGCGCAGAACTTCCAGGAGGTGAAGACCCGCCGCGACCAACTGGAGAAGCAGCAGACCCTCCGCGCGCCGGCCGATGGGGTGGCGATGGGCGTGCCGAAGGCGACCGACGTGGGCCGCGCGTACGACACGTCGGGCACCCGCGAGCGGCCGCTGATGACCGTCGCCGACCCGTCCCGGCTGGTCGTCAAAATCCCGATCTCGCCGGCCAGCCACCGGCTGCTCAAGGAGGAACTGGCCGGCGGCGCGGCGCTGGACGTGACGGTGTACGTCACCGGTCGCACCGACCGCGACTACCACGGCAAGCTCCGCCGCCTGCCGGACTCGGCCGAGAAGACGGTGCCGCCCGCCCTCACCCACCGCGCCGGCGGGCCGCTGTCCGTCACGCAGAACCCGGAGACGGGCGAGTTGCAGCCGGTCGCGCAGACGTACCTGGTCGAGGTGGAACTGCTCGACGCCGACCCCAGCGTCCGCCCCGGCGCGCTGGTGTCGGCCAAGATCCACTGCCGCTGGCGGAGCTGCGGCTGGTGGGTGTGGCGGAAGATGAGCGAGGCGCTGGACATCGGCCTGTACCAGTGACGCCGCCCGCGTTCGGGCGAGGTGAAACGCCGTACCGGTCGCGCCACTTCACCCCGTTCGGACTCTTTGTCCGCCCGCCGGTGCCCGCCGCGTATACACTGTCCACACCGGTTCGATTCCCCCAACCCCCCACCCCGCCCCGATGGAATCGTACCTCGCCGTCTCGCTGATGCTCATCGCCCTCGGCGTCGTGCTGCTGGTCGGCGAGTTCTTCTTCCCCATCACCGGCGGCCTGATGGTGGTCGGCGGCATCGTCCTGTTCGTCGTCGCCGTCGCCGTCATTTACGCCAACGGCAGCACCACCGAAGCCGTCGTCGCCACCATCGGCCTGTGCGTCGGGCTGCCGGCCGTGTTCGCCGGACTGTTCAAGACGTGGCAGCAGTTCAGCCTGAAGAGCGGGTTGGACGCCGACGCCGCCGGCGGCACCCTGACCGCCGCCATGCCGGAGCTGGCCGAACTGGACCGGCTGAAGGGGCGGTACGGCCGCACCCTCACCCCCATGCGGCCGAGCGGGTCGGTGGAGATCGACGGCCGGCGGGTGGACGCGCTGAGCGAGGGCATGATGATCGACCCCGGCGTGTGGGTGCGGTGCGTGGACGTGAAAGGCAGCCGCGTGACCGTCCGGCAGGTGGACGCGCCGGCCGACCTCGGCAACATCAACCTGGACGACATGAAGTAAAGGTACTCCGCACCCTCCGGGTGCGGAGTACCTTCCAGAACACCCGAACCCCCAACGCAGGACTCCACCGTGAACTGGGCCACCTCGCTCGCGCTGTTCGCGCAGCAACCCGCCGCCAAAGACAAGGCCGGTGCCGCACCCGCGTCCGGCGGGTTCGACAACGCCGACCTCGTCTGGCTGATCGTCGCCGGCGTCGTCGCGCTCATTTTCCTGGTGTTCCTGTTCATCTTCTTCAGCTTCATCCGCCTGTGGATCCAGTCGCTCCTCACCGGGGCGAACATCTCCATCTTCAACATGGTGGGCATGAAGCTGCGGAACGTGCCGTACAGCATGATCGTCAACCAGAAGATCGCGCTCGTGCAGGCCGGGGTGAAGGTGAACACCGAGGACCTGGAAGCCCACTACCTGGCCGGCGGGCGGGTGCAGAACACCGTCAAGGCGTGCATCGCGGCGCACAAGGCCGGCCTCGACCTGCCGTGGAAGACGGCCTCGGCCATCGACCTCGCCGGCCGGGACGTGCTGGAAGCCGTGCGAACCAGCGTGTACCCGAAAGTCATCGACTGCCCGGACCCGTCCAAGGGCAAGCAGTTCCTGGACGCCGTGTGCAAGAACGGCATCCAGCTCCTGGCCAAGGCCCGCGTGACGGTGCGGACGAAGCTGGAGCGGCTGGTCGGCGGGGCCACCGAGGAGACCATCATCGCCCGCGTCGGCGAGGGCATCGTGAAGGCCATCGGCTCAGCCCACGACCACCGCGAGGTGCTGGCCAACCCCGGCCTCATCTCGCAGACGGTGCTGCACTCCGGCCTCGACGCGCAGACGGCGTTCGAGATCGTGTCCATCGACGTGGCGAACCTGGAGCCGGGCGAGAACATCGGGGCCAAGCTGGCCGCCGACCAAGCGGCGTCCGACTTGCGAGTCGCCCAGGCCGAGGCCGAGAAGCGGCGGGCGGCGGCCGTGGCCAAGGAGCAGGAGATGCAGGCGCTGGTGCAGGAGAACCGCGCCAAGGTGGTGCTGGCCGAGGCCGAGGTGCCGCTGGCCATCGCCGCCGCCTTCCGCGACGGCAAGCTCGGCGTCATGGACTACTACAACATGCGGAACCTGCAAGCGGACACGTCGATGCGGAACAGCATCGCCGGCGTCGCCCCGGACGGCAACCGGAGCAGTTGAGCCCGCGGATGGGACGAAGAGTTAACCACAGAGACACAGAGGCACGGAGAAAGCAGAAGACGAGCAGCGGAGTCGAAATCAATCTTCCTCTCCTCTTGTCTTCTCCGTGTCTCCGTGCCTCTGTGGTTAGTCCGGTCTTCTCAGAGGTTCCCCGATGGGCAACATCCTCATCCCGCTCGGCATCATCGTCGGCATCTCGGTGCTGAGCTGGGTGTTCCAGCAGGTGAAGAAGGCGTCCGAGGAGCAGAAGCGGCAGCAGCAGGTGGCCGCGCCGCAGGCCCGCCGCACCGGGCCGAAGACGGGCGGCTCGGACATCGACCGCTTCCTGCAAGAGATCGACAAGCTCCGCGCCGGCGGCAAGCCGACGCCGAAGGCCGCACCGAAACCGCCGCCGCAGCCGAAGGTCGCCCCGCAGGCGAAGAAGGTCCGCCTCGGCGAGCAGGCCGCGCCGACGTTCAAGACGACGGCCGCGCCGGTCGCCGCCCTGCGATCCAAGACCCCCGCGCCGACCGGCCCCGACGACCTGCCCGTGGCCACCGTCGTCGGCCCGGCCCGGTCGGGGACGACGGTCGCCACCGCCGGCACGAGCGTCGCCACCATTGCCACGGTCGCCACCATCGCCCGACCGACCGACGCCGGGTTCCGCGCGGCCAAGTCGGCCATCTCGTCGAAGATCACGGAGTTACTGGCCAACCCGCAGTCGGCCGCCGTCGCCGTGGCGCTGAACGAGATCCTCGGCCCGCCCAAGAGCAACCGCCGCCGAGGGTGATATGGTAAAGTGTTCTGCTCGCTCCGCGAGCGGCCCGGAATCCGACCGCTCGCGGAGCGAGCAGAACACTTTCCACCGCGCATGACACCGACCTGTACCCGTTCGCCGGCGCGCACTTCGCCCGGCCCGCCGGCCGCTTGCACTACCTCGACGAGGGCACCGGCGACCCGGTGGTGATGCTGCACGGCAACCCGACGTGGAGCTTCTACTACCGCCACGTCGTCCTCTCGCTTCGGGACAAGTACCGCTGCGTCGTGCCGGATCACATCGGCTGCGGGCTGTCCGACAAGCCGCCGGTGTCGCTGTACGACTACTCGTTGAAGTCGCGCATCGACGACCTCGAAGCGCTGTTGGATCACCTCAAGATCACGTCCAACATCACGTTGATGATGCACGACTGGGGCGGCATGATCGGCATGGGGTTCGCCGCGCGGCACCCAGAGCGGATCAAGCGCATCATCTCGCTGAACACAGGCTGCACCCGCCTGCCGGCGTCGAAGAAGCTGCCGTGTTCGCTGTGGGTGGCCCGCAACACGGCCCTCGGCGCGTGGCTGATCCTGAACCGCAACGCCTTCTGCAAGGCCGCCGCGCGGCGGTGCGTGACCCGCCGGCCGCTGTCGCCGGACGTGAAGGCCATGTACCTGAAACCCTACGATTCGCCGGAACACCGCGTCGCGGTGCTGAAGTTCGTGCAGACCATTCCGCTGAAGCCGACCGACGCCGGGTACGACATCGTCGCCGGGGTGGAGGCCAGCGCGGCGCAGTTCGCCGGCGTGCCGACGCTGCTGCTGTGGGGGTTGAAGGACTTCGTGTTCGACAGGCACTTCCTGGCCGAATGGCAGCGGCTCTTCCCACATGCCGTAGCGCACACCTTCCCCGACTGCGGCCACTACCTGCTGGAGGACGCCGGCGACGAGTGCGTCAAACGGGTGCGCGACTTCCTGACGGCGCACCCGCTCTCAGAGGCCCGCGCATGATCGCCTGGAAAGCGCACGCCAAGCCGATCTATTCGATCGCGTTCACGCCGGACTCGTCCGCAGTCGTCACCGCGTCGGGCGACGAAACGGTGAAGTTGTGGGACTGGGCCAACAAGGCGGAACTCCGAAGCTGGCCGGGGTCGAAATTCTGGTCGCCGCTCGCCGTGAGTGCCGACGGCCGGTTCGTCGCGCGCGGCGGGTACGGTGTCGCGGTGTGGCCGACGGACGCCACGGAACCGGCCCTCGAAGCGGAAGGGTTCACCGAAGCCGTGGACTTCTCTCCGGATTCGTCGGTGTTCGTGGCGCACGGCAACTCGGGCGTCGCCCTCCGTCGCTGGAAGGTGCCGGGCTTCAAAACCGCCCGCGGCGGTTGGGGCGGCACGCGAACCGAGTCGTCTTTCCCGACCGGGGCGATGCGGTTCTCGCACGACGGCGGGACGCTCGCCACGACGTTCGGAGTCCTGAACGAGAAGCGAGATCGCTTCGACTCCGTCATCGTCCTTCGCGATGCGTCTTCGGGGAAAGAGACCGCGCGGCTGACGCCGGCGAAACCCCCACCGGCGCACGCCTCGGAGCTGGCGTTCACGCGGGACGGCTCCCACCTGGCGGCCATCTACGGGCCGGTGCTGATCGTCTGGGATGTCGCGTCGGGGACGGAGGCGTGCCGGCAACAGCCGAGCAAGAAGCACTTCAAGGGGCTGTCTTGCGCCCCGGACGGCCGGCTTCTGACCGCGTGCAACGACCATTCCCTCCAGGTGTGGTCGCACCCCGGTTGGCAAGAAGCGGCAGCGTTCGATTGGAAGATCGGCCGGTTACTTTGCGTGGCGGTGAGCGCGGACGGGACGATGGCGGCGGCGGGAAGCGCCACCGGTCGCGTGATCGTGTGGGATCTGGAATGACGCGCGGCGTGGTACAATGCCAGTGTCACCAACGGAGGAGGCCCGCATGTCGATCATCATCGTGACCGACCAGATGAAGGCGAGACTGGACAAGGCGGACGGCCCCATCGAGCTGTGCGCGGCGGACGGCAAGCTGCTCGGCTACTTCACCCCGAGCAAGCCGAAGCAGTACCGACTGGAGCCGCCCGGCTCGCCGGAGGAGCTGGATCGCCGCGAGGCGGCGGTCGCCCGCTGAAGGACATCCTCCGCGACCTGGAGAAACGGGGATGAACTACCTCACCCCGGATGCGACGATCCAGCCCGTGGGCGGTTTCCGCGAAGTCCGGCCGGAGAAACGGGGATGAACTACCTCACCCCGGATGCGGGGTCGGCGGCGGCTGGCTGAGGATCGTCTCGCGGTCGATGTTCTTCCGCTTCAGCTTGGTGTGCAAGGTGTCGCGGCTGATGCCCAGCACGCGGGCCGCCTGGCTGACGTTCCCGGCCGTCTGCCGCAGCGCCTTCACGATGGCCCACGTCTCGATGTCGTCCACGTTCAGGCTGCTCGGCGCGTCGGTCAGTTGCGGGGCGACGGCCGCCACCAGCGCCGCCACCGCCTCGCTCGTGCTGCCGATGGGCAGATTCTCGGCGTCGATCACGTCCTCGTCGCTCATCACCGCCGCGCTTTCCAGCAGCGCCCGCAGTTGCCGCACGTTCCCCGGCCAGCCGAAGGCCATCAGCTTCCGTTCGCCGGCGGCCGTCAGGCGGAACGACCGGCGGCAGCGGGCGGACAGCCGCTCCAGGAAGAAGCGGGCCAGTTCGGGGATGTCCTCGGCGTGGTCGCGGAGGGCCGGCACGCGGATCAGGATGACCTTCAGGCGGAACAGCAAGTCCTGACGGAAGCGGCCGGCCTTCACCTCCTCTTCCAGGTCGCGGTGCGTGGCCGCCACCACCCGCACATCGACCGTCACATCCCGCGCGCCGGCGATCGGCCGGAACGCTTTCCCCTCGATCACCCGCAGCAGCTTCGCCTGGCATTCCATCGACAGTTCCGCCACCTCGTCCAGGAACAGCGTCCCCTCGTCGGCCTGCTCGAAGAACCCGGCGTGGTCGCGGTCGGCCCCGGCGAACGCCCCCTTGCGGTAGCCGAACAGTTCGCCTTCCAGCAGCGTCGGGGCGATGGCGGCGCAGTTCACCACCACCAGCGGGCCGTTCTCGCGGGGGCTGTGGCGGTGCAGGGCGAGGGCGACCAGCTCCTTGCCGGCCCCGCTCTCGCCCAGGATCAGCACGGTGAACGGCAGCGGCGCGGCGCGGCCGATCTGCTGCCGCAGGGTCATCATGGCCGAGCTGTCGCCGATCAGTTCGTCGGCCGTCGGCGCGGAGGCGCGGAGGCGGAGGTTCTCGGCCTCCAACTTCCTTCGGCCGCGGTGCGTCTCCAGCGCCGGCGTGAGGAAGCCGGCCACCGCCTCCAGGAACTTCACGTCCCGCTCGGCGAACCCGCGGCCGGTGCGGTAGGCGTGGACGGCCGCTACCGGCTCGCCGTCGGACCCGAACACGGGCAGGCAGACGGCGTCGCTGAACGAGGTCAGACTGCTGCCGGCCGCCAGCCCGCCCCGGTCTTCGCCGAACAGCCAGACCGTCCGCCGCAGTTCCCGCACCCGCTCGGTCAGCCGGCGGCTGAGCGCCACGTCCATCGCCGCGCGGTCGGGGGCCATCAGCTTCGGCGACGGGTCGGACGGGTCCAGGTTCAGGTACCCGACGACGGCCGCCGAGGTCTGGTTCAGCACGGTTCGCAGGGTGAGGCGGATGAGTTCCAGCGCGTCGGACACGGCGACGGCGGCCGTCATGTACTTGCACAGGGCCGTCAACTCGTCCGTCCGCAAGTCGGTCTCGGACGTGGACTCGCCCAGCGCCGGGGCCGGCGCGGTGCCGGGCAATTCCCGCGGAATGGAATGGGTCGCCCGCGTCGCCCGCACCTCGGACGCCCGACCGGGGGCCGGCGTGACCGACGCCGGACCGGGCGGCGGCGTGTGGACCGACACCGACGCGACGGTCGGCGACGCCCCGGAGGAGGTCAGCCCGCCGACGGCGTAGCGGAATTTCACCTGCCCGATGACGATCTCCATGCCGTCCTTCAGCTCCGCCGCGCCGACCAGTTTGGTCCCGCCCACCTTCGTACCGTTCAGGCCGAAGTCGCGGATCAGCCACTTGTCGTCCTCGAAGAACACCTTGGCGTGCAGCCGCGACACGAGGTCGTCGCGGACCACCAACGAGTTCTCCCGGCTGCGGCCGATGGTGGCCGTCACGCCGGGGGTCAACTCGACGACGGCCGGCTCGCACGCTCCGGATTCGACGGTCAGACGTGCTCGCATATCGCATCCTTCGGCAGCAGACGGTGCCGGACGGGACACCGCCAAGCGGAACGGGGCCGGAACTCCCGACGAGGTGTCTCGAATTAGCGTAGCACGCGAAAGGCGTTCCGGCGCGGACTCGCGCCCGGAACCCGGTGCCCTTTGCCGCCGTCGGGGAGTTGATCCGTATCATTGTAGCAGGCAACCCGCACCTGCGGACCACCCATTTCGTCTAGGGGCGACTCCCGTGATCACCGTCCTCGCCGGCCGCGCCTACGTCCTCGGCGACAACATCGACACCGACCAGATCATCCCGGCCCAGTACCTGACGTACAACCCGTCGATTCCGGCCGAATACAAGATGTTCGGCAAGTACGCCCTGAGTGGCGTGCCCCCGGCCGGCAGCGGCCTGCCGAAGGGCCACGTCCCCTTCCACGATTCGACGGACGAATTCGTCTCGCCGTTCCAAATCATCGTCGGCGGCAGGAACTTCGGTTGCGGCAGCAGCCGCGAACACGCCCCCATCGCCCTGGCCGCCGCCGGCATCGTGGCGGTCGTGGCCGAGTTCTACGCCCGCATCTACTACCGCAACTCGGTGAACGGCGCGTACCTGCTGCCGCTGGAGTCCGAGGGCCGGCTGATCGACCAGATTTGCACCGGCGACGACCTGACCATCGACCTGGTGGCGGGCCAGCTGACCAACCGCACGACCGGCGACGTGTGGCCGCTGAAGCCGCTCGGCGAGATCACCCCGATCATCGAGGCCGGCGGCCTCTTCAACTACGCCAAGTCCGTCGGCATGCTGCCGGCATGACGGGCGGGTGGGGGTTTGCAAACGGCTCTCAAAAGTCGAAGAAGTCGCCGCCGTGCGCGAGCCGCCCGCCGAGGTGGGCCGTCAGCGCCGTGAGAAGAATCCCCGACATCAGCAGGAGCCGCACGCTTCGACTTCGTACCCCGCGGCGAGAATCCCGTTCGGAACAGACGGCCGTGACGACGAGCCACACGGCGGCGGTCGTCCCGAACCAGCGGTGGGCCAACAAGAGTTGCGGTGACCCGACCCCGTTGCCGGCCAGGGCGTGGAGCCACCC
>JAYUFU010000477.1:0-10411 GCA_043738505.1 Fimbriiglobus sp. | reverse complement strand
AGGGGGCGCGATGACGGAAGCAGAGTGGCTGACCTGTGTCCATCCACACGAAATGTTTCGAATTCTGGGCCAGCGGTTCACCCGCCGGAAGTGGCGGTTGATGTTCTGTGCCTATTGCCGCGACAACGTGGATTCGATGCCGGATGTTCGAAGTGTACGAGCGATTGAACTCGCTGAACTTGACGCTGACGCAACTTGCCCTATTTCGGTGCGCGACCGCGGTTTGACCGATGCGCGCCAGGCCTGGAACGAGTGGCATCGCGATGGGCACGAACCGGAAAGATCGTTTTCCCGACTCGCTCTGAACTGCCTTGAAGGTCCGAAAATGCCGTCCGAACGGCGGCGAGAAGAGTTAACGATCTACTTGGAATCGCTGCCAGATGAGGCCACCAGTTCCTACGTGCGAGAGATGTTCGGCAACCCGTTCCGCCCGGTCGCCTTCGATCCCGCGTGGCGCTCCGAGACCGCCGTCGGCATCGCGCGGGGCATCTACGACGACCGCGCGTTCGAGCGGATGCCGATCCTGGCCGACGCGCTGGAAGACGCCGGGTGCGACCACCCCGACATCCTCACCCACTGCCGCGAGCCGGGTACGCATGTGCGCGGCTGCTGGGTGGTGGATCTGGTGCTGGGCAAGTAGGTCGCGGTCGAGCCGGCCGTAGGTCGGGGAGGCCCGACAGCCCATCACCATCGCGCCGAAAGTGATTCGCCGTCGGGCCTCGTTCCCCTGACGGGGAACATCGACCGCGACCTACCGTCGGGCACCCACGTTCGCGGCTGCTGGGTGGTCGATCTGGTGTTGGGCAAGGAGTGAGGCGTACAATTCCCGGACGCCTTCCTGCCCGGAGAACCCGTCATGACGCCCGAAGAGATGGACGCCGAGGAGGCGAAGCTGCCGTACCTGATGATGGAAGCGGTGCGGTTGGCCGCCGCCCGCGCCGCCGAGACCGCCGAGAGCGTGGTCCGGGTGGAAGACGGCTTCCTCGTGGAGGTCTTCCGCGACGGGACGCGGAAAGTCCTCAAGCCAATGGAGCCGTGGACACCTGCCCGCGTGGGTGAAGTGCGGGTCGCGCGATGAGCGTGCCCCGGCTGCGAATGTTCGCCGGGCCGAACGGGTCCGGCAAAAGCACGCTCAAGACGGTGCTGCCGGCCCACCTCCTCGGTCACTACCTGAACCCGGACGAGATCGAAGCGGCGATCCGCTCCGCCGGCGAGTTCGACCTGACGAGTTTCGGTGTCCCGATCCGCGGTCTGGACGCCGGCGAGTACTTCCGGCGATCCGCCTTCCTCGCGTCGGCCGGGTTGTCCGCAACCGTGGCCGGCATCGGGTTCGAGAGGGACCGGATCGACTTCCGCGCCGTGCCGATCAACTCGTACTTCGCGTCGGTGCTGGCCGACTTCCTCCGACGGTCGCTGCTCGCGGCGAAGGCGTCGTTCAGCTTCGAGACGGTGATGTCCGCGCCGGACAAGGTGGCACTGCTGAAGGCGGCCCAGGCGTCGGGCTACCGAACGTACCTGTACTTCGTGGCGACCGACGACCCGGCCATCAACGTGTCTCGCGTCCGGCAGCGGGTTCGCGCCGGCGGGCACGACGTGCCGGCGGACAAGATCGTCGCCCGCTACTACCGCTCGCTGGAACTCCTTCCGGACGCGATTCGCGGCACGGATCGGGCCTACCTGTTCGACAACACCGCGTCCGCGCTGGTGTGGCTGGCCGAGGTGACGAGCGGCGGCGAATGGGAGTTGAAGGCCGAGCCGTTGCCGAAGTGGTTCCGCGCGGCGGTGTGGGATCGGCTGGCGGAACCGGGGAAGGAATAGTGGGCGCGGCGAGTTCATCGGCCGCGCCCTCCCAGCCCGCCGGTCACTTCTTCTCGGCCAGCAGCTTCTTCAACTGCATCCCGGCGGCCTCGGCGTCGCGGGCGTGGAACTTGCCGACCACCTTGCCGTCGCGGTCGATCAGCACGGTGCTCGGATACCCGCGGATGCCGTACTTGTCGGCCAGCCCGCCGCGGGCGTCGTTCTCCAGCATCTTGCCGGAGGTCATCGCCACCGGGAACGGGATGTCCCGCCCCTTCCAGATGTCCTTCTTGTACTCGGCCAGCTTCTCGTCGAGCTGCTTCGCCGTCGTGACTTCCCCATCGGCATCGACATGGATGCCGACGATGACCACGCCCTTGTCCTTGAATTCGTCGTGAATCTTGAACAGGTCCGGCATCGAACCGACGCACGGCCCGCACCAGTAGCCCCAGAACTCGAGCAGCACGACCTTCCCTTTCAGGTCGGCCAGCTTCACCGCCTCGCCCTTCCACCCGGCGATGTCGGTCAGCTCCGGGGCCGGCTTGCCGATCAGCTTGTGCAGGCCGGTCGCGGGCAGGTCCACCGGCGCGGCGGCGTACTCGCTCTGGTTCGCCGGCACGGTGATCGACGCCACCTTCTTCCCCATCACCACGCCACCATACATCATCAACTGATACTCGCCCGGCGGCACCAGGAATTCGAGCTTGCCCTCCTTGTTCGCGTCGTAGGCGATCCGCGATCCGCTGGCGGTCTCGATGTAGCAGTTGAAGTGGTCGTCCGTCTTTCCGCCGGACTTCGCGATCTCGTCGCACGTCCCCTGCGCGGTCACGCGGACTTCCGGCTGGAGTTTCACCACCACCTCGCCGGCCAGCAGGCTCCATGGCGTGACGGTCGCGACGCCCATCTGCTTCCGCTCGGCGTCCCGCACGATCACCGGGTGGGACCGGAGTTTCTCGAACTCCACCTTCGCGGTGCCATCGGCGGCGGTCTTCTGGGCGTGGTGGTAGCTCCACCCGGTGGCCTTGTCGAGGATGGTGCCGGCCGGCGGGTTGACGGTGGTCTTCACGTACTCCTTCCAGGTGTCGGGCAACTTGACGAGCAACTTCTCCACCTCGTCCGGCGTCATCGTCATCAGGTTCACCTTGATCTTCTTGCCGTCCCGGTCGGTCAACTCCATCTCGCCCTTGTTCTGGTGCATGTACCCGCAGACGACCGCGCCCGCCAACGGCTTGCCGTCCGGCCCGACCGACTTCACCGTGATGTCCTTCGGGAACGCCTTGAAGTCCTTGGGCGCGCGGCGGAGGGTCAGCACGGCGTCCCGCTTCTTGGCGTGCGCGAAGCCGACCGGCCGCTTGCCGGTCAGGTCGAACTCCATCGCCACCGTGAGCGTGTCGCCGTCCAGCTTGTACAGGCCGGGGATGGTGCAGACGGGCAACTTGGCGGGCATCCCGACCGGCGTCAGGTCGAACTCGTCCGGCGTGAAGTCGATGGTCTTCTGGACCGAGTCGAGGGTCAGTTTGCCGGTGAACGGCTTGTCCGAGTCGTACACCTTCGTGATGCTGAAGGTGTTGCCGGTGACGGTGACGACGGAGGTCCAGACCGTGCTCAGGTTCGACTGGGTGTTCATGCGGTAGCCGTCGAACAGCCACACGCCCTGGAGTTTCTCGGCGTCGGTCTTCTCGGCCGGTTTGGCGACCGGCTTCGGCTCGTCCGGCCTGTCGGCCGCGACGGCCGGAGCGGAGCAGACCAACGCGACACAAACGGCGCGGAACGCGGAAGTCATGTCGGGTACCTCGGAGGCGACGGTTCGGATGCCGCGGCTCGCGCCGCGCAACCGGCGTATTCCACTCGGCTTCGCGGCCGGTGTCGAGTTCAATTCGGGCGGAAGGTTCTGGCGGGTGGGAAGGAAGAACCCTCGCCGGGCCGGGGGGTGGGGTCTCGAACGGTCTCGGAAAACCCCGTCGCCGCCGTGGGGCGGAACGCGCGGAACGTGGCACGGCGCGCGGCGGTCAGTGGCCGCGGGGGAGGACGACGAAGTGGACGGCGACGGTGGCGGTCGGCACGTCGGCGATGCCGGCGGTGAGGGTGCCGGCGGCCAGTCCGGGCGGGCTTTCCCACGGCACGAACACGTCGAACGTCTTCGGCCGCGGATGCCCGGCCCAGGTGAATTTGACCAGCGACTTGGCCACGCCGGCGCTGGCCAGGGTGAGGTGCAGGGCGACCTCGGCCCCGCGCGCCACCGGCTCGGCGGCGTGCCCGGCCCCCAGCAGTTCGGCCCCCTCGTTCATCGCCCGGCACAGGGTGATGACGTTGTCGGACACGTCCGGCAGGTGGGCGTAGGCGATGAACTTGACCCGCTGGCCGGGGGCGATCTCCGGCGGGCCGAACACGCTCAGTTGCACGGCGTCGGCCGGGGCGCGCCAGAACGCCAGGCCGCGCATCAGCCCGCCGACGGTGGCGCGGCGGGGGGCCGGCGGGACGACCACCGGGGGCCGCGTCATGCCGTCGCCGTCGCTCTTCGGGCCACTCGTGTCCCACCCGACCGGGCGGGGCAGGTCCGCCGGGCGAGGCAGGACGGCGCTGGCCGTCGCCGGCCGGAGTGGGACGGCGGCGGGAACGGGCGGGGGGACGACGGCCGTGGGCAGCACGATCATCCGCGCCGGGGCGGTCGGGACGGTGGCCGAGACGGCCTTCCGCGCCGGCTTCGGCGGCGGCGACGGGACCGGCGCGGGCACCGGCGCGGCGACCACCGGCAGGTCGAAATCGACCGCCCCCTCCGTGTCGCGCTCGACGAGCGACCGCTTCCGCACCTGGAACGTCTGCAACAGCTCCCTCGCGTCGCGGAGGGTGCTGGCCGAGACGGACAGGGGCAGCGGCTCCGGCGTCGCCTCCGCTTCCGCCCGCAGTTCGTCCCGCACCTGCGTCAGCGGCGGCCGGTCGCCCGGCGCTTTCGCCAGTAGCCGCTCGATCAGCCCGGCGATGGCCGTCGGCACGTGGGGGTTTCGCATCCGCACCGGCAGCGGGTCGCGGGTCTGGTGCGCGATCATCTTGTCCACCACCGACCCGTCCGGGAACGGCGGCTCGCCGGTGACGGCCAGGTACAGCACCGCCCCCAGCGAGTAGGCGTCGGCCGCCGGCGAGCGGACGGCCGGGTCGGCCACCGTCTCCGGCGGGGTGAAGTCCATCCGCCCCACCGCCGCGTGCGACGTGGAGATGGTGTCGAACATGGAGTCGTCGTCGGTGTCGGCCAGGATGTCGCCCAGGCCGAGGTCGAGCAGGCGCGGCCGGCGGTCCTTCCCGATCAGCACCGCCGACGGCCGGATCAGGCCGTGGACCACCCCGGCGGCGTGGCACGCGGCCAGGCCGTCGGCCAGGTCGGCGAACAGTCGGGCGGCGAACTCGGCCGGCAGCGGGTCGCGGGCGATGGCGCGGGGGAGCGGTTCCCCGTCGACGAACGGCCACGCCAGGTAGTGGACGCCGCCGGCCGTGTCCACGTCGGCCAGGGGGACGAGCGCCGGGTGCGGCGGCAGGGCGGCCAGCCGGGCCACGTGCCGCTTCGCCTCGCGGGACTTCCACAGGCTCCGCAGCGGCATCACCCGCACCGCGAACCGGCCGCGGTCGGCCCGGTGGACGGCTCGGTAGATGGTGCCCAGGTTGTTCCCGCCGAGCGGGTCTTGGAGCAGGTACGGCCCGACGTTCAGCTGCTCGACATCCCCGTCGGCGGCGGCCCGCGCCTGGTACGGCGTCAGCAAGCCCTGCCGGACGAGGTACTCGGCGAACGCCCCGCCGTCGGCGGCATCGTTCGCCGCCGCGTAGTCCGCCAGGGCGGACTGCAACCGATCCGCTTCCAGGACGTGCGCAGCGGCGAGGACATCCGCCAGAACAGCGGCGTCGAGGGCGGCGGTGGCGGGGGGCGAAACCATGACGGGGGTGATGTTTTCGTGCGGGAGATCGGCGGCGGGGGCGCGCCGAACCGATTGGCGGACTATAGAACGAGGTTGGCCGCGCATCCAACGCCGTTCCTGCACGCCCCCGGATTGCGGCCCGGACTGAATTCCGCGACCGATCCCGGTGTCAGTTAAGGGGCCTTGCTCCGTCCGGTACAATGTGTCAATAGCGGTCGATGCCCGCACCGCTTCCCGCCGAGAACCGCCATGAGCCGCCCCACCGCCCGCACGCCGGACCCCACCCCGTACCAGGCGATCCCGCTCCCGGCGACCGCCGCCGACCTGACCAGCGCGCGCCGCAAGCTGCCGCTGGTGGAGGCCATCGTCCGCGACATCGTCGGCACCAAGAAGGTGCTGGCCGAGTTGACGGCCGAACGGGACACCCTGGACAGCTTCCGCCGCGAGCTGACGTGGGCGTCCCGCAGCCGGCGGTACACGGTGACGGAGGAGGCGGCCCGCGCCGAGTCCACCTACGCCACCGCCGTCGGCGAGCTGTCCGAGTTGGGCGTCGCCCTCGTGGACGCCGACGCCGGCGCGGTCGAGTTCCCGACCAAGATCAACGGCCAGCCGGCGGCGTTCAGCTGGCGGCTGGGCGAGGACGAGGTGCGGTTCTGGCGGCCGGCCGGCGACACGTCCCGACGGCCGATCCCGGCCGAGTGGCGGGCCGGCTCGGCGCGGGGCCGAAACCAGCCGTGACGCCTCAACCGCCGGTATTTTCCCGGCCCCGCTTGCTCCCCGCCCGGTCGTGATCTAGATAGTGGTGTCCGCGAGACGCGGCCGGGATCGAACCGGCCGACGAGCGAACGGACCCCGGTTCGTGCCTTTGCGGCGAACCGTGCTCACCCGCCGCGACCACCAGCGGCGGGGCACTCTTCACGAGTGCTTTCTCCGTTCCGAGGGGGGAACGGTTAGAGCGGCCAGGCTACCGGAGGGATGGACGGGACCCGAAAGTACGCTTGGTAGTCCGGGCAGTCGCAAGACTGCCCGGATTTTTTTGCGCGCGCGGTGGGCAACCGACGGCGTGAGCCCAGTGCTGTCCACAGGTTGGGTGTTCCTGGCATCTCGCCTCTCGCCCGTCGCACACCCATCGGGTATGATTTCTCCCGAGCGCTCCTTTCCGCGCGACGGATCGCGGTCCCTCAAACCCACACGCCGTTCCCGGCCCGGCCGACGAATACGGCAGCGGTTCACCGTGGATTTCGAGGTGTCCACGGCGGTCGGAACCGCGACCGTGCGATCCGCATCCTCACGAGTTGAGTCACCCATGAGAGTCCACATCGAGTTGCTCGACACGGTCGCGGTGGCGACGGACATCCCGGCCCACGGTCTGACGGCGGGCGAGGTCGGCGCGGTCGTCGAGGTTCTCGGGCAGGGCGAGGCGTTCGAAGTGGAGTTCTGCGACCCGTCCGGGATCACTTACGGGTTGCACGCGCTCCGGGCCGACCAACTCATTCCCCTGCACACCCGTGGCCAGGCCCTGCGGCTCCGTGCGGAGGCGGCATAACTCGTGGTCTCGCTGGAATCGTTTTGGGATGAATGATGACCGCCGACCCTTGCGTGATCGCCGAACTCCGCGACCTGTTCCGGGGCGGGGCCACCCCGTCGCGGTTGGTGCGGCACATCTTGGCCCGGCACGACGGCGAACCTCAGTTGGATCGGCTGGTGCGAGCATACTTCCGGGAGGCGTTCGGCGTACCGATGTTCCGCGCGAGCGCCGACCTGCTCACGCTTCCGGCGGAACAGTTGCCGTTCGCCGGCGTGAGCGCGGATACGATTCACCAGATCATCGCGCGGCGGGCCGAGTGGGACACCGGCGGCGAGTCGAGTTGGATGGACACGCTGACGGCCACCGACGAAGGGCAACTTCTTGGAGGATCGGTTCCCGAGCATTCCCCGGAGTCCGTCCGCCGGTTGACCGCGACCGCGCGACACTTGCATGAACAGGTCGCCATCCTGTCGCGGCTGGTGGAGCAGCTTCAGGGGCAAGTCGTGACGCTGGAAAGCCGTGGCGAACGAGGCGTGAACAACCCACGACTTCCAAGCGCGGACGCGGCGTAACCCATCCGGAGAATCACGATGAGCTGGGGCACTTTTGGGTGCATTTTGCCCGTTCAGGTGGGCATGGTGCTCCTCGCGGCGATCGACCACAGCGTCTTTCCTGAAGACAGGACGGATGATGAACTGATTGAGTGGATGCGACGCGGACGGGGATGGCTCACGGGCAGCACGAGTGTTGACTTGGGTTATGACCTCGTAGCGTGGCACGACCACATCCTGACGAATCCGGAATTGGCCGAGGAGTATGCTTGGCACGACGACGAACACAATTGTTTTGCCGATCACATTCGTGCCGAGTTCGACAATCCCCGTCGGCTGCGATTGGCCGAACGGCTGACCAACGAAGAGCGTTGAACAGTGTGGGTGCCCCCTCGCATCTGTTCCGCACTTCGGCTACGATTTCCTTCACTCGCTCCCGCCTGTCCCTCCTCTTCCGGTGATCTCATGCTCTCCCGCCGTCGGTTCCTGCACACCGCCGCCGTCGCGTCGGCCGCGCCGCTGGTCTGGTCCCGCAGTTCGCTCGCCGCGTCCGGCGACAAGCTCACCGTCGGGTTCATCGGCGTCGGCACGATGGGCCGCGGACACCTGGGCGGCTTCCTCGGCCGCGCGAACGTCGAAGTGGTCGCCGTGTGCGACGTGGTGAAGGAGCGGCTCGACAGCGCCGCCGACACCGTGACCAAACGGTACGCCGACCGCACCAAGGCCGGCACCTACGCCGGGGTGAAGAAGTTCGGCGACTTCCGCGACCTGCTGAAGCTGCCCGGCCTCGACGCCGTCGTCATCGCCACGCCGGACCACTGGCACGCCATTCTGTGCCTCCAGGCCGCCGCCGCCGGCAAGCACATCTACTGCGAGAAGCCGCTCACGCACAACGTCGCCGAGGGGCGGGCCATCGTCGAGGGGATTGCGAAGGCGAAGGTCGTGTTCCAGACCGGCAGCCAGCAACGGAGCGAGTTCGGCGGGCACTTCCGCAAGGCCGTCGAGTACGTCTGGAACGGCCGCATCGGGAAGTTGAAGCGGATCCGCATCGGCGTCGGCGAGGGGGCGGTGCCGTGCGACCTGCCGAAGCAGGACATCCCCGTCGGCACCGACTGGGACTTCTGGCAGGGGCCGGCCCCGGAGCGGCCGTACCACTCGGACCTGTGCCCGAAGGGCGTCCATGGGCACTTCCCGGCGTGGCGGAAGTACCAGGAGTACGCCGGCGGGCAGATCGCCGACATGGGCGCGCACCACTTCGACATCGCGCAGTGGGCGATGGGCATGGACGGCAGCGGGCCGGTGGAAGTGATCCCGCCGGAGAACCCGAAGGCCACCGCCGGGCTTCGGTTCCTCTACGCCAGCGGCGTCGAGATGATCCACAACCAGTTCGAGAAGGGGACCGACGGCAAGGAGATTCGTGCCGACTGCGTGTTCGAGGGCGACAAGGGCATCATCCTGGTCGGCCGCGGCGGCATCAGCAGCCTGCCGGACACGATCCTGAAAGACCCCCTCGGCGAGAAGGAGAAGCGGGTCTACCCGAGCAGCAACCACCACGCGAACTGGCTGGACTGCGTCAAGAGCGGGAAGGAGACCATCTGCACCGCCGAGACCGGCCACCGCAGCGCGACCATCTGCCACCTGGGGAACATCGGCTACCGCCTGCACCGCAAGCTGAAGTGGGATCCGGCGAAGGAACTGTTCATCGACGACGCCAAGGCGAACGCCGAACTGACCCGCGAACCCCGCGCCAAGTGGAAGGGGTGAGAAGGCAAAGAAGGAACTCACCACAGAGGCACAGAGACACGGAGAAGACAAGAGAGAGAAGAGTGTTCTCAGAACTCTCCCTGCCTTCTCTGTCTTCATCCTCTCTGTGCCTCTGTGCCTCTGTGGTGAGTCCCTCTTCTCACTCCGGGAAATCCGTTGCCTCGCCGGGGGCGGTCGGGTCTAGTAATCCAAGACGGTACGCCCCCACCCCGCCGGGATGCCCGCGCCGATGGCCGAACCCGTCGTCTGCTCGATCTCGTACCGCCGGTCGCGGTTCTCCACCAAGCTGCCCGACGACCGGGTGTACACGCCGTCGCACTTCTGGCTGAAGGAGGTGCGGCCGGGGACGTGGCGGGTCGGCGTCACCCGGTTCGCCCAGCGGATGCTCGGCGACCTCGTGGAGTACGGCTTCGAGGTGAAACCCGGCGCGGCGGTGGAAGTCGGCGAGACGGTCGGCTGGATCGAGGCGTTCAAGGCGACGACCGACGTGTTCTGCGTCGGCACCGGCGCGTTCGACGGCGACAACCCGGTCCTCGTCACCGAGCCGCGGAAGTTCGACATCGACCCGTATGGCGACGGCTGGCTGTACGAGTTCTCCGGCACCGCGGACCCCGGCGCGGTGGATAACGCCGGGTACACCCGGCTGCTCGACCTGGCCATCGATAAGATCCAGGGCAAGGAAGCGGCCATGGACGCCCCGCCGGCGGACGAGGTGGGGGACTGATACGGAGACGAGGAAGAAGATTCACCACAGAGTTCACAGAGGGCGCGGAGAAGAGGAGAACCGGGAAGACGAAAACAGAGAGGGTTGAAATCCACTCCCCTCTCTTTTGTCTTCTCCGTGCCCTCTGCGCCCTCTGTGGTGA
>JAYUFU010000476.1:0-10469 GCA_043738505.1 Fimbriiglobus sp. | reverse complement strand
ACGCCAACCCGCTCGCCAAATCAGTTCCTCCACTTCGCCGTCCTCGGTCCCGTGGTCGTGCTGCTGCTGCTCTCGGTGACAACCGGTTGTCAGTTGCGCGAAATCTGGGGGTCGCCGCTGTGGACGTTCTTCGGCGTGTGGGTGTTGGCGGTCGGCCGCGCGGGGTGGCGGCGGGTGGCGTTGCGGCGGTCGCTGCTGCTGGCCGGCGGCATCGGGGCGGCGCTACTGGCGTTCACGGTGGCGAAGCAGGTGAGCTACCCGTACCTCAGCGGCAAGCCGCACCGCCCGCACTTCCCCGGCAAGGCCCTGGCGGCCGAGGTGAACGCCCGGTGGCACGCGCGATTCCCGGATGCCGGGCCGTTCCCCGTCGTCGCCGGCGAGGCGTGGGCGGCGGGGAACATCTGCTGTTACTCGATTCACCGGCCCGTCCTGTTCAGCAGCGGGAACATGGGCGCGCTGGACTTCGACCCGGCCCTCTCGCCGTGGACCTCGGACGCGGATTTGTCCCGTCGCGGCGGGGTGATCGTGTGGGACGCGACGCAGCTCGGCGACGGCATTCCCCCTCAGGTGGCGGCGCGATTTCCATCGGCCCTCGGCGAACCGGCCGTCGAACTGCGTTACCGCACTGGGGCCGACATCCCCCCGGTGCGGATCGGGTTGGCCCTCGTGCCACCGGCGCGGTGACCCGCGCACTCTGTGACGGTATCCGTCGTTTGAAAACCTCGGCGATGGCACCAGTTCTTCCACCTCCCCCCAACGGGGGGAGGTGGAAGACGAAGAGCGCGTCCGGCCGCGCGGAATGGGCACCACCAGGTTTCAGCAAGGGGACCACCGCCCCGGCCTTCGGCGGCGGACTTCGGGCGACCGGTGTCGCATCGCGGTGCCGTGCCGAGACGGCCGGCAATCATCAGACAGCCACACCGTCCGGGGGACTCGCCGTGATGACCTTCCGCGAAAAAGTCCTGTACCACCAGATCCACCCGCTGAAACTGGCGGCGGACATCTCGGCCGGAATCGCCTCGACGTGGCTGCTCTGGCTCCACGAGCCGTGGCTCGCGATGCCGGCCGCGTTCACCCCGGCGGTGGCCGTCTCGGCGGCGATGCTGCGGTGGATGGCGTTCGACCGGCAGCGGGACTCGGCCTTCGGTCGGTACGTCGCCCGCCACATGACGCGCCTCGCCGAAGGCGTGCGGTTCGGCGGGCAGGTGGTCGCGTGGGTCGGCGCGTGGCACCACCTCGCGTGGGTGATCGCGGCGGGGCTGGCCGCGACCGTCCTCGGCTGGACGTGGTCGCTGCCGGGGTGGTGGTCGCGGGCACCCGAACGGGTCGCGGCCGTCCCGCTCCCGCAGTCGGACGCCCCCGCCTGACGCGCGGGGGTGTATAATGCCCGTTCGCTCGCCCCGCTTCGCTCGGAGATTGCCGCCGTGCCGCTGCCCGCCGTAGAAGTGTCGCAGACGCCGGAGGAGAAGTTCCGGGAGTATTTGGCGTCGCGGCCGAAGCCGCAGCGGTACACCGACCAGCAGCGCGAGCTGGTCGAACACATCTTCGACACGCACCGGCACTTCGACACCGAGGAACTGATCGCCGACCTGAAGACGGCCGGCCGCACCGTCAGCCGGGCGACCGTGTACCGCACGCTCTCGAAATTGGTGGACGCCGGGCTGCTGCGGCGGATCGAAATCGGCCCGCGGACGGTGTACGACCACGACTACGGCTACCCGTGGCACGAACATTTGGTGTGCCAGGGGTGCGGGACGATGATCGAGTTCACCAACCCGGAGATCGTCGCGGCCGTGCAGGCGGTGGCGGCCGCCCGGCACTTCCGCGTCACCGGGTACGACCTCGTGGTGAAGGGCACTTGCGCCGAGTGCAACGCGGCGTCGGCGGCCAAGCGGCGGTACGTGATGTGAGGCGACGAATCGCCGGGCCGGGCCGCGGAAATTCCCACACCGTCGCAACTGAGGGTGGCCATGTCGCGGTTCGATCCGACTCTCCCGCTGGAGCGGGCGCACACCATTCCGAACACTTGGTACACCGACGCGGCAATACTGGCGGCGGAACGGACGGCCGTATTCGGGCGGAGTTGGCAGTGCGTCGGCCGCGCCGAGCAGGTGGCGGAAGCGGGGCAGTTCCTCACCGCCGATATCGCCGGGGAGCCGGTGCTGGTGGTGCGCGGCGACGACGGCGTGCCGCGCGGCTTCTTCAACGTCTGTCGCCACCGGGCCGCGCCGCTCCTGAGCGAACCGAGCGGGTGCGTCGGCAAACTGCGGTGCCGCTATCACGGCTGGACCTACGACCTTGCCGGCAAACTGCGGGGCACGCCGGAGTTCGACGGCGTGTGCGACTTCGACAAGGACGCCAACGGGCTGGTGCCGGTCGGCAGCGTGGAGATCGCCGGGCCGTTCGTATGGGTCCACCTGTCGCCGCCAGAACGTTTCGTGACGGACGAGTACGCCCAGTTCTTCGCTCGGTCCAACTTCGACGGCCTTCAATACCACTCGTCAAGCTCGTATACGCTGAACTGCAACTGGAAGGTGTACGTCGATAACTACCTCGACGGCGGGTATCACGTCAACACGGTCCACCCCGCGCTCGCCGGCGTCCTCGACTACAAGCAATACCGCACGGAGCTGTTCGACACCTGCAACGTGCAGACCAGCCCCTTGACGCCGGGCGACGGTGCCGTCGGCGCGACCCGCACCGGGGATGCCGCGTACTGGTGGCTGTATCCGAACTTCATGGCGAATCTGTACGCCGGTGTCATGGATACGAACTTGGTGTTGCCGCTGGATCACGACCATTGCCGGGTGATATTCGACTTCTACTTCCACGGCGACGCGACCCCCGATTTCATCCGCGACAGCGTGGCCGTGGCGAACACCGTGCAGGACGAGGACGTGCGGATCTGCGAGCAGGTGCAGCGGGGGTTGCGCAGCCGCAGTTACACGACCGGCCGGTTCAGCGTGAAGCGGGAGGCCGGCGGCTACCACTTCCACCGCCTGCTTGGGGCAGTACTCCAGGCGTCCGGTTAGCCCGCCGCGCCACCGAGGGGCAGGCGGTTCGCCCCTCGCCGGCGCGGCGGGCTTGGGGAGTGGCGGGCGGGTGATCTCCCGGCGTCCTCTGGGATCGGCTACAAGATGTCCCTCGCGGAGGAGGCGGTCATGGGGGAACTCACGCACGGCGCGGCGGGCCATCCTGCTGGCGGCGACGCGGCCCGTCGGGCACAAGCGCCGCCGCTCCCCGGCCGAGACGACCCTGGGCTGGGGCGGGACGCCGGCCCGAATGGTCTCCGCCGTGTCGAGACCGCGATTCCTTCCGCCGATCCCGACTTGTGCGGTCGTCGCCGAAGGTCGATCCTGGCTCGATTCCGCGGCTCGGACGGTGTGCTTGAAGGGGATTTAGGACGATCATCCCCGCATCCGTACCATTCGGTCGGTCGGTCGGTCGGCCGCATTCCCGCACCCGCGAGCGCCGCGATGAGCCGCTTCGCCTGCCCGGTCTGCCGGACAGTCTACGGGGTGGAATTGAACCGAATCGGTCGGCAGACGACCTGCAAACAATGCGACGCGATTTCTGCCATTTCCGCGCAGCCAAGCCGAGAAGTCAATTCCGAAGAGACGGAGCTATCGGCTGGAGACTTGAAGGTGTCCGTCGAGCCGATGACGCGCTTCCGATCCTGCCACTTCAGGTCGACCGTCTTGCCGTCCCCCCCGGCTGCTCGTCGGGGGACGCCGGTTCAATGGCGAGGGCGAGCCTTGCGCCGGGATGAAGTACGCCCAACGGCGGGACAGCTCGGGCGACGTGCCGGCGCGCAGGCGACGAGGACGTTGAGGCCGCGGAAGCCGTACAGCAGCCAGCCGTCGAGCTCCTGGTCGCGGAGGGCGGCTTGCACGGCGGAAAGGTCGAACACGGGAGCGCTTCACGGAAGGGGTTTGGGGCGAAAAACACTCACTCGATCACGCAGCCCGACGGGAAACGTGAGACTCTCGCGGAACGACTTGTCTCGGCGAATTCTCGCCGCGAGTTGTCGCGTCCGCTCTTCCTCGCGTTTCAGGAATGACGCGATCTGTTCCACCGCCCACGACACGCGGTCAAGTCCGCCGGTCGGATCGTGGAACGCGCCGCGGTCCCGTGCGGCTTGCCAGACGGTTTGCGGCAGCAGGGCATGACCTTGCGGGACGAAGTACAGCGGCAAGATGACGTTCTGCAACGGCCCGGTGGGTAAGGTCAGGTTTCGCTGGAGCAATTCCGCGTAGGCGAGTTCGAGAACGCACCACCCGCGCGGGTTGGCGACCATCGCTTCCGCGACGAAGAAGACGACGTGTCGGCATTCGAGCAGGGCGGACTGCAACGCGGTTCGGGAGTCGGCCCCGTAGGGGTAGTGGTGACGGTCGAGCCAAGGCTCTACGCGACCTTCGACCAACCGGTCGTATACCGGCCGAACGAGATCGTCGTGATCCTCCCGCGAGTGCGAAAGGAACACGTGCTGGCGACAAGGCGGGAGGTAGCTCACTTGCCACGGCACCGGGACTCACCAGGTCGGGTTCGGGAGCTGCGGAATCGGCCGGTGGGGCGTTTCCTTCCCGGTCAGGGCGGCGATAAGCCGCTCACCCAAGGGGGTCGGGGTCAGCCGCGGGAACTTCGGCTCGTCGTCCAACTCGAGGAAGCCCGCTTCGTAGAGTCGATCCGCGATGCCCGCGAAGTCCTCTTCGGACAGGAACGGCACCGCGTCGAGGAACTCCTGGCCGGAGAAGCGGGGGTCGGCGAACTCCCGCGCCGGGGTGTCGCCGACGAGGGCGTACCGTCGGTTGTGCAGGAACATTCGCACCGTTCCCGCCAGCACCCCCTGACCGACAACGCGGTTAGGCTGGGCGAATTGCAGCGCGGCGAGGACGTACTTGTACAAGTCCGGCAACTGGTCGGCGTAGGCCTGCAGTTGCTCCGGCGTGGGCTGCGGGGCGGCGGGCGCGGTGGCGGTCATGGGTCGTCTCCCACGGTCTGGAACGCCGGTATTCTACACCGTCCGTCGGCCGTGTACACTTCTCCCCATGCCACTCCGCGTGTCGAACCTGCGGCTGCCCGTCGAAGAGCCGGAAGCCAACCTGTCCGCCCACGTCGCCCGCGCCCTCGGGGTGACGCCGGCCGACGTCGGCCCGTGGCGCATCCGCCGCAAGGCCCTGGACACCCGCGACAAGCGGAACCTGCAATTCGTCTACAACTTCGAGGTGGAAACGGGCGACGGCTATTCCGTCGCTCGCGCCCCTGGCTCCGCCAAAGTGGAACTGGTTCCCGACGAACCGTTCGCCATGCCCGCCCCCGGCACGCACCCCATCCGCCAGCGGCCGGTGGTCGTCGGCAGCGGCCCCGGCGGGCTGGCCTGCGCGTACTTCCTGGCTCTGCACGGCTACCGCCCCATCGTGCTGGAGCGCGGCACCCGCGTGACCGAGCGCATCCGCGACGTGAAAACCTTCGACGACGGAGGCGCGTTCCACCCCGAAAGCAACTACCTGTTCGGCGAGGGCGGCGCGGGCACGTTCTCCGACGGCAAGCTGACCTGCCGCAACACCGGGCCGGACGTGCTGCGGGTGCTGGAGCTGTTCGCCGAGTGCAAAGGCCAGCAGGCCGACCGGCCGAACATCCTGTACTACCACCGCCCGCACCTCGGCAGCAACCGCCTGCCGGCCGTGGTGAAGGCGATCCGCCGCAAGATCGAAGACCTCGGCGGCGAGGTGCGGTTCCTGACGAAAGTGGAGGACATGCTGTTCGACGATACTGGACTGAAGGGCGTGAATACGTCGTCGGGGTTCATTGATACGTCGGTCGTCATTCTCGCCGTCGGCCACAGCGCCCGCGACACCTACACCATGCTGGCGCGACGCAACGTGCCGATGAGTCAGAAGGCGTTCCAGTTCGGCGTGCGGATCGAACACACGCAGACGACTGTGAACCGGGCGCAATACGGCGGCAGGAAATGGGAGGAAGTGCTGGGAAACGCCGACTATTCGCTCGTCGCTCATGGCAAACATGATTTGTTCACGTTCTGCATGTGCGCCGGGGGTTACATCATCCCCAGCGTGTCGCAAGAAGGCTACTTCTGCACGAACGGCATGAGCCTGAGCAAGCGGGATTCGCCGTACGCCAACTCCGGGCTGGTGGTGACGGTGCCGGTCGAGGACTTCGAGGGGACCGACGTGTTGGCCGGGATGCGGTTGCAGGAGAAGTACGAGGCGAAGGCGTTCGAGATCGGCCGGGGTGGATATCTGGCCCCCGTGCAGCGGGCGATGGACTTCGTGAAGGGGGTGAAGTCGTCGGGCACGGTGCCGAGCAGTTACCCGATTGGCGTTGTGTCCACCGATCTGCGCGAAGTGTTGCCGCCGGTAGTGGCGGACGCGGTGCGACTCGGGCTGCCGCACATGGACCGCCGCTGGCACGGGCACTTCCTGAAGGACGCGGTCATCGCCGGCCCGGAGTCGCGGGGCAGCTCCCCCGTCCGCATCGACCGCGATAACGAGTCGCGGGAATCGCCGGGCGTACCGGGCCTGTACCCGGTGGGCGAAGGAGCTGGGTACGCCGGCGGCATCGTGAGCGCCGCAGTGGACGGCCTCCGCACCGCCCGCGCCGTCATCGCCAAGTACGCGCGGGTGGGGTGAGCGCTACCGCTTCCGCTCGTACAAGTACGCCCCGGCGCGGAAGAACTCCTCGGCACGCACCCGCTCGAACCCGAGCGGCGCGAGCTTCGCGTCGAGGTGTGCGGTTCGTTCCTCCGGCGTGTAGTGGTCCATCACCGCCCACACCCGCCCGCCGACCGACACGTCCTTCCCGGCCTCCAGCGGCAACAGTTCCCCGTGGAAGTAGTACAGGTAGCCGCCCTCGTCGCTCAGCACCGGTTCGCCCGGCCGGCGGCGGTCGTTCACGAACCGCGTCACGCCCCGCGAGTCCGGCTCCTGCCACGGGAACGCCGCCCGCCACAGGCTGAGTCCGTCGGCGACGCCGATGACCGCCACCGCCAGCCCGACGCCGGCCCAGACCCGCCACCGCGCCAGCACCTCGATCCCCATCGCCCCAAGCAGCGCGACCGCCGGCGACGCGAACTGCATCAGCCTGTTCTGGCCGAACGGGTACGACCGCGCTGCCGACGCCACCAGAACCGCCGCGAACAGCCCCGCCAGCGCGACCGCCAGCCGCCAGCGTCCCCCGCGCCAGAACGCCCACCAGCCCAACGGGGCGACCAGCGCGAGGGCCGCCCCGGACGGGTTGCACGAGTCCTGGAACACGCCGACGAAACTGGACGCCAGCCAGCCGGGAAGCCGGAGCGGGTCCGACAGCGGTGGGTAATACGGTTCCCACTCGGTCACCAGTTTCACCACCCGCTGCGCGCGGATCGGCCCGAAGTACAGCAGCGCGAACGTGCCGGCCACTGCCGCCGCCGCGACCAGCCAGGCGACCGCCGTCCGGCGATCCGGCGGCCGGAGTGCCAGCAGTAGCCCGCCGACCACGAACGCCGACGGGTACGAGAAGCACAGAACGAACGGCGCGACGGCCGCCAGCGCGAGGAGCCGGCGGGCGGCGGGCCAGTGTTCGGTGCGGATCAAGCCGAGCAACAGGAGCGTCGTAAACAATGCGTCCAATGTGTACGGCTTGACGGTGTTCGACAATTTCACATGCGTGTCGGACACGGCTAGGACGCCGACGGCGAAAGCGGCCGCGTGCGGAGTGAGGACAGCCCGCGCGAGCGGGACCATCAGGAAGAGGTTGGCGCACCCGGCGAGCAGCGGCAACGCGCGCCAGACGTAGGGTTCATCGCCGAAGAGAAGGTAGAGCGACTTCAGCAGCCACAGGTACAGTGGCGGCGCGGCCACCGCGCTCCGCAGCGGGCCGAGCAACTCACCGTAGGATTTGTCGAGAATATTGTCGAGCAGCACCGCCTCGTCGTACCAGATGACGTGGTTGAGCGCGTAGTGCCAGACCCGCAACAGCGTGCCACCGATCAGGAACGCCCAGGTCCACACCCGCGCGCTCGACCACCACGTTCGCATCGCCCGCCTCCGTGACCATGCCGCTGTCGTCGTCGCTCGCTCCGCGAGCGAACGCTTGTCGCGCCGTTATCCCACCTTCACGTCGGCCAGGTTGCCTTCCAGCGTGCCGATCTGCTTTTCCAACTCCGCCACCTTGTCTCGGGTCTCGGTCACCACCTCCGCCGAAGCGTTCTTCACGAAACTCTCGTTGCCGAGCTTGCCTTTCAAGCCGCCGAGCTGCTTCGTCAAGTCGGCGATCTGCTTCTCCAGCCGCTTCGTCTCGGCGACCGGGTCGATCAGCCCGGCGAGCGGGATGTACGCCTCGAACTCGGCCGTCACCACGCTGCCGGCCTGCTTCGGCTTCACCACCGCCGGCCCGCACTCGAACGAACTCAGCATCCCCATCGACGTGATGAACTGCGACAGGGCGGTCAGCTGCTTGGCCACGTCGTCGTTGCACTTCACCGACAGGGCGAGTTGCGCCTTGTCGAGTTGGTAACGGTTCCGCAACTCGCGCACGGCACGGATCACATCTTGCATCCGGGCGATGGCGGTCTCGGTGCTGGCGTCGATCAGGTCCGCCGGGTAGTCCGGCCACGCGGCGATGCACACGGCGTCTTCCGCCGGCTTCGGAGTCGGGAACCCGCGCGTTGGCGCGGCCTGCCCGAGGTACTCCCACAGGCTTTCCGCCACGAACGGCATCACCGGGTGGATGAGCCGGAGGATGCCGTCGAGCACGCCCACCAGCACCCGCTGGCACGTCGGGTCACTCCGGCGGGCCTTGCTCATCTCGATGTACCAGTCGCAGAACTCGCTCCACGCGAACTCGTACACCAGCCGGGCCACGTCGGCGAACTTGTACGCCTCCAGTGCCGCCGTCACCGCGGTCGCGGTGGTGGCGAGGCGGGACACGATCCAGCGGTCCTCCACCGAGAAGTGTTCTGCTCGCTCCGCGAGCGGGTTTTGCTCGTCGAGTTTAGAGCCGCTCGCGGAGCGAGCAGAGTACTCGGAATCCAGGTTCATCAGGATGAACCGCGTGGCGTTCCACAGCTTGTTGGCGAAGTTGCGCCCCACCTCGAAGCGGTCACTCGCCGCCTTCGCGGTGGTCAGTTCCGCATCGTCTTCCAGCCACGGCCCGCTGGGGCGGAACGGCTTCTTGCACGCCGAACAGTTCATCTTCTTCGTGCGGCCGGACTGGTGTTCCCTCTTCTGCGGGTTCAGTTCGCCGCAGTGCGGGCACATGTTGGCGATCGGCATCCGGCTGTCCTGGTTCTCCGTGGCCAGTGCCACCATGCCGTACCGCAGCGCGTCGGTGCCGTAGCTGTCGATGATGTCGAGCGGGTCCGCGCCGTTGCCCTTGCTCTTGCTCATCGTCTCGCCGAACCCGTCCAGGATCTTCGGATGCACGTACACGTTGTGGAAGGGGATGTCGCCCACGTTATACAGGCCCGTCAGCACCATCCGCGCCACCCACAGGGTGATGATGTCGCGCGACGTGCAGAGCGTGGACGTGGGGTAATACCGCTTCAACTCCGGCGTCTGCTCCGGCCAGCCCAGCGTGCTGTGCGGCCACAGCGCCGACGAGAACCAGGTGTCGAGTACATCCTCGGATTGGGTGTATCCAGCCCGCTCATACTCCTGCTCGGTACTCGAAGCACCACTATTGATGACGGCGGTGAACTCGATCCACTTTGCGCCGTCATCATCCGTGTATTCGCGGTTGGTGTGGTACAGCAAGTCAGGGTTCGGAACGGGTTTGGCCCGAATCAGTGCTGCTTCCTCATCGTTCCACTGCATCTCAGTGATGGTGAAGCCGTGCGGAGCGTTTTTCTCCCACCCCTCTGCGAGTGGGGTTTTTTTGCTCCACACCGGGATGCGGTGGCCCCACCAAAGTTGCCGGCTGATGCACCAGTCGCGCTTCTCGCCGAGCCAGTCGAGGTACGTCTTCGCGTAGCGTTCCGGGAAGAACTTCACGCGGCCACTCGTCACGGCATCAATCGCCGACTGCGCCAGCCCGGATTTGCCGTCGTCGCGATCAGCCATTTTCACAAACCATTGGTCCGAAAGAAACGGTTCGATCGGCGTCTTGCTGCGGTCGCTGTAGGGTAGCGGAATGTCGCGGTCTTGCTTGTCGATGAACAGGCCGAGTTCTTCCATCTTCGCCGTCACGGCGGCGCGGGCCTTCGTTCGGTCGAGGCCAGAGTATTCGCCGAACCCGGCGGCGATCGTGCCATCGGGGTTCAAGATGTTGATGATGGCAATCTGCGGGTTGCGTTGCCAGCAAGCGTAGTCGTTCGGGTCGTGTGCGGGCGTCACCTTCACGCAACCGGTGCCGAGTTTGGGGTCGGCGAGTAAGCCGTCGGCGATGATCGGGATTTTGCGATTCGTGTGCGGTTGCAACACGCTCTGACCAATGAGCAGCTTGTAGCGTTCGTCGTCCGGATGCACGCACAG
>JAYUFU010000475.1:0-3481 GCA_043738505.1 Fimbriiglobus sp. | reverse complement strand
CGCTCGCGTTGAAGATGCCGCCCCCTCGCGGTCGCGGCTCGCAAGAGTTCGCCACTCAGCTCACGGTCCAGATGTCCTCGGCCTTGAAGAGGTCGGCCGTGGTGCCCTTGCCCTTCTTGGCGATCTGCGCCTGCGTCTCGGCCGCCAGCAGTTCCTCGTAGCACGGCTTGCGGACGTTGCGGATGACGCCGACCGGCTCCGGGAAGTCCGGCCCGGTCATGCGGCTGAGCAGGAACGCCAGCGTCGGATCGGCGCAGCTCTCGTCGTGCATGAGCAGGTCGTCCACGCCGCAGTCCTTGCCCACCAGCACCACCTCCGGTCGCAGCCCGTTCAGGCGGATGCCCTTTTCCCGGTTCTTGCCGAAGATCATCGGCTTGCCGTGTTCCAGGTACAGGATGTTGTCGGCCTTCACGCTCTTGTCGGTGGCGTAGTCGAACACCCCGTCGTTGAAGATCTTGCAGTTCTGGTAGATCTCGACGAACGCGGTGCCCTTGTGGGCGGCGGCGCGCTGCAGGACCATCGTCAGGTGCTGCACGTCCACGTCCACGGTGCGGGCGATGAACGTGCCCTCGGCGGCCAGCGCCACCGTCAGCGGGCGGGACGGCTGCTCCATCGACCCGGTCGGGCTGGTCTTGGTCTTGGTGCCCATGCGGGACGTGGGCGAGTACTGCCCCTTCGTCAGCCCGTAGATCTCGTTGTTGAACAGCAGGATCTTGATGTCGATGTTGCGGCGGATGACGTGCAGCAGGTGGTTGCCGCCGATGCTCAGGCCGTCGCCGTCGCCCGTGACCATCCAGATTTGCAGGTCCGGGTTGGCCAGTCGTAGGCCGGTGGCGAACGTGGGGGCGCGGCCGTGGATGGTGTGGAAGCCGTAGGTGTTCATGTAGTACGGGAAGCGGCTGGAGCAGCCGATGCCGGACACGAACGCCATGTTCTCCTTCTTGACGCCGACGCCGGTGAGGGCCTTCCGCATCTGGGCCAGGATGGAGTAGTCCCCGCAGCCGGGGCACCAGCGGACCTCTTGGTCGGTGGCCAGGTCTTTCGCGGTCAGGGTCGGCAGGGCGGTGGCAGTAGCAGCCATTGGTATCACGCTTGGGTGGGAGAGGGAGTGTGTGGAGTAAATCGGGGCCGCAGAGGACGCAGAGAAAATCCAGACAAGAATGAAACCTGTTCCGATCCTGCATTCATCCGCGTCTTTTCTGCGTCCTCTGCGGGCCATCTTCGATCTTCACTTGCCGAGGGTCTCGGCAATCGCCGCCTCGATCTCGCTAATCAGGAACGGGCGGCCCTGCACCTTGTTCAGGCCCCGCGCCGGCACGAGGTACTTGGCCCGCAGCAGCCAGCAGAGTTGCCCGCTGTTCAATTCCGGCACCAGGATGTACTTGAACCGCTTCAGAACGGCCTCGGTGTTGGCCGGCATCGGGTTCAGGTAGCGGAGGTGCGCCCGCGCCACGCTCAGCCCCTTCCGCTGCGCCCGGTCCACGGCGGTCGTGATGCTGCCGTAGGTGCCGCCCCAGCCGATGACCAGCAGCTCCGCGTCGTCCGCCCCGTGGACTTCCAGGTCCGGGATGGTGGTGGCGATGTTCTCGATCTTCCGCCACCGCACGTGCGTCATGTGCTCGTGGTTGGCCGGCTCGTAGTTGATGTTGCCGGTGGTGTCCTGCTTCTCGATGCCGCCGATGCGGTGTTCGAGGCCGGGCGTGCCGGGGATGGCCCACGGGCGGACGAGCAGCTCGTTCCGCTTGTACGGCAGGTACTTGCCGCCCACCCCGTCGGCCGCCTCGTGGAACTGGGTGCCGTCCGAGTTCGGCCCGGTCGGGTGGACGATCTCGATGGCGGGGTACTTCGACATGTCCGGGATCTTCCACGGCTCGGCCCCGTTCGCCAGGTAGCCGTCGGACAGCAGGAACACCGGGCACATGAACTGGGTGGCGATGCGGACGGCCTCGTAGGCCATGTCGAAGCAGTCGGTCGGCGACTGCGGGGCGATGATGCAGACCGGGCTTTCGCCGTTGCGGCCGAACATGGCTTGCAAGAGGTCGGCCTGCTCGGTCTTGGTCGGCAGGCCGGTACTCGGCCCGCCCCGCTGCACGTCCAGGATGACCAGCGGCAGTTCGGTCATCACCGCCAGGTTGATGGCTTCACTCTTCAGGCAGATGCCCGGCCCGCTGGTGCCCGTCACGCCGATGGCCCCGCCGAAGCTGGCCCCGATGGCCACCCCGCAGGCGGCGATCTCGTCCTCGGCTTGCAGCGTCTTGACGCCGTGCCGCTTCATGTCCGCCAGTTGCTCCAGCACGCTGCTGGCCGGGGTGATCGGGTAGCCGCTGTACACCAGCGTCTTGTTGGCGGCGTGCGCGGCGGCCACGAGGCCGAGGGCGATGGCCTCGTTGCCGGTGATCTTGCGGTACGTCCCCGGTTCGATCTTCGCCTTCGCCACCAGGTACTGCACCGGCAGCAGTTCGACCGTCTCGCCGTAGTTGTACCCGGCCTTCAGGGTGGCGGTGTTCGCCTCCTTCACCGGCAGCAGTTCGGGCTTGCGGCCGAACTTGTCGGCGATCCACTTCAGCGTCGATTCCAGCGGCCGCTCGTACAGCCAGTAGACCAGGCCGAGGGCGAAGAAGTTCTTGCACCGGTCCTGCTCGCGGGGGGACAGGCCGCACCCCTTCACCGCCTCGCGGTTCAGTTTGGAGATCGACACGCGGACCACCCGGTACTTGCCCAGGCTGCCGTCCTCCAGCGGGTTCGTCTTGTACTTCGCCTTGGCCAGGTCGCTCTCGCCGAAGCTGTCGGTGTTGACGATGAGCAGGCCGCCGAGTTCCAGGTCGCCGATGTTCGTCTTCAGCGCCGCCGGGTTCATGCACACCATCGCGTTCAGGATGTCGCCGGGGGTGTGGATTTCGGTACTGCTGAAGTGGACCTGGAAGCCGGACACGCCGGCCAGCGTGCCGGCGGGGGCGCGGATCTCGGCGGGGAAGTCGGGGAAGGTGGCGATGTCGTTGCCGATGAGGGCGGACGTGTTCGTGAACTGGGTGCCGGCGAGCTGCATGCCGTCGCCGGAGTCGCCGACGAAGCGGATGGTGATCGACTCGACTTCCTGAACCGGCCTGGGCGGGCGGGGCGGGGCGGCGGTGGCGGCGGTCATGACGGGCGTATCCTGGCGGGTGGGAGAGGGCGTGGCGATTCGACGGACTTCGGGGACGGGACCGGCACCCGACGCGGCGAATGACTGCCCTCCTATTTTGCAGCCCACCCCGGCGGAACGGGTAGGCCACTTTCGGCGGAATATTCGCCCCCCTTTTCCCAGCCAGCGGTTTTCCCGCCCGGCCGCACCGAATCGCCCGCCGAGGCGAACGTCGCCAGCGGCGACTACGCCGGCGAACACGGGCTGTCGTCGTTCGCCGTCTGGATGCTGTCGGCGGAGTGTGTTGAAATTACAGCCCGAACTGCACGTTCAAATCGCGACTGCCGACACCTTCGCCGC
>JAYUFU010000474.1:0-3481 GCA_043738505.1 Fimbriiglobus sp. | reverse complement strand
GCTCGCGCTGCCGGCGCGGACCGAACCGGAAGCACCGTCGCTGACGCTTCCGGCTCCGACTTCTTCCGCCCCTCGTATTTGCCGCCGCTGGACGTGCTGTCCTCCATCGACCCCAGGCCGGAGGACCACCGGCTTCCGACCTCCGTGCCCGCGACCGGAGCCTTGTGCCGGATTCGCGTCTTCTCCAGGTCCACGATCATCTGGAGCGCCTGGAACGACTTCTCGTCGCGCGTGCTGGCCAGCCGGCGGCGCAGCTCCGCCACGGCTTCGGCGACGGTGTCCTCCCAGTACTGCTTGCGCCCGGCGGGGTCGCGCGGCGGGTCGGGCACCTCCGCCTCGCACCGGAAGCGGTCGGCCAGGTCGGTGACGGGCGTGGTCTGGGTGGCGGTGTTCACGGCGGCACTCCGGAACGAGAAAGTGACTCCATGTACATATACGCTCCGCTGTCGGGCAAGTCAACAGGAAAACTGAAAATCGGATCAGTAGTGAATTTTCGTATCGAACGGTGCGGCGTCCGCCCGCCGGTTCCGATCCACCGGCGGGCCGACGCCGCGCCGTTCGCCCAATCCGAAGATGCCACTTCCCAGCGGTCGCGGCTCGTCGGAAAACGGATGACGGAATGGCCCCGGTCAGACCCCGACCCGATTTCGCGCCTTTTTCGCGCAGTTCAACTTGGCGGGGGCGCGGTTTTTTGCTTTAATGTCGTTTCCCAATTTTGGGCGGACGGTGGTGGCGTGTCCCCGCACGGGCGAACGAGGTCCGGAATGCCGACGATCAATCAGCTGGTGAAGAAGCCCCGGCAGGTGCAGCGGTCCAAGCCGAAGCACCCGGCCATGCAGGGCTGCCCCCAGAAGCGGGGCGTGTGTACCGTCGTCAAGACGATGACCCCGAAGAAGCCGAACTCGGCGCTGCGGAAGGTGGCCCGCGTGCGGCTGTCGAACGGCATCGAGGTGACGGCGTACATCGGCGGGGAAGGGCACAACCTCCAGGAACACAGCATCGTGCTGGTCCGCGGCGGTCGCGTCCGCGACTTGCCCGGCGTGCGGTACCACATCGTCCGCGGCGTGCTGGACTGCCAGGCCGTCCAGGACCGCAAACAGGCTCGCTCCAAGTACGGGGCGAAGAAGGACGGGAAGTGATCCCTGCGGGAGTTCAAAGTTCCAGGTTCAAAGTTCCAAGTCGAAGACACTTGGCCGGAGAATCGGAACGGGAGACTCGACGCGCGCCGCCGGCCAGCTTCGGTTTGAACTTTGAACCTGGAACTTTGAACCTGGAACTTCCCCCGAATGGCAACCAAGACTCGTACCGCCGGTCACACCACCCTGATGCCGGACATCCGGTTCAACTCGCTGCTGGTCAGCAAGTTCGTGAACTGCCTGATGCACGACGGCAAGAAGGCGACGGCCATCCGCGTCTTCTACGCGGCCATGGAACTGATCCGCAAGCGGCTGCCGGAGATCGACCCGCTGGTGGTGTTCACCGACGCCATCAACAACGTCAAGCCGGCCCTCGAAGTCCGCTCCCGGCGGGTCGGCGGGGCGAACTACCAGGTGCCCATGCAGGTGAAGCCGCAGCGGCAGCAGTCGCTGGCCATCCGCTGGCTCATCATCGCCATCCGCAGCAAGTCCGGCCGCCCCACCCACGAGCGGCTGGCCGACGAACTGATGGCCGCCGCCCGCCGCGAGGGGGAAGCGATGGCCAAGCGCGAGCAGACGGTGAAGATGGCCGAAGCCAACAAGGCGTTCAGCCACTTCGCGTGGTGAGTCGGCCCAACTACCATTAACCACAGAGGCACAGAGACACAGAGAAGGCGAAGAGAAAAGTCGAGAACCCAAATTCTCCTTCTCTCCTCCTCTTCTCTGTGGCTCTGTGCCTCTGTGGTTAACTCTTTCTCCCCGGTGCTTCGATGGCCAAGTCATCCCCGACCGACGACCTCAAGCGGATCCGCAACCTCGGGGTCATCGCGCACATCGACGCCGGCAAGACGACGACCACCGAACACCTGCTCTTCTACGCCGGCGTCAAGCACAAGCTGGGCGGCGTGGACCAGGGGAACGCCGAGACCGACTACGACCCGGAAGAGCAGGAACGCGGCATCACCATCTACTCGGCCTGCATCCCGTTCCAGTGGCGGGGCTTCACGGTCAACCTGATCGACACGCCGGGTCACGTGGACTTCACCGCCGAAGTGGAGCGGAGCTTGCGGGTGCTGGACGGCGCGGTGTGCGTGTTCGACGGCCAGAAGGGGGTGGAAGCGCAGTCCGAGACGGTGTGGCGGCAAGCCAACAAGTACCGCGTCCCTCGACTGGTGTTCATCAACAAGATGGACGTGGTCGGGGCCAACTTCGCCAAGACGCTGGCCACCATCCACGACCGCCTCACCCGCGACTTCGCCGCCGACGGCCGGCCGGTGCCGGTCGTCATCCCCATCGGCTCCGGGTCGGTGAAGGACAGCGGCAAGCCGTTCGTCGGCGTCATCGACCTGATCGAGCAAAAGGCCCTGTACTTCGACGCCGGCGACCTCGGCAAGACCGTCCGCGTCGAGCCGATCCCGGAGGAGGAGCAGGACACCGCCGCCGAGTACCGCGAGGCGCTGTTCGACGCGCTGACGGAGCACGACGACAAGGACTTGATCACGTCCGCCGTGCTGGACGGGCAGGAGCCGGACATCGGGAAGGTGCGGCAGCTCATCCGCGAGCAGACCCTGGCGCGGACCATTTACCCCGTGCTGTGCGGGTCCGGCCGCGAACACATCGGCATCCAGCCGCTGCTCGACGCCGCCACCTACTACCTGCCGAGTCCGCTCGACCGCCCGCCGGTGGTGGGAACGAACCCGAAGTCGGGCAAGGAGGAGACGCGGAACCCGGACCCGAAGGAGCCGTTCTGCGGCCTCGTGTTCAAGGCCGCCTGGCACCCCAGCGGGCACCGCTTCTTCATCCGCGTGTACAGCGGCGTCCTGCGGCCGAACTCGCGGGCGTTCAACACCGGCAAGGACACGAAGGAGAACATCGCCAAGCTGTTCCACATCCACGCCGACCCGAACCGCGGACTGGAAGAGGTGGACAGCGGCACGACCGGCGACATCGTGGCCGTCATCGGGCTGAAGGAGTCGATCACCGGCGACACCCTGTGCGACACGCAGCACCCGATCCTGCTAGAGAGCATCAGCTTCGCCGAGGCCGTCGTCAGCCAGAGCATCGAGCCGGAGAGCGGCAACGACAAGGACAAGCTGGCGGGTGCCTTGGAGATGCTGCAACTGGAAGACCCGACGTTCAAGGTGAAGGACAGCAAGGAGACCGGCCAGACGCTGATGAGCGGCATGGGCACGCTGCACCTGGAGGTGAAGAAGCACCGCCTCGAACGCGACTTCAAGCTGAAGGTGCGGGTCGGGCAGCCGCGCGTCAGCTACCGCGAAATGCTGCGGGCCGGCAAGGTGGTGGAGGTGACGGTCACGCAGCTCGGGCCGAAGCCGACGTATGCG
>JAYUFU010000473.1:0-3483 GCA_043738505.1 Fimbriiglobus sp. | reverse complement strand
GATGACGTAGTCGATGTGGCTCTGCGTGTACACCCGGCGCGGGATCGCCAGCCGCACGAGCTGCATCGCCGGGTGGATCGTCTGCCCGGTCGTCGGGTCCGTCTTCCCGAACATCACGCTGCCGATCTCCACCGCCCGGATGCCCGCGTGTCGGTACAGGGCGCACAGCAGCGCCTGGCCAGGGAACTCATCGGGCGTCAGGTGGTCGCAGAAGTGCGCGGCGTCGATGTAGATGGCGTGGCCGCCCGGCGGTTCGACGATGCGGACGCCCTGCCGGAGCAAGCCCTCGCCGAGGTACGCCACGCTGCGGATGCGATACTCCAGGTAATGCTCGTCCAGCACCTCGCGGAAGCCCTGGGCCATCGCCTCCAGGTCGCGGCCGGCCAGCCCGCCGTAGGTGACGAAGCCCTCGGTCAGGATGAGCAGGTTGTTCGCCTTCGCCGCCAGCGCCGAATCCCGCATGAGCAGCACGCCGCCGATGTTCACGAGGCCGTCCTTCTTCGCGCTGATGGTCGCGCCGTCGGCCAAGTCGAACGTCTCGCGGACGATCTCCGTCACCGTGCGGTTCTGCTGGCCGGGTTCCCGCATTTTGATGAAGTAGGCGTTCTCCGCGAACCGACAGGCGTCGAGGAACAGCGGAATCCCGTAGCGGTCGCACACGGCCCGCACCGCCCGCAGGTTCTCCAAACTCACCGGCTGCCCGCCGCCGCTGTTGTTCGTCACCGTCACCATCACCAGCGGGACGTTCTTCGCGCCCACCTCGCGGATCAGGTCTTCCAATCGGCCGATGTCCACGTTCCCCTTGAACGGGTGGCGGGAGCGCGGGTCGCGGCCCTCGGCGATGACCAGATCGACCGCCGTCGCGCCGCTGTGTTCGCAGTTCGCCCGGGTGGTGTCGAAGTGGCTGTTGTTCGGCACCACCTTGCCCGGCCCGCCGAGCAACTCGAAGAGAATCCGTTCGCTCGCCCGCCCCTGGTGCGTCGGCAGGATGTGCGGCATCCCGGTGATGTCCTTCATCACCGCCTCGAAGCGAAACCAGCTCCGCGCCCCGGCATACGACTCGTCGCCCCGCAGCATCCCGGCCCACTGCTCGCCGCTCATCGCCGACGTGCCGCTGTCGGTCAGCAGGTCGATCAGCACGTCGTCGGCGGGAATGCGAAACGGGTTGAAGTCGGCCGCGCGGAGGATGGCGTCTCGCTCGGCGGCCGTGGTCAGGCGGATCGGCTCCACCATCTTGATGCGAAACGGCTCGATGATGGTCTTCATCAGTTGGGAACTCGGAACGCGGAGTGAGGAATGAAGATCGGGGTCAACGGTCGCGGCGTCGCCCATCCCGGCTCGCAGAGTGTAGGATTTCTGTATTCCGCATTCCGACTTCCGCATTCCGAATTCCCCCATGCTCCGCCCCACCGCACCGGCCGACACGCCGACCCTGCTGGCGATGGCCCGCGACACCGCCGTCTTCTACCCGCACGAGATCGACGTGCTGGAGGAAGTCATCGCCGAGTTCCACGCCGGCGAGGAGGACGCCGGGCCGGTGATGCGGACGTGGGAGGACGCCGGCACGCCGGTCGGGTTCGTCCACTTCTGCCCGGCCCCGATGACCGTCGGCACCTGGGAACTGTGGTGGATCGTGGTGGCGAAGGAGCGGCAAGGCGCGGGCCTCGGCCGCCGGCTGCTGGAGTTCGTCGAGCAGGAGGTGCGACAGCGGGACGGGCGGGTGCTGTTCATCGAGACCAGTTCGACGCCGCCCTACGAGGCGACGCGCCGGTTCTACCTGCGGTGCGGGTATTCCGAGGTGGCGCGGCTGCCGGGGTACTACCGGGAAGGGGACGACAAGGTGGTGTTCGCCAAGCCGATGCGGCCCGTCGTCGGGTGACGCCGGATGCGCCAGCCGGCGCGAATGCGCGCGAGGCGCATCGGATGCGGGTTGGCGCGAGTGGGGTTCCGGGTTCTCGCACGCGGTTCGTCCGGGTCGCGCGGAAGGGGTGCGGACTGCGGGTTAGAATTCGCCGGTAGCGGTCCGGCGGCGGCGCAACCCCCCCATGCGGACCAACTGGTCCTGGGGCTTGCACCGTTTGCCCGTCGGTCGCCGGTTCCCCGTCAAGCGCGCGTCGTCCGTGGGGCGATGAGAGTGCTGACAACGCAGGTGCCACGGACGCCGACAGGGACGGTGTCCGGTCGGCGAAGGCGGTGCCGACGTGCGTTCCCCCCTTGCCGCCGCAACCCCCACGGTTCACCGGATTCGCCAAATCGGTTGGACTGCGGGGCTTGCGGGTGTCGATGGAATTCGCGTCAGGTACCGCAGTCGTCGCCGAGTCGATTCGCCCGGCACTCCCCCCGGAGTCCGTGGCACCCGCGGTCGTATCGCCGAACCCCAGCCCCCCGGCCCCCCGCCGTCCGCGCCGCGGACGTGAGGCGTAGTCGGCGGACCAACGGCCCAACGGATTGGGCCGACCCGCCGCCGCCCCGCCGGGTTGCGAGGTCGAAACGGAGTGCCCCCGACCATGAAAAAGGTGTTCACCACCGGCCAGGTCGCCAAGATCTGCAAAGTCGCCCCGCGGACCGTGTCCAAGTGGTTCGACTCCGGCCGCCTCAAGGGCTACCGCATCCCCGGTAGCCAGGACCGCCGCATCCCCCGCGAGCATCTGATCCGGTTCCTCAAGGATCACCACATGCCGCTGGGTGACCTGGAGGAGGAGGAACTGCACAAGGTGCTGCTCATCGGCACCGAGAAGCTGTTCAACGACCGCATGAAGGAGCTGCTGCCGGCGAGCGAGGACTTCAAGTTCGAGTACGCCAGCAGCGGCTTCCAGGCGGGCAGCCTGGCGCACAGCTTCAACCCCGACTCGATCGTCATCGACCTGTCGCTCGGCCGCGGCGAGTCGATCCAGATCACCACCAACCTGCGGAAGATCGAGGCGTACACCGCCACGCTCATCATCGGGCTGGCCGGCGAGGACGAGGCCGAGCCGGAGAAGCTGAAGGAGTACGGGTTCGACGACGTGTTCAAGAAGCCGTTCGACGTGGCCCTGCTGGCCGAGCGGGTGCAGACCCTGGCCGAAGCCAAGCGCGACGACTGACTCCCCCGGTCAGTCGCCGCGCGGCGGCGGGGGACTCCCCTCCGTGCCCCCGCCGCCCACCGTCCCGACCCGCGGCCCTCCGAGACGGATCTCGGACCCGCGGGTCGGCCGGCGTTTCGGGGGATCGCCGAGTGACCCCGTGTCGGTGAGAGGGGCCGAACCACTGCCCGCGGACGTACAGCAGGTTCAGGTTCTGGAACAGCGGCTGACCGACCACCGTCTGCTCGATCCGCAGCCGCACCACGTCCCCGGCTCGAATCTCGTTGAGCGGCGTCCACCCCTTGCCGGCCACGAAGAACGGGTGCTCCGGCGTCGTCTCGATGTCCCGCCCCTTCGCCCGCAGCAGCCACACCGGGCCGAACCGCTCGAACACCTCTTCCACCGTCCGCGCGACGACCAG
>JAYUFU010000472.1:0-10533 GCA_043738505.1 Fimbriiglobus sp. | reverse complement strand
TGAAGTCGCTGCGAAGAGGGTCATCTCTTCGCAGCGACTTCAGGAGCGGCGCGTGTTCGCCAACCGGCGCATCACCTCCCGCACCAGTCGCAGCTTGTCGTCCCAGCGGAACTCGTCGGCGACTCTCGCTCGCCCCGCGTCGCCGAACCGCGCCCGCACGGCGGCATCGGCGATCAGCGTTCGCAGGTGTTTCGCCAGCTCCTGGGCATCCCCGCACTTCGCCAGGAATCCATCGATCCCGTGGCGAACCAAATCCGCCGGGCCGCCGGCGCGGTACGCCAGCACCGGCACCGCGTTCGCCCACGCCTCCAACAGCACCAGGCCGAACGAGTCCGTCCGCGACGGCAACGCGAACACGTCGATGCCGGCGAAGAAGTCGCGCTTCTGTTCTTCGGTCAGAGTGCCGAGACGGGTGACGAGATCTTTGCGGTCGTACCACTGCCAGAAGCGGCGGAAGTTCGGCGTCTCCGGCCCGGCCAGGATGACGCGAGCGTTCGTCTCCGCCGCCGTGGTCAGCAAGTCCACCGTGCCCTTCTCGACGCTGTTGTTCGCCAAGTGCCCGACGACGACTTGCGAAGCCGTGACACCCCACTGACACCGCGCGCGGGCGCGGTCCCCGCCGGTGCATTCGGCCGCGTCCACGCCCAGCCCTTGCAGGATCGCGCGGCCGGGTGTCACGCCGAGTTCGACGACCGCGCGGCGCTCGGATTCCGTTTGCACGAACACCGCGTCGGCTTCGCGGAGCAGCCATTTCAAGTGCGGGCGGGTGTACTGCTTCCGCGTGCGGTCGGCCGGGTCGGTCGGGTCGCCGAGGTGCAGGAACGGCGTGAGCAGGAACGGCACTCGCCGCCGCCGCGCGAGCCGCAACGCGCACACGATGGGGAAGGAGTACGGGAACGCAAAGGCGTGAACGGCATCCAGAGAGCCGGAGTAGTTGGAGGCATCGCGCCACATCGCCGGGCAGATCGGGTTCGCCGGCTGCGCGAGCGCTTGCAGTGTGCGAATCGGGAGCAGCGAAAGGGCCTTGAGCACGTACCGCCGCAGCGGGAACGCGAGGGGCGGGAAGCGGCGGATTGCCAGTCCCCGATTCCCCCTCACCCCTAACCCCTCTCCCCCAGGGGAAAGGGGGACAAAACCGGTCCACAGCTCCTCCAACTGCACCGCCGTCGTCGTCCACACCGTCACGCCGTCGCCGTCGGCCGCCAGGAATTCGCTCAGCCGCCGGACGTAGCTCTCCGCGCCGCCGAGGGCCGGCGGGTAGCGGGGGACGAAGTGGGCGACGTGTAGCGGCACGGCGGGCGATTGTATACGATGTGCGGGGACGATTCGACCGCGACGGAGGCGTGCCGTGCCGCTGGTGTTCGACGACCGAGGCCTACTCCCACCCGGCATTCACGACGCCACCCTCGCGGAGGTCGAGGAGACATTCGCGCGTTTCCAGAAGTCGGATCGGCGGCTGGGGCTGTTCGACAAACTGCGCGAGTACCTGGCCGCTCTGGCGAAAACCGACTGGGCGTGGTCGGTGCTGATCGACGGCAGTTTCGTCATGCCGATGGTGGACGAGCCGAACGACATCGACCTCGTGCTGGTGCTGCCCGCCGATTGGGACCGAACCGTTCTGCTTCGTCCGTTCGAGTACAACGTCGTCTCGAAGAAGCGCGTGCAGCAACAGTTCAAGTTCGACCTGTTCGCGGTTCCCGCCGGGTCCGAATTGGAACAGCGGTGGATCGATTTCTTCAGCGGGGTGAATGTCAAGTGGTGCAACCAGTTCGGCCTTCCGAACGATTCCCGTAAAGGCCTTGTGAGGGTCACGAAATGATCGCCAACGATGCGCAACTCGTCGTCGTTCGTCGCCAACTCGGTCTCGCCGAGGAAGCGCTGGTCCTGCTTCGGCAAGACATGTACTCCAAGAACCCCCGCAACTACGCGATCTTCTCGGAGTCCTACATCGACATGATCCTGCAACTGCGGGCCGAGATCGACGCCTACCTCGGCATCTCGCCCCGCCTGCCGGTGCCCGAACCCGTTGACCAGCCCACGGCCGAACCGACCGCCGCCTGATTCACCCTACTAACGAACGGAGTAACCACGCCCGCGATGATCCGCATCTCCAAGCTCGCCGGGTCGATCCAGCCGTCCGCCACGCTCGCCGCCGGGGCCAAAGCCCGCGAGCTGCGGAAGGCCGGCGTCCACGTCCACGACTTCAGCCTGGGCGAACCGGACTTCCCCACCCCCGCGCACATCTGCGCCGCCGCCAACGAGGCGATGACGAAGGGCCACACCCACTACACCCCCGCCGGCGGCACCGCCGAACTGAAGGCCGCCATCGTGCGGTGGTACGGCCGCACTTACGGCTTCGACTTCAAACCCGAGAACGTGATCGTCTCGAACGGGGCGAAGCAGTCGATCCACAACGTGCTGGCCGCGACCGTCGGGCCGGGCGACGAGGTCGTCATCCCGACGCCGTACTGGGTCAGCTACTCGGACCTGGTGGCGATGACCGGTGCGACGCCGGTGCTGGCTCACACCACGATGGACAGCGGCTTCAAACTGACCCCGGCGCAGCTGCACGAGAAGCTGACGCCGCGAACCCGCTTGCTCATGCTGAACTCGCCGAACAACCCGACCGGCACCGTGTACACCCGCGGCGAACTCGAAGCCCTCGTCGATGTGCTGCAACCGACCGACGTGGGCGTGCTGTCCGACGAGATTTACGAGCAGCTCACCTACGGCGATGCCAAACCGACGTGCGTGGCCACCCTGCGGCCGTGGCTGCGAGACCGCACCATCACCGTCAGCGGGGCGAGCAAGAGCTACGCCATGACCGGCTGGCGGATCGGCTGGGCCATCGGCCCGGTGCCGGCGGTGAAGGCGATGGACACCATCCAGAGCCAGGAGACGAGTTGCCCCAGCAGCGTCAGCCAGTACGCCATGATCGCCGCGCTCGACTCGCCCGACTCGGCGGTCAGCGTGAAGGAGATGCGGGCCGAGTTCGCCGTCCGCCGCGACCTGACGACGAAGCTGCTGACCGCCATCCCCGGCATCAAGCTGCATGTGGCGGACGGCGCGTTCTACGCCTTCTTCGACGTGTCCGCGTTCCACGGCAAGACGTTCGGCGGGGTGAAGGTGACGGACTCGCTGACGTTCTGTTCCGCCGCGCTGGAACAGGCCCATGTGAACCTCGTGGCCGGGGCCGCGTTCGGCGCGGAGGGGTTCGCGCGGATGTCGTTCGCCACCGGCCGCGACGTGATTCAAGCCGGCCTGACCGCCCTCGGCGACTGGCTGAAGACCGGGGCGTAATGCGGTCGTGGACCAGGAGGACCGTTCAAGAGGAGGAACACGGATGACACGGATCCAAGCCGGGATGAAGAGGATCCGACAGAAAAAAATCTTGGATTGATCCCGGCTTGGATCCTGCCTTCCATCCGTGTCATCCGTGTTCCGCTCGATTGAACGTTGTTCCCGCTTCTCGATCCGGAGGGTTCCCATGCCCGTGTTGTACCTGACCGAAGCGGACGTGCGGCGGGTGCTGACGATGGCCGTCGCCCTGCCGGCGGTGGAGGCGGCGTTCCGCAAGCTGGCCCTCGACGAAGCCGTCAACTGCCCCCGCCAGCGGTGCCAGACCGACGCCGTCATGTTGCACGTCCTGCCGGCCGCGGCCAAGACCCTCGGCGCGCTCGGCCTGAAGGCGTACACCACCGGCAAGTTCGACGCCCAGTTCCACGTCTTCCTGTTCGACCCGCTGCGCGGCGGACTGACCGCCATCCTCCAGGCCGACTACCTGGGGCAGGTGCGCACCGGCGCGGCCAGCGGCGTGGCGACGAAAAAGCTCGCCCGCGCCGACGCCAAGACGGTCGGGCTGTACGGCACCGGCAAGCAGGCCCGCACGCAACTGGAAGCCGTCTGCCAAGTCCGCAAGATCGAGTCCGTGGCCGTGTTCGGCCGCGATGAGGCTCGGCGGACGGCGTTCGCCGCCGAAATGACCGCCGCCTGTGGCGTGTCGGTCGAAGCCGTGGCGTCGCCCGAACTGGCCGCCATCGGCAAGGACATCATCATCACGGCGACCACCTGCAAGGAGCCGGTACTGAAGGGCGAGTGGGTGAGCGAAGGCGCGCACCTGAATCTGATGGGGTCGAACATGCGGTCGAAGGCGGAGGCCGACGTGGACGTGTTCCGCAAGGCCACGCTGGTGGCCATCGACAGCAAGGAGCAGGGGCGGGCGGAGGCCGGCGACTTCGTGGCCCCCCTCGACGCCGGCGTCCTCCACTGGGCCGACGTGCGGGAGTTCGCCCCGCTGCTGGTCGGCCGCTACCCCGGCCGCGAATCGCCCGCCGACATCACCGTCTTCAAGTCCCTCGGCCTCGGCGTGCAGGACATCGCCGTCGCCGTGAAGGTGGTGGAGCTGGCCCGCGCCGCCGGGCTGGGCGTGGAGTTGCCCATCGGGTGAGAATGCCATTCGGGTCGCGGCCCGTACCCGCCGCTGTCACCGACGGCCAGCGTCGGCGTATCATGGGCGTACCCATCCCACGGGCCGACGCCATGCCGCGCGACATCGAGTACGACTTCTTCGTATCCTACGCCAGCGCCGACAACCGTGCCGGGTGGGTCGATGCCGTCGTGAACGAGCTGGTGGCCGAACACGCCCGCTTCACCGGCGGGCGGAAGGCGACGTTCTTCCTCGACCGCGCCGACATCCGCCACCTGTCGCACTGGCACGCCGAGATCTTCAACAAGGGCCTCGCGCGGTCGCGGTTCTTCCTGGCCTTCCTGTCGCCCAACTACTTCGCCAGCGAGGTCTGCCGCAAGGAGTGGCGGGCGTGGATCGAGCAGGAGATTTCCCTGCACATCCTGACCGGCGGGGCCGCCCCGATCTACTTCGTGGAGGTGCCGGGGTTCCTGTCCAAGCCCATGCTGCCCGAACACGAGGTCGCCGCGAAGGTGGCGGAACTGTGCGGCTTCGCGCCGTCGGAGCGGTTCACCACGGACCTTTGCCCGGTGGTGAAGGAGGCCCGCCGCCGGCAGTTGGTGAACCTGGTACTGCCGCTGAAGAACGCCGGGGTGAAGGCGCTGCAAGAAGCCGACCTGAAGGCGACGCTGGCGACGCTGGCCCGGCACATCGAGGAGCGGGTGGAGGAGACGAAGCGGGCCGACGCCAGCACGAACCGCGTGTCGCCGTACAACACGAAGTTCACCGGCCGGCTGGACGAACTGCTCGAACTGCGGACGATGCTCACCGACAACCGGGCCGGGGTGATCGCCGGCATCCACGGCCTCGGCGGCATAGGCAAGACGGAACTCGCCTACACCTACGCCCACGCCTTCGCCGGCGTCTACCCCGGCGGCCGGTTCGAGGTGAAGTGCGAGTACCAGACCCGCCTGCGGGACGCCGTGACCATCACCCTCGGCGGCTACCCGGAGTTCCGCGACCACATTTCGGACGAGGAGCGGAAGCAGCCGGAGGCGCACTTCGCGGCCATCAAGCGGGTGCTGACGCAGCGGCTCGACGCCCTCGGTAGCGTGCTGTTGGTGCTGGACAACGTTTCGGATTTGAAGCTGCTGGAGGCGCAACAGACGGACCAACTCACGGTCCTCGGCTCGAAGCTGCACCTGCTCGCCACCACCCGCTTGCCCGCCGGGAAGATGGTGAAGTGCCTGACGCTGGGCGAGATGAAGCCGGACGACGCGCTGGCGCTGCTGGATAAGTTCCGCCCGTTCCAGACGGACGAGGACCGCGCGGCGGCGGAGTCCATTGTGAAGCAACTCGGCGGGTTCGCCCTGGCCATCGAACTGGTGGCGGCGAAGCTGGCGGAAACGCCCTCCACCAGTTACGCGGCGGTGGCCGATGGGCTGGGGCTGGCGGACCTGGACACGCTGGCCGAGGACGCGAGCGTGGAGCTTCGCCGGCACAACCACGAGAAGCGGCTAGCGGCGGTGCTGGGTCCGACGCTGACCGCGCTGACGCCGGAGGAGCGGCGGGCGATGGACTACGCCGCCCTGTTGCCGCCGGACAATGTCCCGCTGCCGTGGCTGAAGGTGCTCGTCACTGCCGACTTCCCGGCGTTGGCGAAGCCGGGCAAATTCGGCGACCCGTGGCTCGTGCTGGTGGACCGCCTTACCCGCCTCGGTCTGTTCACCCCGGTGCAGGAAGAGACCACCAGCACCCGGCAGGTGAAGGTCCACCGGCTGGTGCAGGAGTTGTTGCGTCGAGAAATGACGAAGGAATTGCGCGAGCTGTTGCAAGAGGTGATTGACCCACTCGTGCTGGCCCGCGTCGCGGAATTGGAGAAAACGACGAACTGGATCGAGGCTGCGTGGGAACTCGACCCGCTGGAGGAACTAGCGAAGTTGTGGGATGAATGGGAACACCCTCATCGGGGTTGGTTGTTTAGCGTGGTTGCGCTCCGGAGGCAGCACCTCGCGCAGCACACCGAGACCGAACCGCTCATGAAGAGAGCACTGGCACTTTACGAGATGAGCCACGGCCAGGATCACGCGAACGTCGCAACGGCGCTGAACAATCTGGCGGGGTTGTTGCAGGACACCAACCGCCTGGCCGAGGCCGAGCCAATGCTCCGGCGGGCGCTGGGAATGTACGAAGCGAGCTTCGGACCGGACCACCCGGACGTAGCCATACCCCTGGGCAACCTGGCACTGTTGCTGAAGACGACCAACCGCCTGGCCGAGGCCGAGCCGCTCATGCGGCGAGCGCTGGCCATCGACGAAGCGAGCTACGGACCTGACCACCGCAACGTCGCCATCGGGTTGAGCAACTTGGCCGGGTTGTTGCGGGCCACCAACCGACTGGCCGAGGCGGAACCGCTGTACCGACGAGCGCTGGCCATCGACGAGAAAAGCTTCGGTCCCGACCATCCCCACATAGGGATAGACCTGAACAACCTGGCCATGTTGCTGAAGGCGACCAACCGCCTGGCCGAGGCCGAGCCAATGCTCCGGCGGGCGCTGGCCATCGACGAGAAAGGCTTCGGCAAGGACCACCCGAGCGTTGCCACCAGTTTGAACAACTTGGCCCAATTGCTACAGGCGACCAACCGGCTGGCTGAGGCCGAACCGCTCATGCGGCAGGCGCTGGGCATCGACGAGAAAAGCTTCGGCCCCGACCATCCCCACATAACGAGAGACCTGAACAACCTGGCCCTGTTGCTGAAGGTGAACAACCGCCTTGCCGAGGCGGAGCCGCTTTATCGACGGGCGTTGGCCATCGACGAGCAGAGCCTCGGCAAGGACCATCCCGACGTGGCGAGAGACCTGAGCAACCTGGCCCTGTTGCTACAATACACCAACCGGCTGGCCGAGGCCGAATCGCTGATGCGGCGGGCGCTGGCGATCAACGAGCAGAGCTTCGGACCAGACCACCCTGAGGCGGCCATCGACCTGAACAACCTGGCCCTGTTGCTGAAGGCGACCAGCCGCCTGGCCGAGGCCGAACCGCTCCTGCGGCGGGCGGTGGCGATCTTGACGCAAAGCCTGGGGCCGGATCACCCACGCACGCAAACCGGGTGGCGAAACCTCGAACACCTCCTCGCCGAGATGCGGGGCGTTTCCGGTCCCCCGCCCTCAACGGCGTAAGGCGAGCGGACGGAGTACAATTCCCCTGTCGCCCCGCCTCCGCTCGCTCGGTCTTCCCTTGTTCGCGCCGCTGTTCACGCTGTTCGACCCGCCGCCGGAGGACGCCGCCGAGTTGCAACTCGTGCGGGTGTCCCGCCGGGCGATGGCGACCACCTTCGAGATCGCCCTGCCGTTCGGCTTCCCCCGCGCCGTCGAGGCCGCCTCCGACGCGCTCGACCTCATCGATTCGCTCGAAGAGCAGCTCACCGTCTACACCGACACCAGCGAAGTGGCGGTGCTAAACGCGACCGCGTTCGACTCGCCCGTCCCGGTGGAGCCTCGGCTGTTCGAACTGCTGTCCCACTGCGCGTCGCTGACCGCCGAGACCGGCGGGGCGTTCGACCCGGCGTGCGGCGCGCTCGTGAAGTGCTGGGGCTTCTACAAGCGCGAGGGCCGCATCCCGACCGAGGCCGAGTTGATCGACGCCGTGAACCGCTCCGGCTTTCGGCATGTGATCCTGTCGCCGGAAACGCGGTCGGTACGGTATCGCCGCGCCGGGCTAGAGATCAACCTGGGGGCCATCGGCAAGGGGTACGCGCTGGACCGCGCGGCGGACCTGCTGCGGACCCGCTGGGGCGTGCGGTCGGCGATCCTGCACGGCGGCGGCAGCAGCGTGCTGGCGGTCGGCACCCCGCCGGGGCAGCCGCGCGGGTGGGCGGTGGCGATCCGGCATCCCACCGAGGACCGCACGCTCGGTACCGTCCACCTGACCGACCAGGCGCTCGGCACCAGCGCGGCCACCTTCCAGTATTTCGAGTACAACGGTAGACGGTACGGCCATGTGCTGAACCCGCGCACCGGCCGGCCGGCGGACGGCACCGCGAGCGCCAGTTGCGTCGCCCCGACCGCCGCCGACGCCGACGCCCTGAGTACCGCCTTGTTCGTGGCCGGCACGGATTGGGCTGCGACCTACTGCCGCCCCCGCCCGCATCTGGCCGCCGTGCTGCTGCCGACCGGAGCGGCCGACGCGCTTGTCCTCGGCACCCCGCGTTTCACCCTCCCGGATGTCCCATGACGCTCCCGATACCTCCCGCCGTGCTGTACGCCGGTCTCGCCGGCGTGCTGCTGTCCCTGGTCGTCGCCACCGCCACCAACGGCTGGCAGCTCCGCGTGTTCGCGCTCCTCGCCCTGCGGCTGGCCGTCGGCTGGCTCTTCCTGTTCGCGGGGCTGGAAAAGGTGTACTCGTTCGCCGTCGGCCCGACCGACTCCAACCGGGTGTTCACCAGCGAGCCGTACTTCGCCGCCGCCGAGGGGCCGCTCGGCGAGTACATGCGGAAGAAGTACCTGGGCGACCCGGAGGCGACCTACAAGGCCCGGCTGACCAAGAAGGAGCCGCGGTCGGCCGCCGACTTCAAACAGTTGACCCCGGAGGGGAAGGCCGAGGTGTGCCCGGACGCGGCGGCCGAACTGCTGACCGGCGAGGACGCGGCGAAATCGACGGCGGCGAAGGCCAAGTTCGCCGCCTGGGTGTACGGGGCCGAGGCCCGCGACGCCAAGGTGAGCATGGTGACGGGCGACATCCCGCTGACGGCCGAGCAGCGGCTGTCCGCCCTGGACCTGCTGCAACGGGAGTCCGACGCCTTGACCGCCCGCGACGCCGAAGGGCTGGGCCGCGGCTACGGGTACGAGATCGAGCGGAAGAAGAAGCTGAAGGGCGAGCTGCTGAAGGCGCAGGCGGACCTCGCCGCCGACACCGACAAGTTCCTCGCCGAACTGCGGACGGAGGCCGGATTCCCCCCGCTGGATGCCGCCGAGAAGCCGATCAAATCGCTCGACCGGCTGACGGCGTACACCATCACGGCCGTCGGCGCGGGGCTGCTGCTGGGGCTGTTCACGAAGCTGTGGTGCCTCGTCGGCGTCGGATTCCTGGTGATGACGTACCTGGCACACCCCACGGTGCCGTGGCTGAGCCTGCCGCCGAACACCGAAGGCAAGCCGCTGTTCATCAACAACAACCTGATCATCGCGCTGGCGCTCCTGGTGGTGTTCGTCCACCCGACCGGCCGCTGGCTGGGGTTGGACGCGCTGCTGTGTCGTCTGATCTTCGGCCCGGAGAAGGCAGCCGCGCCAACCGCCGTGGTGTGAGCGCGTGAGCGGTTGGACTTGCCCCGGTTCGCCCGCGCGGATTACCCTGCACGTCGGCGGTCGGCCCGAGTTCGGGCGCGCACACCACGGAGGGTTGCCAATGATCCGGCGGTACTTGACGGGCGGCGTACTGGTGCTGGCGGCGGTGGTTCTGGCGGCCTACCTGGGGGCGCAGTTCGCCTTCTCTCGCACGGCATTCGCCAAGCCGAAGGCCGAGGCCAAGCCGATGCCCGCGCTGCGGGCCGGGTACGTGGCCATGGCCGAGGTGATGTCCGGGTCGAAGAAGTGGCAGGACCGGGCCAAGAAGGCGACGGCCGTGCGGGAGGAGGCGGCCAAGAAGCTCGGCGTCCTGCAAGCGTCGGCCCAGCAACTCCAGCAGAAGGCGCAGAAGGCGACCGGCGAGGAGCAGGAGAAACTCGCCCTGGAACTGCGGGAGGTGAGCCGCAAGCTGGAGGACAGCGACCGCACCCTCCGCGGCGCGGTGGACAAGGAAGCCGAGGCCGCGCTGGTCGAGATGCAGGCCGACTTCGCCCGCGAGATCGAGGGCCTGGCCCGCGAGCGGCAACTGGACGTGGTGTACGGCCACCCGGCCAACTTCGAGAAGATGTTCGCCGCGATGGGCAAGACGCAGCAGTCCTTGCAGATGTACTTCCAGCCGACGGCCGTGCAGCCGCTGTACCTGCGGGCCGAGATGGACCTGACGAAGGACCTGATCGACCGGTTGAACGCGAGCTACGCCGCCGCGACCGAGAAGGCCGAGGACGACTGACGGCCGACGGAATTCGAGATCGCGCCGGCGGGCGGCCGGGTTCCAGGCGAACC
>JAYUFU010000471.1:0-10582 GCA_043738505.1 Fimbriiglobus sp. | reverse complement strand
CGCACCTTTTGGGCCACCTGATTCGCCTCCTCCGCCTTCTTCTGCTCGGCCTTCACCTGCGCGAGCCGCTCGTTGGCCAGTTTTTCCCCGGCCTCGGCGCGCGACTTCTGCCGTTCGGCCTCGGCCTGTTTGGCCTTGGCTTCCAGCTTGGCCGTTCGCTCGCCCTCGGCCCGCTCGCCCTCGCGGACCTTCGCCTTTCGCTCCTCCTCGGCGGCGGCCACGGCTTCGTTCTGCTTCGCCTCGGCGATGCCGCGCTGCTTCTCCTTTTCCTCGGTCTCCCCGCGTGCGATGTCGGCTTGCCGGCGTGCTTCGATCAACCCCAGAGTGGTGCCGATCACCCCGGCCACGAGCGCCAGCAGCACCAAGCTCGCCGCGAGCACCTGGCCCTTGTGCCGTTTGACGAACTTGCGGAGGCGGTAGCCGGTGCTGGGCGGGCGGGCCTCGACGATCTCGTCGGCGAGGTAGCGCTGGATGTCGCGGGCCAGCCCGTTGGCGGTGGCGTAACGGCGGGTGCGATCCTTTTCGAGCGCCTTCAGAACCACCCAGTCGAGTTCGCCGCGCATGAGTTTCGAGAGCTTCGCCGGCTCGGTCCCCCGGCACGCCGAGATGCTCGGCAGCGCGTCGGAACTGCTCAGCTTGTGGCTCGGCTTCGGCGCTTCCACTTCCCGCACGATCCGCAGGATTTCCAGCAGCGCCGCGTGGCCGAGGGACTTGCGGTCCACGGGCGTGGAGCCCGTCAGCAGTTCGTACAGCAGCACGCCGAGCGAATACACGTCGCTCCGCGTGTCGATGTCCAGGTTGTTCAGGTTGGCCTGCTCCGGCGACATGTACTCCGGCGTGCCGACCACCGCCCCGAACCCGGTCACGAGGGTCTTGTCGGTGAGGGCTTGCCCCGCCGCCTTCGCCACGCCGAAGTCGATCACCTTCGGCACCGGCCGGTCGTCGTACAGGGCGATCAGGACGTTCGACGGCTTGATGTCGCGGTGGATGATGCCCTTTTGGTGGGCATGTTGGATCGCCTGACAGACCGGCACGAACAGTTCCAGCCGCTGCTTCGGCGTCAGCTTCCGCTCGTCGCAGAACTCGGTGATCGGCACGCCCTTGACCAGCTCCATGACGAAGAACGGCCGGCCGCTTTCGGTGGTGCCGGCGTCGAGGACCCGCGCGATGTTCGGGTGGTCCATCATGGCCAGCGCCTGCCGCTCGGCCTCGAATCGAGCCAAAACCGCCTTCGAGTCCATGCCGGCCTTGATGACTTTCACTGCCACCAGGCGCTTGACCGGCTCCGTCTGCTGGGCCATGTACACGCTGCCCATGCCGCCCTCACCGATGGCCTCGATCAGCTTGTACTTGCCGCCGAGGACGGCCCCGACGTGTTCGTCCTTGCCGGGAAAGTCGGCGGTCGCGCCGGCCTCATCGCCCCCGGTGCGGGTGGCGGCGTGGTCCGGGTCGGCGGTCGCATCCACCGCCAGCGGGCGTTCCAGGTTTGACAGCGGGGCGTCGTGCGCGGCCAGCAGCCGGGCGACGCGGCCGCGCAGTTCGGCGTCCGGGCCGCACTCGCGGTCGAGGTACGCGGGGCGGTCGGCGGTCGGCAGGTCGATGGCGGCGGCGAACAGCTCTTTCACGCGACGGGGATCGACGGGCATGGCGGCTCTCCGGGCAAGGCATTTCCCAGAGTAGCGGAATCGGCACGGAAGCAGTCTCAGGAAAAATGCCGGGGCCGCTCGCCTTGACGTTCCGTGCGGCCGGTTTATGATTCCCGAACGACACGCGGAAGTGGCGGAATTGGCAGACGCGCCAGATTCAGGTTCTGGTACCCGCAAGGGTGTGGAGGTTCAAGTCCTCTCTTCCGCATTGGGTGAAAGCACGTCACGGTGCAATGCCGCCGTGAATCCGTTCCGGTGTCAGTTCAGTTCCTTCAGAGTTCCGCTCCCAACCTTTCCGAATCGGACCGATGTCTCGATAGTCCTCGGATTTGTTGAGCATCCGCTCCATCCGCTGAACGGGATCTTCTGGCCGCTTCCCCACGCAGTAGCACCCCACCGCGAACAGCAGGCCGAACAGGCCCAGTAGCTTCCGCACCATCTCGATTTCCTCCGTGGTGTCTGAAAACCGCCCCTCACGTTTCCGGCTCGGATCACAACCCGTCTTTCAACTTCGGTGGCGGTCCCGCTTCGAGCGGTGGGTCGGGCGGGCACGGGCAGGCCCACGGCTCGTCCGAGACGATCCGCGCCGGGTCGCCCGTCACCGCCTGTCGCTTGCGGACGAGCGGGTCGTTGGCGTAGGGCTTCTTCAGCCACACACAGCCAGTTAGCAGCGGCAGCAACAGGAGCAACAAGCAACGCCGCATGAGCGAACCCGTTCACGTTCGGATGTGCCCGTCGCCGGTGACGACGTACTTGTAGGTGGTCAGTTCGCGCAGCCCGCACGGCCCGCGGGCGTGGAACTTGTCGGTGCTAATGCCGATCTCGGCACCCAGGCCCAACTCGAAGCCGTCGTTGAACCGCGTGCTGGCGTTCACCATGACGGCCGCCGCGTCCACCGCCGCCACGAACCGCCGCGCCGCGGCGAGGTCGCGGGTGACGATGGCTTCGGTGTGCTTCGACCCGTACCGGGCGATGTGCAACACCGCCGCAGCGGCATCCGATACCACGGCCACGGACAGGATCAAGTCCAAAAACTCGGCGGCGAAGTCCGCGTCCGTCGCGGTCTTGGCGGCGGGTATTCGCCGGCACGTCTCCGAACAACCGCGAATCTCCACCCCGACCTCGGCCAAAGCGTCCCCCAGCTTCGGCAGGAACGCCTCGGCGACGGCGGCGTGAACCAGCACGCTCTCGGCGGCGTTGCACGTCCCCGGCCGCTGGCACTTGGCGTTCACGATGATCCGCACGGCCATGTCCAGGTCGGCGGCGGCGTCCACATAGACGTGGCAGTTCCCCTGATAGTGTTTCAGCACGGGCATCGTGGCTTCGGCCGTCACCCGGCGGATGAGGCTCTCGCCGCCGCGCGGGATCGTCAGGTCGATGAAGTCGTTCAGCTTCAGCAGGTGCCCGACGGCGTCGCGGTCGGCGGTCGGCACGGCTTGCACGGCGTCGGGGGGCAGGCCGTAATTGGGCAGTTCGTCCCGGAGCAGTTCGGCCAGGATGGCGTTCGTGTGCGCCACTTCCTTGCCCCCGCGCAGGATGACGGCGTTGCCGCTCTTGACGCACAGCCCGGCGGCGTCCACGGTCACGTTCGGCCGGGATTCGTAGAGGAAGAAGATGACGCCGAGCGGCGCGCCGACCTTCAGCACCTGCAACCCGTTCGGTCGCGTGCCGCCCTCGCGGACCTCGCCCACGGGGTCGGGCAGTGCGGCCACTTGGCGAAGGCCATCAGCAGCGGCGCGGAGGCGGGCCGGGGTGAGCGTCAGGCGGTCGATACTGGCGGCGTTCAGCCCGAACCCCGGTGCGGCAAGGACATCCCGCTCGTTCACGGCGAGGATGGCGGCTTGGTTCGTCAGCAGTGCATCGGCGGACGCCAAGAGCCAGGCGTTCTTGTGGGCGGTGGAAACCGTGGCGAGTTCCACCGACGCGGCTTTCGCGCGGCGGGCAATCGACAGGCAAAGTTCGGCGAGGGAGTGGGACATCCGAGACTCCATCCTGGGGGCTACTCGTCCACCACGTCGTCCAGCAATGATACGGCCACCACTTCGGCCCGCGACACGATCAGTCGCTTGCGGTTCCGCTTGATGCCGGTGGCGACGGCCGCCGCGACGTAGTTCTCGCGGCTGGTGTGGGTGTCGCGCAGGTCGTGGAAGTCGGCGTTCCGCAGATCCAAGTAGTGGTCGTCGATCCCTTTCAGGGTGCCGAGGCCGACGTACTCGCCGCGGAAGTCGATGACCACCTTCTGGCCGAGGAACTCGTCGAGCATGGCGGCTCCCACACGGGGTGTGTCCTATCAGGATAGCAATCCGCCTAGCCGCCGGGGAATGGCATCGGGTACAACCGTGCTGTTCCACGGAGGGTGCGGCGTGGGGTGGCGCGAAATCGGTGTCGTTCTGGCGGTGTTCGCCGGCTACGTCGGGCTGGCGGCGTGGCTGCCGCCGCTCGACGACGAGCTGTATTACTGGTGCTGGTCCAAGGAACTCCAGTGGAGCTACTACGACCACCCGGCGATGACGGCGGTGCTGATCCGCGCGAGTACGGAGCTGTTCGGCGATACGGTGCTGGCAATCCGCCTGCCGGCGTGCGCGGCGCTGGCCGGCGCGTTCGCCATCCTGCTGAGCCTGACGCGGCCGAAAGCCGTGCTGCTGGCCGCGCTCGTCACACCGCCGTTCACCTTCGGCGCGGTGCTGATGACGCCCGACACCCCGCTGCTGTTCTTCTGGGCGGCGTACATGCGGTGGCTGGTTGGGGTGCATCGAACCCTTTTCGCTGCGACTTCGGGAGCCGGGCCGGGTGCGGCTCCCGAAGTCGCCGCGAAGAGTCGGTGGCTGCTCTGGATTGCTGGTGGTTTCTTGTTGGGCTGTGGCGTCCTCGGCAAGTACACGATGGGCCTCGCCGGGGTGTGCGGGTTCGTGTCGTTCCTGCTCCTCGGCCGCTCTCGCGTTCGCGCGTGGCTGCCGGGGTTCGTGCTGCACGGCGTCGTATCGCTGGCGGTCGCGTCGCCGATCTTGATCCACAATATCCGGCACGATTTCGTCCCGCTGCTGTACCAGTGGGGCCACGCCATGGCCGACGACGAGCCGGGGCTGAAACCGCTGGCCGAGTTCGTCGGCGTGCAAATCCTGCTCGTCGGAACGCTGCCGCTGGTGCTGCTGCCGTGGGTGTTCCGGCACTGGAAGGGACTGACCGCCGACCCCCGGCTGCGGGTGTGCGTCTGCCTGTTCGCGCTGCCGCTGGTGTTCTTCCTGGTGAAGGCCACGCGCGGGCCGCTGGAAGGGAACTGGGCGCTCGCCGCGTACCTCGGCTTCTGGCCGCTGGCCGGCGTCTGGTGGGATCGGTGCGGAAAATCGGAAGTGTGGCGGTGGCTGACGCGGGCGGCGTTCGCCATCCCGGCGCTGGCCGTGGCAGCTGTCGCCGTTCACCTCGTTTACCCCTTGCCGTTCCTGCCGACGAAGCACGACCGCATCCGCCGCCTGTGGGAACGCCAGGACCAGTGCCGGCGGGTGAAGGCGGCCGTCGGCGCGTGGCCGGTGTTCGTGCCCACCTACCAATTAACGGCGGCGTTGCGGTTCCACGGGGTGGACGCGCGGCAGCTCGACGGCGTGTCGCGGCCGAGCCATTTCACCCAGACGCCGGACCCGCCGGACGCGCACCCGGTGTGGTGCTGGTTCGGCGAGTTTCCGCTGCCGGAGGAAGTTTCCCGCCGGTTCCCGCCGCCGGTTCGGTTGGACGATATTTCGCTAACCGTTCGCGGCGAGCGTTATGTGGAGTATACATTGTGGGAATACCGTACTCCCTCGCCCTGACTCGCCCCGGTCGTCATGCCCCGCCGCCCGTTCCGCCCCCTCCCGCTGCCCGAAGTGTCGGTCGCGGATGAGTACGGCCTCGTCGATGCCGTCGCCCACCTCCGGGACGCGGCCGCGTTCGGGTTCGACACCGAATTCGTCGGCGAGGACTCGTACCGCCCCGAACTGTGCCTGATCCAGGTGTCCACGGCCGACCGGCTGATGCTCATCGACCCGTACACCTGCGGGCCGCTGGACGAGTTCTGGGCGCTCATGCACGACCCGAACCGGGTGATCGTCGCGCACGCCGGCCGCGAGGAGGTGCGGATGTGCCGGTTCGCCTCCGGTCGCCCGCCGGCCAGCCTGTTCGACGTGCAGATCGCCGCCGGGCTGGTCGGCATGACCTACCCCATCGGGTACGCCGGGGCCGTGCAGGAAATCCTCGGCGTGCGGCTGACCAAGGGCGACACCCTGACGGACTGGCGGCGGCGGCCGCTGTCGGCGTCGCAAATCCGCTACGCCTACGACGACGTGCGCTACCTTCTCCCCATCCACGCCAAGCTGACCGCGCGCCTGACGAAGCTGAACCGACTGCCGTGGGCGGCCGAGGAGTTCGCCGCGTTCGTCCGCCGCGCCACCGGCGACGAGGTGACGGTCGAGCGGTGGCGGAAACTGAAGGGCAGCGGCGCGCTCAACCGCCGCGAACTGGCCGTGGTGCGGGCGGTGTTCGGCTGGCGGGAAGCCGTGGCCGAGCGGCAGAACCGGCCGGCCCGGTCGGTCATGCGGGACGACATCCTGGTGGAAGTGGCCCGCCGGGGGGCGAAGAACACCGACGAGTTGCAGCACCTGCGGGGGATGCCCCGGTTCGACATGGCCGGCATCGTCGCCGCCGTCCGCGCCGCCGCCGAGTTGCTCCCGGCGCAGTGCCCGGAGCGGGTCGTCAGCGAGATCGACCCGCCGCAGGTGGGCACGCTGTCGTCCCTGCTGTCGGTGGTGCTGGCAGACCTGTGCGAACACCGCAAGCTGGCCCCGTCGCTGGTCTGCTCGCAGCAGGACTTAAAGGATCTGGTGCGGGCGCGGCTGCCGGGCAACGGCCTGCCGGACGACTCGCCGTTCGCCGCCGGCTGGCGGGCCGAGGCCATCCGCTCGGCGCTGGAGGAAGTCCTCGACGGACGCACCAGCGTGCGGGTCGCCGACCCCCGCTCGGCCGACCCGCTGGAATACCTGGTGGAGGACGAGGAGGACGACGAAGACGACGATTCCGAGGTATAATCGGCACACCGAATCGCCATGCGGACGCACCCCATGACTCCCGCCAAGTGCCCGAACCCGTCGTGCCCGTTCCTGTTCGACCCGTCGCAGGTGCCGTCGGGCGCGGTCATCGCCTGCCCCCGGTGCGGGCTGCGGTTCACCCTCGCCCCGCCGCCCCCGCCGTCGCCGCCGCTGTTCGGGTCCGCCGCGCCGCCGGCTTCGCCCGTCGATGATTTGGGACTGATGGAAGAGCGGTCGAACCTGGACGACGTGCCGACCGAGGAGAGGCCCATGCCGCGCCGCCGCCGCCGGGAGGCGGAGGAGCCGGCCGGCGAACCCGCACACCACCCGAAGGCCGGTTCGGGCGCGGGCAAGCTGATCGCCTTCTCGGTGATCGGCGTGCTGGCGGTGTGCGGGGCCATCGCCGGCATCCTGTACTGGAAATCGCGGACCCCGAACCGCGAGGAGACCGCCCGGCGGTCGGCGGAGGTGGTGCTGGACCGCTTCCACCTCGCCTACACGCCGCCGGGGGAGAACTGGGTGGCGGACGACGCGCTGAAGGTCAAGTTCAAGGCGACCGTCGTCGCCTTGCGGAGCCAGGAGCCGGCCGGGTGGATCGTCGTCGATGCCAAGCCGATGGCCTACACCCCCACGGCGGCCGAGTTGACGGAGATGGTGCGGGCCGTCCTGGAATCGACCGGCGAGTTGAAGGGCCGGCTGGACGAGGAGCCGGCCACCCTCGGCGGCGCGGCGGGCCGGCGGTACACTTACGAGTCGCTGATGAACTCCGGCGAGGAGGTGAAGGGCGAGGTGTACGCGGCCGGCTTCCAGAAGACGGCGTACTTCGTCTACTCGTTCGCCCCGGAGAAGAAGGTCGGCGACGTGGCCCAGGCGTTCGTCGATTTCCGCGCCGCCGTCCGCCTCGTCGCCACGGCCGCGAAGGGCGATCCGGTCGGCTTCCGCAAGGTGTTCCGCAGCAAACGGGGCAGCTACGCAATCACCGCGACGGAAAGCCTGTGGCGGGAACTGGGCGACCCCGGCTCCCAGGACGAGAAGGCCGACTTGCTGCTGAGGGGGACGATCCCGCTCGCCGGCGGCGGGGTTTCGCCGGACCCGGCCACCGTCCTCGTGCTGGTGCTGGACAAGGGTGGCGACCCGAAGGCCGCCGCCGCCGCGTACCTGACGAAGACGCTCTTCGACCTGCCCGACAACCCGCCGCAAGTGACGGAGCTGGCGGACGAGTACCAGGGGGACGACCCGCCGGCCGGGCCGCCGCAGCCGACCGCCGCCGTCACCCGGTACGAGGTCCGGTACGCGAACGGCAACGCCGACTCGCGGAAGTTCGTCGCCGTCGCCACGCTCGACGCGGGGAAGCAGCTCGTCGTCGCCGTCGGGTACTCGGTCCTCCGCCAGCGGAAGTCGTGGGAGAAGCGGCTGGTGCAGATCGTCGGCTCGCTCGCGCCGCCGGAGTGACCGCCCATTGTCACTTCGTCCACTTGCGGACGGCCTGCTCCATCTTCTCGAACACGGCGTCGGTCGGCTTGCTGGCGTCGTACATGACGTTGATGTGGTTGCGGTTCTTGATCTCGCACACCTCGGCGTCGCACTTCAGGCCCGTCCACTTCTTGCCCAGGTCCTTGGCCATCGCGTCCAGGAACGGCAAGTCCTTGTCGCCGTAGATCAGCACGCACGGCGGACACTTGTCGTGGACGTGCCGAATCGGCGACGCCTTCTCGCACGCCTTCGCGTCCGACCCGAAGATGGCGTCGAACAGGATCGGCGGGATGCTGTACACGCCGCTGACGCCGATCACCCCTTTGATGTCCGAGATCGACCGCTTCTCGGCCTTCAGATAACTTTCGTCGGTGGCCAGCAGGCCGACCAGGTGCCCGCCGGCCGAGTGCCCGGCCACCACGATCTTCGTCGGGTCGCCGCCGTGCGCGGCGATGGTGTCCACCGTCCAGGCGAACGCCTTGGCCACGTCCTCGACGTGGGCCGGGTGCTTCACCTTGGGCGACAGCCGGTAGTTCGGGCAGACCACCCCGATGCCCCGCTTGGCGAACGCCGTGCCGACCAGCTTGAAGAAGTCCTTGCTGCCGTGCTGCCAGGTGCCGCCGTGGACGAGGAACAGCACCGGGTAGCCCTTCGCCCCCTTCGGCACGTACACGTCGAGGACGTTCCGATCCTTGACCGCGTCGGCGTCGGTGCGGTACTTGATGTCGGAGAGGACTGTGACTTCGTGAGTGACCGGCGCGTCGGCGGCGGACGCCACCCCGACCCCGGCGAACAGCAGTGCGAGCGAAACCGTTATGCGCATGAGGCACCTGTGGGACGGAACGATTCCTGCGATAATAACACCTCCGACCCGCGCCGACTTACACCAAGGGGTTGAAAAATGCCGGATGTCGCCGCCCCGCCCCCGTCCGACCGGACGCCGACCGTCGGCGAAATCGCCCGCTGGCTGGACCGCTTCGCCCCGCCCGCGCTGGCCGCCGACTGGGACAACACCGGCCTGCTCCTCGGCAACGCGGCCGTCACCGCCCCGCGCATTCTGACTTGCCTGACCGTCACCCAGTCTGTCGTCGCGGAGGCGGTGGACGCCGGGGTGCAACTGATTGTCACGCACCATCCGATCCTCTTCAAGGCCGTCAAGAAGCTGACCAGCCACACGCCCGACGGCCGGCTTCTGTTGCCGCTCATCGAGGCCGGGATCGCCGTCTACTCGCCGCACACGTCGTTCGACAACTGCGCCGGTGGGATCAACGACGCGCTCGCCACCGCGTTCGGGCTGACCGGCGTTTCGCCGTTGCGGTGGAAGGATTCCACGAAGGAGTGCAAGCTCGTCGTCTTCGTGCCGGATTCGGACCTGGCGAAGGTGTCGGATGCGGTCTTCGCGGCCGGCGGCGGGGTCATCGGCCAGTACGAGCAGTGTAGTTTTCGGCTGTCCGGGTCCGGTACGTTCTTCGGGACCGAGGCCACGAACCCGGTCGTCGGGCAGAAAGGCCGGCGCGAAGACGTGGCCGAGTGGCGGCTGGAAGTCGTGGTGCCGGAGCTGCTCGTCGAGGCCGTCGTCGCCGCGATGCGAGCCGTCCACAGCTACGAGGAGCCGGCGTTCGACGTGTACCCGCTGCGGGCGAAGCGGATCGGCGGCGAGGGGCGGATAGGCACGCTGCCGGCTGCGGTCGGACTGGATGCGTTCGCGGGCGCGGTGAAGACCGCCTGTCGGGCTTCGACGGTGCAGGTGGTCGGCGCACCCGACAAGCCGATCCGCACCGTGGCCGTGGCGTGCGGCGCGGCCGGCGAATTCCTGACCGACGCCATCCGCCGGAAGGCCGATGCGTTCGTCACCGGCGAGGTGCGGTTCCACGACTGTTTGGCGGCGGAAGCAGCCGGCATCGCGCTGGTGCTGCCCGGCCACTACGCCACCGAACGCCCGGCAGTGGAGGAGCTGGCGACGAAGTTGGCCGAGGCATTCCCCGCCGCGACCGTCTCCGCCAGCAAGGCCGACCAAGACCCGCTGCGATCGATTTGAGGTGGTTTTAACGGAGACCCCAGTTCTTGAAAGTAACTATGCGCTCCGTTTTTGGGTTTGTCAAATGTCCACAGTGTATTTTTATCCAAACACTTTGCAACATCCGTACAGGTCGTGGGTTGCGGTGGGGCATTTTTTCGGAATGTTTCCGTACCCCCGCGAGACCGGGACGCCAATCGGGCTGTGGGATGTGAAATCGCTCTGCTGGGAGGCTTGAGTTGTGGAGGCTGGGGGCCGGTCGCAAGCTGCCGGCGACGACGAGGGTGGTTGTCGTCGCCGGCAGCTTGCGACCGGTCCCCAGCCTCCACAACTCAAGCCTCCCAGCAGAGCGATTTCACATCCCACAGCCCGATTGGCGTCCCGGTCTCGCG
>JAYUFU010000470.1:0-10584 GCA_043738505.1 Fimbriiglobus sp. | reverse complement strand
GTTCGCCCGCCGCGCGAACACGGGTCAACCCCCTCAAGCGGTTCGCCCATCCCGACATCAGTTGCGGTCGCCGGGGATGGGGGTCGCGGTCTTCGGGCGAACCGGTTTCGGCGGCCCCACCTCGGCCGGCTTCGCCGGCGACTGCTGCCCCTCCAGGCGGGCCAGCTTCTCGCGGGTCTCCTGCACCGTCTTCGCCATCTCCTTCAGCGTCTCGTCCAACTGCTTCATCTGCACGTCCCGCCGGTCCCGCCGCTCGTTGTCGGCCGCCTGGTTCTTGTCCACGTCCGCGCGGACCTTCACCGCGTCGTCGCGGGCCGCTTTCAGGTCGGCCGTCACCGCCGCCAGCCGCTCCTTCAGCAGCTCCACCGCCGCCACGTCCTTCCTCATCCCGTCGATGCTGACCGTCAGGGCCTTCTTGGCGTCCTCCAGCTCGAGCCGGTACTTCGACGCCCGCTCCTTGAGGCTGTCGATCTCGGCCCGGTATCCGGCGTGCGTGGTGGCCTGGACGCGGACGGCGTTCACGTCGTCCTTCTTGGCGAACTCGCCCTTCGCCTCGTTCACCCGCGCCACCTCGCTGCGGAGTTCGGCGATGCCGCCGGACAGGTTGTTGTAAAGGGTGATGAAGACGAGCGCGGCGATGCTGACGATGGTGCCGCCGAACACCCGCCAGAACAAGGAGATGCTCTCCTCGTCCGACTTCTTCGCCTTCGCCGGCGGCGGTTCGTCGGTGGCGCGGCCGGCGGCGTCGGCCGACCGGAGGCTCTCGACCATCAGCAGGGAGTCGGCGTTGCGGCGGTCGGTGCGGCCGCTCTCGGGTCGATTGTCGGTCACGGTGTGCCCCCAGTGGAGGGTGGGGTATACCGGGGACAATACCGCCGTGCAAGGCGAAGCGCGAAGCGTGAGTTACCAAACTACTGTGACTGGGTAACCGGCGAATACCGGATCGGCCGACACCAGCACCGCCCGTTCGGCAATCGCCTGCGCCACCAGGAGGCGGTCGAACGGATCCTTGTGCGGCGAGGGCAACGGCCGAACGGCGAAGACGTGATCGAGCGTCACGGGTAACAGTTGGAGGCCGTTCGCCAACTGATCGGCGATGAGGTGATCCAACGGCTTCGACATCGGCAATTTGCCGAGCTGACTTTTGATCACGATTTCCCAAACGCTCACGACGCTGATCAGGATTACGTTGCCGGGGTCTTCGATGAACGCCTTGGCGGTCGGGGACAACTTCGTGTCGTCGCTGTCCCACCACATGAGGGTGTGGGTGTCGAGGAGGCCGATCACGGGTTGCCTCCGAGCCAGAATTCGTCCGGGAGGGGGTCGTCGAAGTCCGGCGTCGGCTGGAACGCTCCAGGATGGAGGTTCGACTTTCGCGGCGGGCGGACGGGCACGGACGGTTGCGGGATGACCGTGCCGACGGTCGCTCCGGCGGAAGTCAGCGTCACGCCAACGCCGGCGTGGAGTTGCCGCTCCAACTCGGCCCACCGGGTCGGCAATTCCTTCAGTTCGATCATCATCGCACGGCCTCCGGAAGAAGACACCCAAGGCGCGAAACCCATCTGCCCTATGGTATCATTCCTCCAAGTTCCCAACACCGCGAGTTCCCATGAGCGTCCTGGAGCGCTTCAAATTGACCGGCCGCACGGCCTTCATCACCGGCGGCAGCCGGGGGCTGGGCGGGGCCGTCGCGCGGGCGTTCGCCGAGGCCGGGGCCGACCTGATCCTCGTCGGCCGCGACGCCGATTCGCTCGCCGCAGCCGTCACCGACCTCGCCCCGCTCGGCCGCCGGGTTCACACCATCGTGGCCGACGTGAGTACCCCCGACGGGGCCGCCGCCGCTTGTGACACCGCGTTGTCACTCGGCCGCGACATCGACATCCTGGTGAACAACGTCGGCGGGCGGCGGACGGACGTGGCCGTCGAGGACACCCCGCTCGCCGACTGGCAGGCGATGATCGACCTGAACCTGACTTCAGCCTTGGTCTGCTGTCAGAAGCTGGGCAAGCCGATGCTCGACCGCCGCCGGGGGAGCGTCCTCAACATCACGAGCATCGCCGGCCCGATCGCCATCAAGGGGATTCGCGGCCGGCACTACGAGACGGCGAAGGCGGCTTTATCGGCCCTGACGCGCAGCCTCGCAGCGGACTGGGCGGATCGCGGGGTGCGGGTGAACGCCCTCGCGCCGGGCGTGTTCGCCACCGACCCGAACAAGCGGTGGTTCGGCGCGAAGCCGGAGTTCGAAGAGCTGTTCCTCGACCACATCCCGATGGGGCGGCTGGGCGAACCGGAGGAGCTGGCCCCCGCCGCCGTCTTCCTCGCCTCCGACGCGGCCAGCTACATCACCGGTGCCACGCTGGTCGTCGATGGCGGATTCGTCCTGTGGTGAGTGGCATTCCCGCTACAATACCGGATTAGCTCCCGCGCACCCGGTTTGGCACCGCCATGAAACTCCCCGTCGTCGCCATCGTCGGCCGGCCGAACGTCGGCAAGTCGTCCCTGTTCAACCTGCTCGCCGGGCGGCGGATCAGCATCGTCGAGCCGACCGCCGGCGTCACCCGCGACCGCATCACCACCACCCTCGAAATCTCCGACCGGTACTTCGACCTGATGGACACGGGCGGGATGGGCATCGTGGACCACGACGACCTGACCGAGGAGGTGGAACACCAGATCCGCGTCGCCATCGAGCAGGCGGCGGTGGTGGTCTTCCTGGTCAGCGTCCGCGACGGCGTGACGCCGCTCGACCAGATCGTCGCCGAGCGGCTGCGGGTGCTCGGCAAGCCGGTCATCTTCGTGGCGAACAAGGCCGACGAGCACTCCCTCGAGTACGACGCCGGCGACCTGTACCGCCTGGGGTACGGCCCGCCGCTGCTGGTCAGCGCGAACAGCGGGCGGGGCAAGGACGACCTGGTGCAGGCCATCTTCGAGAAGCTGCCGGCCGACGCGCCGACGGTCGCCCCGCACGCCACCGACCTGAAGGTCGCCATCGTCGGCCGGCGGAACGTCGGCAAGAGCACGTTCATCAACAGCCTGGCCGAGGCCGACCGGGTGATCGTGTCGGAGGTTCCGGGCACCACCCGCGACAGCATCGACGTGCGGTTCGAGCGGGACGGCAAGACGTTCCTGGCCATCGACACGGCCGGCGTGCGGAAGCGGAAGAGCATCGCCAACAGCATCGAGTTCTACGGCCTGCACCGGGCCGAGCGGAGCATCCGCCGGGCGGACGTGGTGCTGCACTTCTTCGACCCGCGGATGAAGGTCAGCCGGGTGGACAAGCAGCTCGCCGAGTACATCCTGGAGCACCACAAGCCGGCCGTGTTCGTCGTCAACAAGTGGGACCTGGCCAGCGACATGATGCCGACGCAGAAGTGGTCGGACTACCTGCGGAAGATGTTCCCGATGCTGGACTACGTGCCCATCGCGTTCATCACCGCGAAGAACGGGCGGAACGTGTTCCGGCTGCTGAACCTGTGCCAGGAGCTGCAGAAGCAGTCCGGGATGCGGGCGACGACGGGCGAGCTGAACCGGCTGCTCAAGCAGGCGATGCTGGCGAACGGCCCGCCGGTGCGGCTCAACCGCGTGCCGAAGCTGTACTACGCCGCGCAGGTGGCCACCCACCCGCCGACGGTGGTGATGGTGACGAACGCGCCCGACCTGTTCGACGAACCCTACGTCCGCTACCTGACGAAGTCCATCCGCGACGGGTTCGGCTACTCCGAGGTGCCGCTGAAGCTGATGCTCAAGACGAAGGGCGAAACGTCGGCGCGGTCGGATCGCGGGCCGGAGGCGGGGGAGGAACTCGACGACCTGCCGCTGACCCCGGCCGACGGCGAGGTGCCCGACGAGGCGTTGCCGGCGCTGGCGAGCAAGGACCGGCTCATCCTGGACACGCTCGCCGACGAGGACGAGAGCGAACCGGCCCCCGCGACGCCGCGGTCCAAGGCCCCGGTCGTGGTGACGGCGGCCCAACCGCCCGTCCGCCGGAAGAAGAGGCGGAAGCCGCCGGAGACGTGGAACGTGTGACGCCGATCACGGCGCGGCCGGCGTGGGCGGGGCGTCCGGCCAGGAGAAGAACGCGGCCACCGGGCAGCGGAAGCCGGGCAACTCCGGGTCGCCGACGAGTTCGTCCGTGGCTTCCAGCAGAACCGCACCGGTGCGGGTATGGATCTCGACGGTGCAGTCATCCGGCTCGAGCGTCCAGACGACCGGGATGCCGCGCCGGAGGTAGTCCTTGACGCGGCGAGTCGTCCGGTGGGGCCGGTCCGATGGCGACAGCACCTCGACGACGAGCGACGGTACTTCCGTCGCGGGGCCCCGTGGCAGATCTTTGAACGCCGGACGGGTGGGGAACGCCGCGACATCCGGGCCGCGAACGGTGTCCGGTCGCCGGCGGATCAACAGCCCGCCGTCGTTCGTGGCGACGAACCCTCCCCGCGCGAGGAAATAGGGGCTAATGATCTGAGACACCAGCCAGCAGATGACGGCGTGCAAGTTCGTGGGATTCGGCATCTCGACGGGCACTCCGTTTTCGAGTTCGTACCGCGCGCCGGCGTTCTCGGGCAGTTCGGCCCAGATGTAGAACTCCTCGGCGGTCATTTGCGCGGTGGCGATTGCGACCATCCTCGCACCTCCTGAGCGTTTGGCGAAGACCGCACTCGGCGAGTGCGGAGTACCTTCGGAATCTTCACCCCACCAGCCGGCGGTACAGCGCCTCGTACTCGCCGGCGCTGCGGTGCCAGCCCCAGTCCTGCGCCATCGCCGTGCGGACGACCGAGCGGAAGTCGGCCGGCTGCTCGCGGTACAATTTCAGCGCCCACTTCACCGTCTCGAACAGGGCGTGCCCGGTGTACTCGCCGAAGCTGAACCCGGTGCCCCGGCAGCCGGCGATGTTCTCGGCGGTGGCGTTCACCACCGTGTCGGCCAGCCCGCCCGTCGCCCGCACCACCGGCGGCGTGCCGTACTTCATCGAATAAAGCTGGTTCAGCCCGCTCGGTTCGTACCGGCTCGGCATCAGGAACAGGTCGCTGCCGGCCTCCACCAGGTGGGCCAGCGGCTCGTGGAAGCCGAGGTAGACGCCCACCTGGTCCGGGTGCTTGGTGCGGAACTCCTGCAACTGGTCGTGGTACTCGCGGTCGCCGTCGCCCAGGAACACCAGCTGGCAGCCCATGTCGAGGAAGCCGGGGGCGGCGCTCAGCACCAGATCGACCCCCTTCTGGCTGACCAGCCGCGCCACCAGCCCCAGCACCGGCGCGGCGCTGTCCACCGGCAGGTGGAACCGCCGTTGCAGTTCGGCCTTGCTGATCGGCTTCCGCTCGAACACCGTCTCGGCGTCGTACCGCTCCGGGATATGCGGATCGATGGACGGATCCCACACGCCGTAGTCCACGCCGTTACAGATGCCGCTCAGCTTGGACTGATACTGCTGCAACAGCCCTTCCATGCCGCAGCCGTAGGCGGCCGTCTGGATTTCGCGGGCGTAGGTCGGGCTGACGGTATTCACCGCGTCGGCGAACACGATGCCCGACTTCAGGAAGTTGAACTGGCCGTGGAACTCGAGCTGGCTGTGGTTGAACAGCCAGCCGGGCAGGTTCGTCAGCCGCATCACGTCCGCGCCGAACATGCCCTGGTAGGCGATGTTGTGGATGGTGTACACGCTCCGCGTGCGGGCGAACTCCGGCCGCTCGCGGAACACCTCGTTCAAGTAGACCGGCACCAGCCCGGTCTGCCAGTCGTTGGCGTGGACGATGTGCGGCGCGAACCCGACGGCCGACGCCGTCTCCAGCGCGGCCCGACTGAAGAAGGTGAACCGCTCGGCGTTGTTCGGGTAGTCGGCCTTGTATCCGCCGGGCATGGTCTGCTGGTACAGCCCGCGGCCGTGGTACGCATCGTCGGTGTCGAAGTACTCCGGCGCGTCGATGAAGTAGATCGGCACGGCGGAGTTCGGCAGCGTCGCGCGGAACAGCTTGCACGCCAGCGTCCGCGACCCGACGGGGACGGTGATGACCTGCGGCAGCGGCTCCGGCACGATCTTGCCGAATTTGACCGACCGGTAGAAGGGCATGACCACGGCGACCGAGTGCCCGCGCTCGGCGAGGGCGCGCGGCAGCGACCCGGCGACATCCGCCAGCCCGCCCGTCTTGGCGAACCCGACCACCTCGGACGCCACCATCAGGATGCGAAGTTTCGGCACGTCGGCGGTTCCTCATGCGGGGGGCAGCGGCTCGGCCGGCGGCTTCGGGGCGGGGTACGTCGGCTCGCCGAGGTCATGCACTTCAATGGGGTACGGATTGTCACCGGGGTTCAGCTTCGCCACGCCCCCACCCGCCAGCAGCCGCACCTTGTACACCGGCTCGCCGAGTTCCTCCATGCCGAAGGATGACAGACCCGGCGCGGGAATCGCCAGACGACGTTTCTTCCGTTTCATAGCAGTTTCCTGAGTTGGATGAACTCGCGAGCCAGCACGCGCCGGCTGACGCCATCTCGCAACCGGAACAGGTATCGACCGGGACCGGGAAACCGAATGCTGTCGAACCGCCAAGCACGGCTGATGACACTGTATCCGACGGGGAACATCACGTTGATGTTCAGGAACTCGCAAACCTCGACGGCCTTCGGCCTCGCGTCCAGCCAGTGAACCTGCACCGAGAACTCACGCGGTCCGACGCCGTTGAAGAAGCGAGCGTAGACCCACAGGTCGTCCAATCGCACAGGCCACTCCCGCTCTGCCGGGATTTCAAAGGTGTAGTTGACGTCGCGCAACGTGTGCGGGTTTTCGATGGCGGCGGTCTGGATTTCCACCCCAGGGCACACCATGAAGTGCTGCACCGCGAATCGTGGCCGAGCCATATCCGGACTCCGTGAACGTCACTTCCCCTCGATCTTCTTAGTCACCGTCAGCCCTTTCAGCACCCGGTCCACGTCCGCCCGGATCGCCTTGTCGCCGGCCGGCAGCTTCGCGGCCAGCAGCACCCCGCCGTCGGCGGTGGCGGCAAGGCCGTACTCCAGCCGCACCGCCGCCTTGTTCACCTCGGCGTCGAACCCGAATCGGTCCACGCGAACCGGCGCGTCCGCCACCCGCTTCGGCCCGTCGGTCAGGGTCGCGGCGGTCTTCTCCTTGGCGAACGACGCGCGGACTTCCTTCAAATACTGGTCGGCCGTGGGCAACCGCGTGATCGGCTCGACGGTCAAGAGGATGCCGCCGCCGGCCGGCTCCTCCAGCGCGATCTGCCGGCCGCGCACCAGACCCAACCGCCAGCGGCGCGGGTAGAGGAACTTCACGCCCAGGTCGGGGTTCGTGTACAGCAGCAGCGAGTTGTCCGCCGTCGGCGTCAGGTCCAACCCCTTCAGCGCGTCGGCGGTCAGGTCGGTGAACTTCGGCGACGCCTGCCGGGTCATCACGAACGTGCCTTCCAGCCGCCCCGCCACCTTGCCGTCCTTGCCAATGAGTTCGTGCGTGCCGGACAGCTTCAGGTAGCTCAGCCGCTCGGCCTCCAAGTCGAAGTACGCCGTGCCGTCGAGCTTTTGCCGGGTCGGGCCGTCGTCGTTCTGCCCCCGCACGGTCCCAGAAACGCTCAACTTCGCGTGCCGCCGGTTGTCGATTTTCACCACCGACACGAACTCGACCGTCAGCCCGCCCTCGTCGATGGCGTCGAGGTCGGTGAGGTCGGTCACGGCGGCGGCCGTGGCCGCCCACTTGTCGCCCGGCTTCACGGCGTTGGCGGGCAACAGCCCCGGCACCAGCACCACCGAGAAGATGTCGTTGCGAACGACATCGATTTCGTTCAGCGTCAGCGGGCCGTCCGGCGAGAACGGGGCCTTCTTGCCCTTTTCGGATCGCAGCACCACCATGCGGCGGACGGCGTCGCGGATTTCGGCCTTCTGCTCGCGGTCGCCGACGGTGCGGTTCACCTCCACGGTGCGGTAGCCGCGGATCGCCCGCGCCGACTTGTCGTCGAGGGGCAGGGGGCGTTCGTCGTAGACGAATCGGCTACTCCCGACCACCGCCACCTCCTCGGCCGGCTTATCTTTCTCCGCCGCCGGGACACTCAGTTTCCCCGCCAGGGTCGTCTTCAGTTCGACCCGGTACGGGGCTTGGTCGTCGAACTTCTCGGCCAGCCGGATCGCGGCCGGTTGCGCGCCCGCCGTGAGGGGAACCAGCAGCAGAACGAGGGGCGCGAGTCGGGCGGTCATGGCGAGTGGGTCCGAGAGGCGAACGGTCGGGGACCAGAGGACGCACCCATTTTACGCCGCCGCCGCGCCGGATTCTGAAATGTCGGACGGTCGCCACGAGATGACGAATTCGGCGGTGCGAAGTGTTGCCGGCGGTTCGCCCCTTGCTGGCGCGGCGGGCTAACAAGACAGGGCAACAGTTCAATCGGATTCGGCATGACTGCCCCGCGCCCTATAACCAAGCGAATCGCACCACCCGAAGCGACGCTCCCTCGCGGTCGCGGCTCGTTGAGGAACCTCCCCATGATTCGCGGCGTCATTCTGGCCGGCGGCAAGGGCACCCGCCTCGGCGAACTGACCAAGGTGACGAACAAGCACCTGCTGCCGGTCGGCCCGTACCCGATGGTCTACCACCCGCTCAAGAAGCTGACCGGCGCGGGGCTGACGGACATCTTGCTCGTGTCCGGCACCGAACACATGGGCGACTTCGTCGAACTGCTCGGGTCCGGCAAGGACCACGGCTGCCGCCTGACATACCGCGTGCAGGACGAGGCCGGCGGCATCGCCCAGGCGCTCGGGCTGGCCGAACTGTTCTGCACCGGCAGCCGCGCGTGCGTGCTGCTCGGCGACAACATTTTCCGCGCGCCGCTGACGCCCATGCTGGCCGACGCCGAGGCGAAGCCGGACTGGGCGTGGATCGGGTTGAAGGAGGTCCACGACCCCGGCCGGTACGGGGTGGCGGAACTGAGCGGCGACCGCGTGATCGGCATCGAGGAGAAGCCGGCCGACCCGAAGTCGAACTTCGCCGTGATCGGCATCTACGTCTACCCGCCGGACGTGTTCGAGGTCATCAAGACGCTGAAGCCGTCGCGGCGCGGCGAGCTGGAAATCACCGACGTGAACAACTTCTACCTGCAACAGGGCCGCATGGGGTGCAGCAAACTCGACGGCTACTGGACCGACGCCGGCACCCTGGATTCGCTCGACGTGGCGAACGAGCTGGTCCGCAAAGAGCCGCCGGCGTGGTGAGTGGGCCGAACCCCGTGCCGAGAACGCCCACGCTGGTCCTACTCCACTCCATGCGCTCCGTTTTTGGGTTTGTCAAATCAAAGTGGAAAGATTTCCCGAAAGTTCCCCGATTGCTGCCGTCAGCTTCCTGCCCTACCTCAACTTTCCACCCACCATGACCCACGCCCTCCTCGCCCTGCCGCTCTTCTTGTGCGCGGCGCTCGCGTCCGCCGCCGACCCGGTGATCAAGGTCGGCGTGATCGGCCTGGACAACTACCAGGCGGTCGCGTTCACCGAACTGTTCCACCACCCGAAGGCGGCCGCGAACCTGTCCGGCCTGAAGGTGGTGGCGGCGTTCCCCGCCGGCAGCCCGGACATCGAGGAGAGCGTCCGCGAACTGCCCAAGTGGACGGACGGCATCAAGAAGCTCGGCGTCGAGATCGTGAAGTCGCCGGAGGAAGTGCTGAAGCAGGTCGATGCGGTGCTGGTGATGAGCGTGGACGGGCGGGCGCACCTGGACCAACTGAAGGCCGTGTTGAAGGCCGGCAAGCCGGTGTACGTCGGCCGTCCGCTGGCCGCGTCCCTCGCCGACGCGGTGGAAATCTTCCGGCTGGCGAAGGCGCACAAGACGCCGCTCTTCTCGTGCTCGCAGCACCGGTTCAGCCCCGGCTTCCTGGGCATGCGGAACCACCCGGAGGTGGGCGACGTGCTGGGCGCGGACGTGTACGGCGGGTGCCCCCGCGAGCCGCACCACCCGGACCTGTTCTGGCACGGCGTCCACGGCGTGGAGACGCTGTACGCGATCATGGGGCCGGGGTGCGTGTCCGTCACGCGGACCAGCACCGACGTGGCCGACGTGGTGACGGGCACCTGGAAGGACGGCCGCGTCGGGACGTACCGGGGCATCCGCAAGGGCGCGCCGAAGTACAGCGCCACGGTGTTCGGCACGACGGGCGTGTCGCCGGCCGGCATCTACGGGCACGGCGTCCCGGTGAAGGGGGTGGTGCCGACGACCGACAAGTACATGGGGTACGAGGCGACGGCCGTCGAGATCGTCAAGTTCTTCAAGACGAAGGTGCCGCCGGTGAGCGCCGAGGAGACGACCGAGTTGTTCGCCTTCCTGGAGGCGGCCGAGGAGAGCAAGCGGCGGGACGGCGCGGCGGTGAAGCTCGACACCGTTCTCGCGAAGGCGCGGAAGAAGGAGTGACGGCCGGCCGACCGCGCGGCCGTCGGCCACTCGTACCGAATGCGGTTGAAACGTGACCGTTCCCCGACCTCTCGCCGTCGGATGCCGTGTTGCGAGCTTCGGGCGGGGAGTTTCTTCCGGCCTGAAAGGCCGGTTCTACCAGCCCAGGCCGTGAGGCCTGGGTTGCGGTGGGAAAAAGGCTCCGGCCCTGAAAGGGC
>JAYUFU010000469.1:0-3520 GCA_043738505.1 Fimbriiglobus sp. | reverse complement strand
CAACGCCACGGTCGCCCAGAAAACCACCTGGCGACACTCGAATGTCGCCGTTCCCGCTTGACTTCCAATACGGTCACTACAGTCCGCCACGCCTCCGGTGCGAAGACAGCTCGGCGGCACCCGCGCCCGGAGACATGAACAAACTATTTCTGACAATCTCTCTACTTTGATTTGACAAACCCAAAAACGGAACACATAATTACTAGTGTACATTTTAAAGTTCCGGAGTGCCGCCGTGAACACCGCCACCACTACGCCCGTCACCGAGCTGGCCGACCGCTTCCGGTGTGAGGCGGACGTGCCCGATCCGCCGCGCGACCCCGCCGGCCGCAAACAGTACTGGGAGGATACCGTCGCCGAAGCGGTGGCCGAGCTGCGCCGCCGGCTGGCCAGCGGCCGCGACGAGAAGTCGTTCCAGGCGCTGCAAATGATCGTGGACTTGGAGAAGACGAGAATCCGGCACAAGGCCCCGGTCGCCGGCACGGAAGTCGAGACGCGCTGGTCGTCCGGTCTGGGGTCGATGGAAGACAGCACATCGTCGGGCGGCAAGTCCGAGGGGCGAAAGAAGGAAGACCTCACCCCGCCGGCGACCCTTTCGGTCCCGGTGAAGGTGGAAGCGGAGGTTTCTGGTGTGCCTTCCTCCGGTGGCACCGGCTTCCAAGCCGGTGATGTCCAGACACCGGCTTGGAAGCCGGTGCCACCAGGCCAAGAACCCCAACCCGCTGTCCCCTTGAACACCCCCTCTCCGGAACGGGAAGGGGGCCGGGGGGTGGGGTCTCCGGCCGCCGAACCGCCGGCGGTGTCGCGGCCGCGCTCGGCTCACTTCTTCTTCTTGGGCTGACGCTTCTTGGGATCGACGATGAACTTGCCGGGGGTCGGCGTGCCGGACACCGGCATTTTCATGTCGAGGGTCAAGTCCTTCGGCATGGTGTCCTGGTCGTAGGCCAGGGCGTCGTCCCACGTCACCACCTCGCCGGAGTAGACGGCCATGCGGCCGAGGATGGCCGTCATGGTGCTCTCGGCGACGGTCGTCAGCTCCTCGTAGGGCTTGCCGTCCTTGATGCTCTGGATGAGGTCCTTGTGTTCCTGGACGTAGGCGCTGATGGGATCCTTGCCGTGGACCCGCTCGCCCTTGACCTGGTAGGCGTTCACCTGCGACTGGCCCTTCGTGCCGATGACCAGCTCGGACACGTCGTTCTCGATGTTCGGCAGGTGCGCGCAGTAGCTGTACATCGGCGTGCCGTTGGCGTACTGGAACTCGACCGAGAAGTGGTCGTAGATGTGGCCGACGACGTTCGGGTCGCCCTGCGGGCGGAAGGCCCGGCCGCCGATGCCGACGGCGCGGACCGGGTGCCCCTTCATGACCCAGTTGCACACGTCCAGGTTGTGGACGTGCTGCTCGACGATGTGGTCGCCGCACAGCCACAGGAAGTGGTACCAGTTCTTGATCTGGTACGCCACGTCGGTGTCGCCCGGCTGGCGGGGGTTGAACCAGATGCCGTTGTTGTTCCACGAGCAGCGGAGCGCGACCGGGTCGCCGATGGCCCCGTCGTGGATCCGCTTGATGGTCTCGAGGTAGCCGTGCTGGTGCCGCCGCTGGGTGCCGGCCACGATGGACAGCTTCTTCTCCTTCGCGGTCTTGGCGATCTCCAGCACCTTGCGGATGCCGGCCGCGTCCACCGCTACCGGCTTCTCGCAGAAGATGTGCTTGCCGGCCTTCACCGCCGCTTCCAGGTGGGTCGGGCGGAAGCCGGGCGGGGTGGCCAGGATGATCAGGTCCGCGCCGGAGTCGATCACCTTCTGGAAGGCGTCCAGGCCGCCGAAGATTCGCTCGCCGACGGCCACGCGGTCGCCGAACTCTTCCTTCTGGCCGCCGACGACGCTCTTGGCGCGGTCGAGGAACACGTCCCCGGCGGCGTGGAAGACGACGCTCTTGTCGGCCTTCAGGCTGTCGCCGATGGCACCGCCGCCGCGGCCGCCGCAGCCGATGAGGCCGACCTTGATGATGTCGTTGCCGGCCGCGTGGACCGGACCGACCGCCGCCAGGGTGGCCGCCGTCGCGCCGACCGCCAGCACGTCCCGCCGAGTGATGTCCGCCATGAGAGAGGCTCCAGGAGAGAGGATTGTCTTCGCCGCGACCGTGAGGGAGCGGGGTGGTGTCCGCACGCTCCCTCGCGGTCGCGGCGAAGACTGGGGATTCGTCATTGCCCTTTCTTCAACATCCGCGGCTTCAGCCCGACCAACTCCGGGTACTCGTCGGTCGGCAGGCAGACGCGGAAGCCGATGGTGTCCCGCTCGGTCAGCCACCAGATGCTGCGCGGGAACTGCGGGTCTTCGGACATCCAGTCGGCCTCGGACGGGATGCGGCAGGCGCTGCGGAGCTTGTCCGCCTCGTCGCTCCAACTGCCGCCGCGAACCGGGTGGCTCCACTTCTTCTCGGTCGGCAGATTCACCGGGCACAGGGTGGCCTTGTCGAGCGAGAACTTGGCGTACCACTTCGGGTCGTACTGGTCCAGCACCCACTCGGAGACGTTGCCGTGCATGTCGAACAGGCCGAACGTGTTCGGCTTCTTGGTGCCCACGTCGTGCGTGGTGCCGTCCTTCTTGGTCCTCGTCGGCGAGTTCTTGGCGTACCAGGCGTAGTCGTCCAGCTTCTCCGTCTTCTCGTCGAAGCTGTACGGGCCGCGGCTTCCCGCGCGGCAGGCGTACTCCCACTCGGCTTCGGTCGGCAGGCGGTACGGCCGCTTCGTCGTCAGCCGCAGCCAGTGGCAGAACATCATGGCCGAGTGGTGGCTCATGCAGATGGCGGGCTTGTTCGGCCGCCCGTGCTTGTACGTCTCGTCCACATACGGGTTGGTCGGCCGGGTGATGGCGTCCGGCTTGACCTTCACCTGCGAGTTCTTCGGCTCCACCTCGATGCGGTTCGGCAGGCTGGCGTTCTTCCACCAGATGTCGAACTGGTCCCAGGTGGTCTCCACCTTGGCCATCCAGAACGGCCGCACCGCCACCTTGAACCGCGGCCCCTCGTGGTCCTCGCGGCCGGCTTCCCCGTCCGGGCTGCCCATGAGGAACTCGCCGCCGGGGACGTACACCATCTCCAGCGTCGCCTTCAGCGGGATCTCGACCATCTTCTTGTCGTCCTCGTCGGACGGCACGAGGATGGTGCCTTCGAGCTTCTCGGTGAAGTCCTTCGCCGGCAGGTCCACCTTGGCCGGCACGTCCGGGTCGGGCGGCAGCGGCTTGACCTCCACGGTCGGCTTGGCGGGGTCGGCCGGCTTCGGGTCGGCGGCGGTAGCCACCAGCACGAGGGCGGGCAGCAGGGCGAGCAGCGGCAGGAGCGAGCGGCGGGTCATGCGTGTAGAATCCCCGATGGGCGGGCGGCTGTCAATGACACACAGGGCAAAACCGGAGGCGAAGCCATGCGAAGCGCGTGCGTCGGCGCGGTGGCGTGCGGGTATCTTATGGGGTTGGGGAGCGGGTTTCTCGTCGCCGCGAGCGTGCGAGCGGGGGTCGTTCCCCC
>JAYUFU010000468.1:0-10630 GCA_043738505.1 Fimbriiglobus sp. | reverse complement strand
ATGAAGAAGTCGCGCGGGCTGCGGGTGAAGTGGTGGTTCGGGAACACGAGCGTACCCGGCACGCCGTTCGGGTACGGGTTGAAGGCCGGGCCGCCTTGGCCGCCGAACCCGCCCGCCCCACCGCAACCGCCACCACTGCACAGCCCGCGGAGCCGGCCGAACAGCCGGCCGCCGCCGCAGGTGCCGCAACTGTTGTCCCGCTTCCAGAACGCCAGCTTGCGGAACAGCGGGTTCCAGCCGTACCGGGAGTCGTGGCGGGCGTAGCCGGCGGTCGCCGGGGCACTGGTGACGGCCTCGCCACACCCCGCACCGCCGCCGCAGTCGCCGGACACCTGCCCCTGCACCGGGCCGGTCGTCATGCCCATCGGGGCCGGAGCCAGCGGGTGCTGGTGCTGGGCGGAGGCGGTGCCGGCGAGTAGCCCGCAGCCGGCCACCGCCAAGAGGAGGATTCGGTTCATGTTCGTTCCTTGAATGTGACCCGTGGAAACGCGGGTGGGGTCGTCCTGACCGCGCCGGAGTTGTCGCCCGTTTTCATCGACGGGCGGGTGCGGACGGGACGGGCGAAATGGCGGCGGCGGGGCGGTCGGGCGGTGCCGGGTCAGCGCAGGTTGAGAGAAACTGACTCATTCGGGCGAGCCGGAACAACTTCGCCAAACTACCGGACGGGACGAACTGTCACCACGCTTCGCCGAATTTCAGCGGGTCGTGGCGGTCGGCGAGTACCAAGGCGGCGGCGAGCGGCGCGAGGATGAGCACCAGCCGGACGAGCCGCGCCAGCCGGCCGTTTCGCCACGTCAGGGCGGGAACGGCGAAGGGCAACAGCGCGAGCGGGGCCAGTGCCGCCAGCCAGAACGCCTCGACGGGCACCGTACTGGTGGTGGCGAACCGTCCGCTGGCGACGAACCCCGGCAGGAAGCCGACCGCCGCCGGAATGGCCCCGCTCACGTCCGCCTTCGCCACGGTGCCGACCACGGCGACGCCGAACAGGGCCATCCCCAGCATCGTGCCGAGGTCCAGGAACTTCCCGGAGTGGGCGAAGATCATCACCCCGCCGGCGCAAGTCGCCACCAGCGCCAGCAGCGCGACCGCCTCGTTCGAACAGCCGGCTCGCGCCACCCCGTCGAACGCCACCCACGCCAGCAGCGTGCCGGCGGCGATCAGCCATCGCAGGTACGGCTCCTCCGCCGCCGTCTGCGCGGGGATTCCCCACCCGCTGACGATGACGACCGCCGCCGCGCGGGGCAGCCACACCGCCGCGTTCGCCAGCCACCACCACTTCGACTGCTTGGCGTAGCGGCCGGCGATCAGCCCGCCCCACCGCGACAGCAACCCGACCGCCACCAGCGCCGCGGCCGTCGGCAGCAGCCAATCCCCGACGCGGTCGCCCGGCATCCACGGGACGAGTGGGGCCTTCCGGTGCCAGTTGGCGAAGGCGATTCCCGCCAGCACGGCCACGCCGGAGCCGAGCGCGCCCGCCCACCGGCCGAGCGTGAGGACCAGCGCCACGGCCAACGCCGCCGCGCCGGCCGCCGGGACGACGACGTTCTTGAGCGCGTCGGTCACGAGGTCGGTGGGCGGCAGTTCGGACATGGGACGTTTCGTCGAAGCGGAATGGGGGCGACACCCCGGATGATAGCCGCCGAGGGCGGGATGGAGCCAGCGTTCGTGGCCGCGGTTACCAGCGCCGCCGGATTTGCCCTTCTCGGAATCCGGCACGGGACTAAAATTCTCTCCTTCACGACAGCAACCACCGTTTTCCACGCAAGGTGCGGACATGGCGAAGGGGAAAGAGGCCCGCGGCATCATCAAGCTGGTCAGCTCCGAGAGCAGCCACTGCTACTTCACGCAGAAGAACCGCAACAACACCAAGGAGCGGATCCAGCTGAAGAAGTACGACCCGATCCTGCGGAAGCGGGTCATGTACAAGGAAGCCGGCAAGCTGTGATCGGCCGGGCGGGTCACGTCTCGGTCGCCGGGCAGCCGGCGTCGAGGTACGCTTGCAGGATCAGCATGGCGGCGAGCTTGTCTCGCCGCTGCTTCTTTTGGCGGTGCGTCAGCCCGCTGCCGGCCATCAGGTCGTCCGCCCCGAACGACGAAAGCCGCTCGTCCCACATGACCACCGGCAGGCCGGTCAGCTCCGTCAGCCACTTCGCGTACAGCCGCGCCGCCTCGCTCTCCTGCGTCTCGGTCTTGTCCATGTGAATCGGCAGCCCGACGACCAGCCCGACCGCCTGTTCCCGCTTCGCCAACTGGCGGAAGTAGTCGCCGTCCGCCTCGACGCTGACGCGGGTGTAATTCTCCAGCGGGGAAGCCATGCGGCGGTCGTGGTCCGAGATGGCGAGGCCGACGCGGACGGTGCCGTAATCGAAGGCGAGCAGCCGACCCTTGGGACCGTCGCGCGGCGGGAGCACGACGGACGGGTCCACCGCCTCCGCCGCCGCGACTTCCTCCAGCGATTTGAAGCCGAACTCCTCCAGCGGGTGGTCCCGCCGGCCGCGCTCGGACTTCCGCACTCGGCGAGCGCGATCACCCATCACAGGTACTCCGCCCGCTGCTGCGCCTTGAGCGCCGCGACGATCTCCTTCACCCGCGACTCGTCCTGCTTGCGGATGACCAGCGTCGCGTTGCCGGCCTGGATGATGACCAAATCCGACACGCCGACGGCGGCGATCAGGTGCCCGGCGTCGGCCGACACCACGCACCCGGCGGCGTCGATGAGCAGGCTTTGCCCCTGCGCCGTGTTGCCGGCGGCGTCCTGCGGGTTGTGCCGCTCCAGCGCCAGCCAACTGCCCACGTCGTCCCACTGGTACGCGGCCCGGAGGACGCGGATGATCCCGGCGCGGCCGGCCGGCTGCATCACCGCGAAGTCGATGCTGGTGCCGCTGATGGTCCGGTACTCGGCGGCGAACACCTCCGCGCCGAGGGGCGTCTTCCAGGCGGCGGCGATGCGGGCGCAGGCGTCGTGGATGTCCGCCCGGTTCGCCTTCAGTTGCGCCAGGATCGTCTTCGCCTTCCAGACGAAGATGCCGCTGTTCCAGTCGTACTCGCCGGAACTGACCAGCCCCTCGGCCACCGTCGCCGACGGCTTCTCGACGAACTCGTCGGCGGCGAACAGCGGCACCCCGCTCCGCTCGCCGAGCTTTGCCCCCCGCCGGATGTACCCGTACCCACCGCTGGCGAACGTCGGCCGGATGCCGAACGTGAACAGGGCGTCCGGGTACTCGGCGGCGAACTGCTCGGCCGCGTGCAGCGCCCGCTGGAACTCCCGCTCCGGTTCGATGATGTGGTCGGCCGGCAGCACGGCCATCGTGGCGTCCGGGTCGTCGGCGGCGATGAGCGCCGCGCCGAGGCCGACGCACGGGGCGGTGTCGCGGCGGAACGGCTCGCCGACGATTTGGCGGGGCGGCAGCTCCGGCAGTTGCGCGGCCGTCTCCGCGACGTAATCCGCGCCGGTGATGACCCACGTCCGCTCCGGCGGCACCACCGGCGCGATGCGGTCGAGGGTGGATTGCAACAGCGACCGCTCGCCGGCGAAGGCGAGGAACTGCTTGGGGCGGACGTTCCGGCTGCGGGGCCAGAACCGCGTCCCGCCGCCGCCGGCCATGATCATCGCGTGGAGCATCGGGGTCTCGGAGGGATTGAATACACGGGCCGTGAGTGGCTGGCGCGGCAAGGAAGAACTAACCACAGAGACACAGAGAAAACGAGAAGTAGATTGGCTTCAACTCTCTTCCATTCTCGTCTTGTCTTCCCTGTGTCTCTGTGCCTCTGTGGTTAGTTCTTCCGAGAAAAACCTGGGCGTGTCAAGCGCCGTTCCCGCCGCCACCTTTCCGCGCAGTTCGGCTTCATCCAGCGCAAACGCCGGGGAAATCTCGACCGCCGCGCCGTCGGCCACGGTCGCGCCGGCGGCCGTCAGCCAGCGGCGGGCGCGGGCGATCATGCCAGCTTGGCAAGTCGCCAGCGAGTCCGCGCCGGTGGCGTTCTTGAGCGGGGCGAACTCGTCCTCGCGGGCGGTGCGGACGGTCCGCCAGCGGTCGGCCAGCGGCAGCGCGTCGAAGACGAACAGCTCGAATTTCAAGGCGTTCTCGGCGTCCGGCGTCACCATTTCGCCGGTCGCCGGGTTCCAGTGCGGCACCTTCTTGCGGGCGACGTGGAACGCCAGCCGCTGACGGCCCGTTGTCACCCGCTCCAGGAAGTCCACCGCGAACAGGTGGATCGCGGGGTTGCCGGCCTTGAACGCCAAATTGCCGTCCGCCGCCCGCTCCTCGGCCATCGCCGCCGGCATGTCCGAGTATTCCACGATGCCGCACTTCCCGTCCACGAGGGCCAGGACGCCGACCTTCTCCGCCGCGTTCTCCTTGAACACCACCTTCGACGACACCTCGGCGGCGGTCTCGATGTGCCGGCTGAGGAACGCCGGGTCGCCGACGTTCACCAGAGGGTTGTCCACCTGAAAGTAGTGGACGTGGCGAATGCCGTCCTCCTTCAGCCGCGGCAACAGGCCGGAATCGGTCAGGGCGGTGAGCGTGCCGCCGTGCCCGTTCGGGCTGAGGAACACTTTGCCCGGCGCTTCGAGAAGCAACTTGCCGGTGGCGAGGTCCAGCGCCGGCATCGTCCCCTGCGTGAAGAAGTGAACCGATTCCGGGTCCAGGCCGAAGAAGCGTTCCGCCTCGAAGTACGCCACCGTTTCCTCGTGCGTGGCCGGGCTGGTCATCACCAGGAACGGCACCGGTTTGCCGTACCGCCGGCCGAGGGCGAACACCTTCTCGGCGTGGATGCGGAACAGCGTCGCGCCGCTGACGGGGCCGACCGGGAACAGGCCCTTCGGCTTGTCGAACCCCAGCCGCGTGCCCTGGCCGCCGGCCACCACCAGCACCGCGAGTTCGCCGCGCCGCAGGGCGTCCTCGCCGACCGGGCGCGCGGAGTCGGCCGGCTCGTCCACGGGAATCGGCCGGAGGCGGTCGCGGGACGGCAGCGCGGCGTGAGGTTCGGATCGCCTGGCGTACAGGGTGGCGAGTTCGGCGAAATCCAAGGCCGCGAGTTCGGCGACGAATGTAACTTGGCCTTCCAGTGGCAGCGTGTCCCATCCGGTCAGGACGTGTTCCTGCCCGTGGGCGTGCAGTCGGTCCAGCAACTCCGGCGGCATCGGCGGCGTCTCGGGGAGAACGAGGACGCGGGCATTTTAGGACGGAAACCGCCGAACGCGACCTGGTTACGCGAACAGGTTGGCGACGGGCACGGCGAACCCCGGCAGCACGTCCGGCACCACCAGCGTGTCGGCCTCGGCGAACGTCTGCTGCGGCTGATCCCGCCGCAGAACGAGAACCGTTTTCGTCGGCGGGTCCAGCACCAGCACCGCCGTGACGCCCAGGGTCAGGTAGTCTTCGACCTTGCCGAACACTTCGTTCCAGGTGTCCGACGGCGACTTCACCTCCCCGACCAATTCGGGCACGAGGGTCAGCGCGCCATCCACGATCTCCTCGTTCGGCCCGAGGCGAGCGAAACTGATGAAGATCAGGTCCGCGCCGCGAACGCGATCCGGGTTGCGGCGGATGCGAAGGAACGTGTCGTGGGTGAAAGCCCACCCGATGGGGTTTCGAGCGAAGTACTGGCCAATCGCGACGCTCAAGTTGAAGTTCACGCGGCCGTGCTTGAGTCCGGGCATGGGGCACCTCACGACGCGGCCGTCGAGGAGTTCGATCCGCGATTCGTCGCCGTGGCGGGCGAGGAACTCTTCTTCGGTCATCAAGCGTGGGGGCGCGGCGGGCGGCAGGGTGGCGGTGGACACGGCGAATCCTCCCGGATCGGGACACGGGAATCATACCCGATGATGCGCGATTCGGAAAAGGGCCCTTCATGCTACCGGCGGGGCTTCGGCGGCGAGTTCGCGGTCGAGGGCGTCGGGGAACGCCTCGCTCAGGACGACCATCGACCGCAGGCCGGTGGCGTCCACGGTGACGGAGACTTGTTGCCCATCGACGGAGATGACGTGGACGGTGGACCGGCGGTCGAGGGTGAGGCTGCCGAGGTGCTTCATGCGGCCGCCGCCGTCGGCGTCGGCGGTGCGGACGCGGGCGGCGCGGCGGGCCAACCAGAGGATGCCGCCGCACAGGGCGAGCGTGCCGGCGGTCAGCAGGAGGAGGCGGAGGAGCAGGCCGGTCGGGTTGGGAGCGGCGGGGGCGGACGGCGGGGCGTACCCGGCCGCCAGCGGGTCGGCGACGGCGGGCACGGCGAGAACGAGGCACAGCAGGAGGGCGGCGAGGCGCGTCACCCGGCCGCCTTCCCGCCGCGCGGCGGAAGCAGGGCCTTGATGCGGATGGCGAACCGGTCCTCGACGACCACCACTTCGCCGACGGCGAACGGCACGCCGCGGACGGTGAGCTGGATCGGCCCGTGGACGGCCTCGGCCAGTTCGACCACGCTGCCGGGGCCGAGCCGCAGGATGTCGCCGATGGGCAGGACGGTGTGGCCGAGTTGGGCGGTGACGGTGACGGGCACGTCGCGGAGGAAATCCACTCCGGCCGTAGCCGCGCCGCCGGTCGGCTGGAGCTGCGCGAACTCGGCCAGCTTCGCCACGATCTCGCCGGGCGCGGCGGGCGACGGGGTGTCGGTGAACGGGTCGGCCGCAGTGGTGGACATCGGTGGCATCTCGTCTCGGTCGGGTGGCGGCGGTCGAGCCGCGCATCGAAGCTTATCGTATGAGTTCCCGCCGTCAGTCCGCCACGGCCGCGTGAATCTGCACCGCCGCCCGGCTGCCGACCGCCCCCGGCCAGACGCGGAACTTCGGCGCGCCGGCCACTTCGGCGGCCAGCGGCTCGCTCACCTTCTGCCGTAGCACCAGCAGGTCGCCGGGCTTCAGCCGGGCCATTTCGCTCAGGGTCAGGTCGGCCGTCCCCAGCACCACCGACAGATCGACGCCCATCTCCAGGACGAGCGACTCGATGTGCTTGCGGTCGGCGGCGGTGGCCGGCGGGTCGGGCGGCGCGGGGATGGCCGTCAGCCGGTCGAAGGTGGCGGCGCGGGGGAAGACGAGCGGCGTGGCCACTTCGCCGAACCCGGCGGTGAGCGTGAGCGGGGCGACCAGGACCGGGGACGACGGCGGCAGCCGCCAGACGACGCCCGGCGCGGCCGGCCCTTCGGCGACCACGGTCAGCCCGCCTTCCAACGGCCAGCCGGCCGACATCGGCCCCAGGAACAGTTCCCGCAAGGCGAGTTCGCACAGCGCCAGTTCGGTCGAGGACAGGTCGCGGTCGGCGGGCAGGTCGGGCGGCGTCTCCCCCATCAGGCCGGCCAGCAGCGCCAGCAGTAGCGGGCGGGGGAGGACGAACAGGAAGGCGGCGGCCGGGTCGCCCTTCGGGATCAGGCGGAAGCCGACCGCGTCAGCCGGCAGCGCGGCCAGGGTCGGCCCGGCGGTGGACTGGGCCACCCGGCCGAGCGTCCAGGTGGCGGGGAACGGCAGCTGCTTCCCCCACACCGCGACCGTCCGCCGGCAGGCTTCGGTGAGCCAGCCGGTGAGGCGGAGGATCAGGTCGCCGGGGGGCGGCGCGCGGAAGTCGAAGTCGGTCATTCACTGAACCACGTATTCCTCGAACAGCACGGCGCGGAGTGCCCCGTTGCCGTCCGGGTAAAGGAAGTCCTCGAACCGTTCCAGGATCTCGCGCTGCACCCGGCTCGCCCCGACCGACCCGCTCACGTCCTTCAGGCTCTTGCCCGCCAGGTGGATGAGCAGCCAGCTCTTCATCGCCGTCTTCTTCTTGGCCAGCTTGTCCGTCACTTCCTTCTCGGCGTCGGCGTCCACGGACAGCGCGATCTTCACCTTGAGGTAGCGAGTGGCCCGCTCCTCGGCCAAGTTCACCACCGTCCCGGTCGTGTCGAACGGGATCGTCACCGTCTTCCCTTCGCCGTCGGCCTTCGGCTTGGCCTTCGGCTTCTCGCCGTCCTTGGTGCTGCCCATCAGGGCGGGCACGTTCACGAACATCGGCACCACGGCCCCGCCGCCGATGGACACGACGCAGGCGATGATCAGGCCCAGCTTCGACTTCTTGACCGGGGCGGCGGCGGCACCGGTCGCGGGGGTGGCGGCGGGAGCGGACATGGCGTGGACTCACGGTGGGTTGAAGGCAACCGCGAGTCCGTGCGGCCAAGTCGGGATCCGTCCCACCCCCATCCGCGTGATGGGGTTATACGCGACGCCGGCGAACCGGCACAAGGCCAACGCTCACCCGCCCGGCCCGACGGGGGGCAGGGTGTCGGGGATGTCCTTTCGCGGCGGCGGCAGCATCACCGGCGGGAGCGCCGGCATTGGTACTGCCGGCATGGGCATGGGCGGTGTCGTCCCGCTCGGCGGGGCGACCACTCCGGGTCCGGGCAACACGGTGGACGGTTCGCAGCCGTCGCACGGGGCTGTGCCTTTCACCGGCAACAACCCGCCGGATCGCCACCGGGGTAGGCTGATCGGCCGGTCGGTCTGCATCGGCACGCCGCCGGTTTCCGACAGCCCGATCAGCACCCGCGAACCCAGGTGGCAGACGTACCGCTGGAACAGCGCCGGCGAGTCGAGGGCCAGCTCCCCGGCGAAGCTGTCGTCGGTGGCGATCTCGTGGTTCCGCACCCGCGGCGGCAGCGGCTTCGGCCGCTGGCGGTAGAACGTCCGCACCTGTTCGGCGATGGCCGCGTCGGTGGTGTCCCACAGGCCGTCCACGGACGCGATCACCTTGCCGTCGAGCGGCGACACCGCCTGGAGGATCAGCCCCAGCCGCGGCCGCGGGTACGGCGAATACTGCGTGATCGTCGGGAACACGATCACGTCCGCGCGGGTCAACTTCGCCAGGTCCAGCATCGCCCCTTCGTCGAACCGCCCGCTCACGTGGATCAACTTGGACAGCGTGCCGTCCGGGTCGGGTGGGGCGGCCACCACCTCGAACCGGCCGAGCCGTTGAAGTTCGGACGCCAGGGCGGCGTGCAGCTCCTCGCCGGCGCGGTTGTACTGCGACTCGTTCCGGGGCGGCAGCACCAGCACCCGGCTGGTGTCCTCCCACCGCCACGCTTCCTGGTGGTAGTGGCTGTACGTCGGCGGGCCGGGCAGCGGCGGTTCGCGGTTGCGGGGCAACACCGGCGACCCGGACAGCCGTTCGATCAGCCGACATCCGGCGGTCGCGAGTGCCGCGACGAGCAAAATCCCCGCGAGCCGCATGGCCTGTCCCCCATCCGTGGCGGTGTGCGTGTCGGGTGAGCGTCTTCCCCCGAAGACTCCCCCGATTCCCTCCCCATCCCGGAAAGGGTCAACCAGAAGCATTTCCCCGTCACTTCTTCCCGCTGTCTGGGGCCTGTTGGAGCAGCTTCTCGATGGCCGCGATGACCGCCTTCAGCGTCTCCGTCTCGTCCTTCTCCATCTGCGTCACGCGGGCCTTGAGCGCGGTCAAATCCTTGCGCACCGCCAGGAGGTCGTTCCGCAGCCGGGTCGCCTCGTCGGTGGCGATCTGCGCGTCCCGGAGGCTCTCGTTCAGGGCCGTCTCGCGGGCCTCGGCGGCCGCCTCCAGTTGGCGGATGCGGGCCAGGAGCGCCAGGTTCTCCTTGCTCACCAGTTCGATCTTGCGGCCCAGTTCCACCGCCCGGTCCATCGGCGTCTCGTGCGGCCCCAGTTCGAATCCCCCGCCGACCGCCGTCGGTGCCTTGCGGTTGCCGGCGTCGGGCGGCAGAACCCCGCGGTCGTACCCGCCGCCGTAGTAGGCGGGTTGCGTCACGGTCGGCGGCGGCGCGGTCGGTCGCGGGGCCGGTTCGCCCGTCGGCTGTCCGGTCGGCTGGCCCGGCCCGAGTTCGTCCGCGTAATTCGCGCGGGTGTACTCCGCCTGCGGTTGCGGCCACGTCGCGGCGGGGTTGGCCGGCGGCCGCTCCGCCGGCCAACTGCTGGCGGACGACGGCGCGGCGTACCTGTTATCGATCGGGCCGGGCGGATTTTTGTCCGCGGCGCGGGCAATCACGCCCGATTGGAAGGGGCGGGACGACCCGCACCCGGCGGCGAACGCCGCCAGAAGGCCGACGGCGAGTCGGACACCTGAACGTCCCGTCATGTCGTTCCCCCCTCCGTGGCACCATTCGGGACACGGCCGCTCCCCTGCGGCCGAACACTTCCAACGAGATCACCCGTCAGTCGTACTCGCACACCACGCGAATCTTCTCGCCGCACCCGCAAGTGATGTCGATGGCGCGGACCACCCCGTCCTCGCGGACCAGTTCGATCCGCGGCTCCGCCTTCGGCTGCGCCAGCGGTGCCCCGACGCGGACCGAGTCCCCGGACAGCTTGACGCAGCCGGCGTGGACGACGGCGGTCGGGTCGGCGGCGGGTGGGTCGGCGGGCATCGGCGTACCTCTCGGTCGCGCGGCGGGGGTGGTTCGTCTTCGAGTGAGAAGGGGGCTTATACGTCGGCCGGCGGGCGTGTCAAGCCGGGGTCCGACCTGCGGGTGTGGCAACGGGTTTTGGCAGGTGCAGGCACGGCCCTCACCCCCGGCCCCTCACCCCCGGACGTTCCGCGCGGCGCGGGAACTGGGGAGAGGGGAGCCAGAACCGAGGGGAACCGTGCCACCCCGCGTCGCCCGACTCTCCGAGTCGGTACCCCGTTTCCGACTCGGA
>JAYUFU010000467.1:0-3532 GCA_043738505.1 Fimbriiglobus sp. | reverse complement strand
CCCCCCCCCCGCTCGGCGATGCCTCGCGGCAAACCCATTACTCCGGGGCGGCGGCGGCGTTCACCGTGCTCATCCCCTGTTCTTCCTGCTCCATCGGGTTGAACGGGTAGTCGTCGTACTCGGCCGCTTGCAGCACCAGGTCGAGCGCCTTCCGCTCCAGCAGTTCGCTGGCCATCGCCTCCATCAGGTCGTCGCGCTCCAGCCGGGCGCGGACCTTGCGGGGGCTTTCGTCCGTCCGCTCGGCGATGGCGTCGATCTCGGCGTCGATGTCCGCGTCCTCGATCTCCAGCTTCTCCGTCTCGGCGATCTTCTGGAGGACGAACGTCTCCTTCAGGGCGGCGGCGGTACTCCGCATGGCGTCCTGCACCAGACTCCGCTCGCGGGCCTGAATCTGGTCCTCGGTCATGCCGGACGACTTCATCTCCATCACCCGGCGTTGCAGGGTGCGGCGGGCCTGCTTCTTGAGCAGGTCTTGCGGCAGCTCCCAGTTCCCGCCGGCGGCCAGCTTCTCCAGCACTTGCGTGCGGGCCGTCTGGCGCTGGACGTACTCCAGATACCGTTCGAGCCGGACGCGGATGGCCTCGTCGAGCTGGTCGGCGTTGTTCACGCCGAGCCGCTCGAGCAGGTCGCCGGTCAGTTCCGGCTGGCGGATGACCTTCACGTCCTGGATGTCGAACACGGCCTGCACGGCCTTGCCACGGAGGGTCTCGTTCGCCAAGTCCTGGCGCAGGACGATGGTCACCGTCCGCACGTCGCCGGCCTTCGCCCCGACCAGAACCTTGCCGAAGTCCTCGGCGATGCCGTCGTCCAGGGCCAGCCGCTTCTCGACCTTCAACTGGACCTCGTTCACCTTGTTCAGCTCGGCGTCGCCGTCCTTGATGGTCAGGTTGGCGACGATCACGTCGTCCAGCGCGACCACGGCCGGGCCGCCGGCCGCGTCCTTCGGCACGATGGTGCCCATCGGCTCCAGGATGCGGCGCTTCTCCTTGGCCACGTCGGCGTCGGTGAAGGCGTACATCGGCCGGCGGAGCTTGACGCCCTTGTAGTCCGGCAGGTCGAACTCGGGGCGGACCTCGATGTCGAACTCGTAAATCAGCGGCTCGGTGTCGTCCGCCGGGATGAGCACCTTGGACGGGTCCAGGTCGGGCGGCGACAGCGGCGACAGTTTGGCCTCGTCGGCCAACTGCTCCAGGCTGGCCATCAGCACTTCCTGCCGCACCTCGGCGGTCACTTCCTTGACGAACTTCTTCTCGACGATCTTCCGCGGGGCCTTGCCGGGGCGGAAGCCGGGGACGTGCGCCGGGTGTTCGACCATGAGCTGGTCGTACTTCTCGCCGAACCGGGTGTTGATGGCGGCCCGGTCCACCGTCACCTTGACGTGCTTTTTGCACGGCCCCACGTCCGTGATGACCACCGTTTGGGCCAGCTTCTCGGGGACGGCGGGGGCCTCGGCGACGGCGGTGCCGGCCTCCGGAGTGGCGGCGTCGGTGTGGGTCACGGCGGGGGTGTCGTCTTCGGTCGCCATCGCGCTTCACTCCATGCCACGGGCCGGGCGTCGAATCGGGGTCGGAAACAAATCAGCCGGGAGGCGACCGGGGCGGCAAGGTGAGTCACCTCGACGGTTCCCGATGACATCCCGGCTGACATCCGGTCCCAATTGCGGCCGTCAGGCTCGCAGGATTCGGTCGGAACTCGGCAAAAGAGAGCGGGTGATGGGACTTGAACCCACGACAACCTCGTTGGCAACGAGGTACTCTACCACTGAGTTACACCCGCGAATCGGTTCCCGAATACGTTACCGCGCACGCGCGACCTTTCAAGGGGAAGTCCCCAATCTTTGGACGAACCGCTGCCACCGGCGGCGGCGAGGCGAACCTCTTACCGCCCGACCTTGGCCAGGAACTTCAGCCCGTTGCGGCCGGACAACCCCATCTGGCACTGCTGGTCGAAGTGGAAGTGCCGGAGCATCTTCACCAGCGACTCGGCCTCCTCCTTCGACTCGACGGTGTACAGCAGCCGGCCGTTCGCCTCGTACACTCCGGTCGTCCCGGCGGACGCCGCCTTCACCGACAGCCGCTCCGGGTCGAACCGCGTCCCTTGTACCGAGAACGGCGGACGGGTCGGCGGCTGGCCGTTGACCAGGAAGAACGTCACCTCGGCGTTGAACCGGCAGAACTCCGTCACCCGCATGTCTTGCAGCACCTTCAGCGCGTCGCGGGCGGACCACTCGCTGAGGCCGAACTTGGCCATCACGTCCGGCCCGTGCGCCAGGACGTACTCGCCTTTTTCCTTGCGGATTTCGACCTTCTTCAGGTCCAGCACCAGCCGCTCGCCGACGTACCCCGCGCCGGGCACCTCGATGCCGGTGCGGGTCAGGCTCTGCTCCTGCGTGATCTTCGTCAGTTGGCCCAGGCCGGCCGGCGTGGCCCCCGCGTTCGGCCGGCCGGCGACGGTCAGTCCCGGCTGGGCGAACAGCACCGACATCTGCACCGGGTTGCCGATGGTGCCGAGGCGGTTGAACCCGTACTTGCGGATCACGCCCAGAGCCTGGTCGGCGTCCTCCTTGTCGCGGCCGAAGTTGACCAGGATGGTCGCGTCGTCGCGGACGCACCAGACGCCGCGGACGTTGTCCACCCGCACCGAGCCGAGGTCGATGGGCGTGGTTCCCTTGGGAGCGAACGTCGGCAGGTGCGGCTTGCCATTCGTCAGACCGTACTCGACGACGGGTCGGCCGTTACCGATGCCCACCCACTCCGTGGTCCGCAGCTCGCGGATGGTCTTCACCGCTTCTTCGGCGTCGGCCTGGCTCTTGCCGAAGTCGCGGAGCAGCACCCCGCCGGACCAGACCTGCCAGCCGTCTTGAAACTTCCGCGCCGCCACCGACGATCCGTCGAATCGCACGGCCTTCTCTTTCTGCGGCAGTCGCACGGCTTCGACCGGCGCGGTCGGGTTCCAGTCGGTCGGCCCTTGCGCCGGGTTCGGATACAGCGCCGACGGCACCGGCATTCCCGGCGATTGCGGGGTCTGCGGGCGAGCCGGGACCGGCTGCGGCGGGGTGTAGGTCGGCGGCAACAGGCGCGGTTCGTTCGGCTGGAACTGGTACGGGGCGGGCTGGAAGCGCGGGTCGGCGGTCAGCGGCCGCGCGACGAGCGGACGGCCGAATTCCTGCTGCGCCGGGGCCACGCTCGCGGGAATGACCGGCTGCCACGCGGGCGGCTGCGGTTGCGGGAACCCTTGCCCGAACGCGGCCGAACTGGTGGCGAAGAGGCCGAGCGATGTCAAGAACGACCGACGGGCCATGTCACCGCCTCCCGAGTTCGGAACCGGAGTCATCGGCTTGTATCGGTCGCGTGGCGTGTCGGAATTGAATCGATTTCGCGGTTTGCGCCGCCAGCTTGCAAGGAATTGCCACGAAGAATTGACGGACGCAGCCCTGGGGTGTAGCTAACTTCTCCGGTGGTGACAGGGCAATTTGGGTCGAGGAGGGTCTTGCTCCTTCTCCGCTCGGATGGATCCGATGACCCCGCCCACC
>JAYUFU010000466.1:0-3536 GCA_043738505.1 Fimbriiglobus sp. | reverse complement strand
AGGAGACGCGGGTACTGGCCGACCCGCCGCCGCCGCAGTTCGCCGAAACGCTCCGCGCCCGCGGCGTCCACCCGCTGTCCGTCGGGCACGTCATCGTCGCCACGTTCGAGCCGCACGACCCGACCGTCCTCGCCACCATTCGCGACCTCGGCCTCGAACTCCAGGTGATCTTCAACAAGGGCGCGGTGATGGTGCTGCCGTCGGGCGTGAACAAGGCCACCGGCCTCGCCGCGGCGCTCGCCGAGTTGGGGCTGTCGCCGCACAACGCGGTCGGCGTGGGCGACGCCGAGAACGACCACGCGTTCCTCAAGGTGTGCGAGTGCTCCGCGGCCGTGGCGAACGCGCTGCCCGCGGTGAAGGACACGGCCGACGTGGTCACCCGCGGCAAGCGCGGGGCCGGCGTCGCCGAGCTGATCGACGAACTCATCGCCAACGACCTCAGCCACTTAAAGACGCTCGCGCGGCACCGCGTTCCAATAGGTTTAACTGGCGAAGAGCAGGAAGAAGGCATCGACCCGGCCGGGGCCGGGGTGCTGGTGTGCGGCACGTCCGGCAGCGGGAAATCGACCATCACGACCGCGATCCTGGAGCGCCTCGCGGACGCCGGGTATCAGGCGCTCGTGGTGGACCCGGAGGGCGACTACACCAACTTGGAGTTCGCCGCGCACGTCGGGAACATGACGCAGGCGCCGCTCGCCGAGGACGTGGTTACGGCGCTGAAGGATACGAAGCGGTCGGTGGTCGTGAACCTGCTCGGCGTGCCGCTCGCCGACCGCCCGGCGTTCTTCCGGCAACTGCTCCCGCGCGTCAACGACGTGAAGGCCCGCACCGGCCGCCCGCACTGGCTGGTCATCGACGAGGCGCACCACATGCTCCCGGCCGGCGGGGAGGGCGAGAGCGCCGGCGTCGCGGCGCAACTGCCCGACCGCGGCGTCATGTTCGTCACCGTTCACGCCGGCAGCGTGGACCCGGGGGCGCTGGCGAACGTCGGCACGATGCTCGTCATCGGCGGCCACCCGCGCGAGACGGTGACCACGTTCTGCACGGCGGTCGGGGAGCCGCCGCCCGCGTGCCCCGCGGTGGAGGGCGAGAAGCTCCCGACCGGCGACACGATGCTCTGGCGGCGCGGCGACGCCGCCGCGGTAATCGTTCACACGAAGCCGCCGCGCACCGAGCGCAAGCGGCACCTGCGCAAGTACGCGGAGGGGAACGTCGGTCCGGAGCGGAGCTTCTACTTCCGCGGCGCGGACGGGAAGCTGAACCTGAAGGCACCGAACCTGTTCGTCTTCCTCCAACTGGCCGACGGCGTGGACGACGAGACGTGGGAGTTCCACCGCACGAGCGGCGACTACTCGAAGTGGATCCGCGACCAGATCAAGGACAACCAGCTCGCCGACGAGTTGGTCCCGATCGAAGAAGACGCCGCCGCGTCCCCGAAGGACACGCGTGCCGCGATCCGCGCCGCGGTCGAGGCCCGATACACGCTGCCGAGCGACGCCCCCAGCGGGAAGATGGATTGAGGCCCAAATGGTAACGCCCAAGCGACCCGCGGACCCGCCGACCCCGACCGCGGCGGGACCGCCGAAGACCAAAGCGCCCCGCCGGAAGGCGCCGAAGGACGACGCGCGCCCCGCGGCGGCGGCGGACCCGCCCCTACCGACCTCGATCCTGGTGGTGGACATCGGCGGGACGAACCTGAAGGTGCTCGCGTCCGGGCAGACGGAGCCGCGCCGCCACCCGTCCGGCCCGGCCCTCACCCCGCAGCGCATGGTCGAGATCGTGCGCGACCTCGCGGGCGACTGGCAGTACGACGCGGTGTCGCTGGGCTACCCCGGCCAGGTGGGCGACCACGGCCCGCGGCAGGAGCCGGGCAACCTCGGGGCGGGCTGGGTGGGGTTCAACTTCGCCGCCGCGTTCGAGCGCCCGGTGCGCATCATCAACGACGCGGCCATGCAGGCGCTGGGCAGCTACGACGGCGGGCGGATGCTGTTCCTGGGCTTCGGCACCGGCCTCGGCTCAGCGCTGATCGCGGAGAACGTGATCGTGCCGCTGGAGTTGGGCAACATCCCGGAGCCGAGCGGGCGCACGCTCGGAACGATTCTGGGCCGTCGCGGGATGCGGCTGATGGGCAAGAGGAAGTGGCGGAAGGCGGTGGCGTGGGCGGTACCGGCGCTGATGGCGTCACTGATGGCCGACTACGTGGTGCTCGGCGGCGGGAACGCGAAGCAGATCAAGGACCAGCCGCCCGGCTCGCGGCTGAGCAACAACCTGACGGCCTTCCGCGGCGGCTTCCGGCTGTGGCACTTGGGGGACGTTCACACACTGCGCGACGGGGAGGAGCCGCCGCCCGAACCGCCGAAGCCCGCCGAATGGCGGTTGATTTGAAGGCGGTGGCACTCTCTCGACAGCGGCTTGCGGCTAACGGCCAAACAACCAATGATCGGCACGGACGCGCGGTGAGCCACGGGAAACAGACCAGACAGCCGGGTCAGGTAAAGCACGCTATCTGGTTAGGCCTCGGCTTGACCGTCCGTCATGCCGGCGACGCGTTGAACCACGGGCATCAGGTCGTTGAGCTCCTCGATGCGCAACATGCGGATGTCCCGCACGGACGACGCGAACCACGGCAGCTGCGTCGCCAGGTCGATGACCGCGACCATGACCGTCGCGGCCGTGACCGCCGGCCCGCCGAAGTACACGCTGCCTTGCTGCCACTGGAACTGGTGACGCTCCAACACCCGGCGGATCTCCAGGTGGGCGTTGTTGTAAGGGTCGCCGTAGTGAACCCGCAGTTGCTCGGTGTCCATGTCGAACGCGATGGCGTACACGGTGCCCTCCCGCTTGAACGAGGCCGGGAGGCCGTGCTGGAGCGCAGTCGAACGGGCTTCCCGCGTCGCGGCCACTGTCATGGTGAACCTCCGCTTGCTCGAACCACCAAGGACATGGTGCGGGATCAGGGATCGGGACGCAAGATGAGAACGGTGCGCCTCTGCCGGCCGAACGACACAGTTCACCTGCCGGGGCCGCTCGGGGAGCTACGAACTCCAAAAAAGCGAATATGCGGCCCCGGTCTGCTGCAGCGGATGGTTCGGCCGCCGCTGTAGGTCAGAACACGACCCCGTCCGCGAACCAGCACGACTCGAAGCATACCCACTCGCCGTCGCGCTCGGCGACCCATACCCAGAGCGTGCCGCCCTCCGGGTGGAGGAGGCCGCGGGGGTGGAAGATCAGGGTGCGGATCGGCCCCGGCGGCAGGGACGGGGGAACGTAAAGGGCGAGCGTCTGATACCCCTGCCAGTCCTTGTCCGGCTGCCCGCAGCTCTTACGGATGTCCACCTCGGTTCGGCCGACCAAGGTGTTGGCCTGCACCGGCTCACAGCAGAGCCGAACGTACCCCACCCATGCGACGTAGGCAAGCACCGGGAGGGCGACGGCGGTAGCGACAAGCAGTTTGCGCCGTCGTGTCATCTGCGCCTCTGCGGCCGAACTCAGAATTGGTTTGCGCCGATGAGAACTGCTCTCATCGCGCGGGGCGC
>JAYUFU010000465.1:0-10666 GCA_043738505.1 Fimbriiglobus sp. | reverse complement strand
CGACGACCAACCACCTTGTCGTCGCCGCGACCGCAGGGAGCGGGACAGCGGGCGGATAACCGGATCGAATCGGAGGGTACTGCCGTGGGCGTCGTGGTGCAGAAATTCGGCGGGTCGAGCGTGAAGGACGCGGAGAAGCTGCTGGAGGCGGCGCGGAAAGCCATCCGCGCGAAGTCGGCCGGCAATCACGTCATCGTCGTGGTCAGCGCGCAGGGCAGCACCACCGACGACCTCATCGCCAAGGCGGCGGAAATCACGGCCAGCCCGTCGGCCCGCGAGATGGACATGCTCCTGGCCACCGGCGAGCAGATATCCATCGCCCTCACCGCGCTGGCGATTCAGGAACTCGGCGAGAAGGCCATCAGCTTCACCGGCTCGCAGATCGGCATCGTGACGGACAACACGCACCGCAAGGCCCGCATCAAGTCCATCGACACCCGCCGCATCAGCGACGCGCTGAACGACGGCTGCATCGTCGTCGTCGCCGGGTTCCAGGGGATCGACGAGCAGGGCGACATCTCCACGCTGGGGCGGGGCGGGAGCGACACCACCGCCGTGGCCGTGGCCGCCGCCATGAAGCAGGCCGGACATGATGTCCAGTGCGAGATTTACACCGACGTGGACGGTGTGTATACTACTGATCCGCGCATCGTGCCGGACGCCCGGAAGATGGACGCCATCAGTTACGACGAGATGCTGGAGATGGCCAGCATGGGCGCGGGCGTGATGCACAGCCGGAGCATCGAGTTCGCCAAGAAGTACGACGTGCCGCTGATGGTGCGGAACGCGCAGTCGGACGCGGTCGGGACGTGGATCGTCCCGGAGGCGTCGTGGATGGGCGAAATCCCGGTATGCGGCGTGGCGCTGGCGGCCGACGAGGCCCGCATTACGCTGGAAGGCGTGCCCGACCAGCCCGGCGTCAGCCACACGGTGTTCAACGCCCTGTCCACCGCCAACATCGCCGTGGACATGATCGGCCAGAGCGTCGGCGACGGCGGCAAGGCGACCATCGGTTTCACGGTCATCAACGCCGAACTGGAGCGGACCAAGAAAGTGCTGACGCCGATCGTCGCGGCGATGGGCGCGACCTTGAGCGTGACCGAGCGGGTCAGCAAAGTCAGCGTCGTCGGGGCCGGGATGCGGACCGTCACCGGCGTGGCCGAGCGGATGTTCAACGCCCTCGCCGCCGACGGCATCAACCTGAAGATGATTACCACCGGCGACATCAAGATCAGCGTGTTGATCGAGGAGGACGCGACCGCCGCCGAGATCGAGGCGAGCGAGCCGGCCAGCCGGGAGAAGATCAAGAAGGCGCACGAGGAGAGCAAGAAGGCGGTGCGCGGGCGGAAGGCGCTGCGGGCCGTTCACCGCGCGTTCGGCCTCGGTCAGCCCCGCATGGGGGCGGGCCTCGCCACCGACAGCCACACCCCGAACGGTTTCGCCGTTCGGCCGTCGCCGGTCGTGTCGTCGGACGCGCAGTCGCGGGAGTCCGCCGTCGCCCGGCTGGACGGCATGGAGGACGTGCTGGTCAGCGGCGCGCACCTGAACCGCGAGGCCAGCCGGATCACGGTGTTCGACCTGCCGGACCTGCCGGGCAACTGCTCGAAGGTGTTCGACGCCGTCGCCGCCGGCGGCACGGTGGTGGACATGATCGTCCAGAACCTGACCGGCCCGACGACGGCGGAGCTGTCCTTCACGGTGCCGAAGGCGGACCTGGCCAAGGCACTGGAGCGGACGCGCGAGGTGGTGGCCGGCATCGACTCCGGCTGCCGCGTGGCCGGGGACGCCGACATCGCCGTGCTGTACGTCCTCGGCGTCGGGATGCGGACGCACACCGGCGTCGCCCGCACCATGTTCGGCGCGCTGGCCGGCCGGGGCATCAACATCGGCATGATCAACACCAGCGAAGTGTGCATCGGCGTCGCCATCGACGCGGCGCAGGGCGACGCCGCGCTGGACGCCGTGCGGCAGGCGTTCAACGTCGGCTAGCGTTCCCCTTTCAGGAGAGTGTCATGTGAGTCCCGGTCGAGTGGAAGTGACGGCTTTTCGGAGACGATTCCTTCAGCAAGGGTTGACGAACAGATGAAGTTAGTTTAGACTAATTCCATCTGTTCGTCAACGCTTGCTTAGGTGTCCCATGAGTTCCCTACGACGAAGAGGCTTTACCCTCATCGAACTGCTGGTGGTGATCGCGATCATCGCCATTTTGGTCGGGCTGCTGCTGCCCGCCGTCCAGAAGGTCCGCGCGGCCGCTGCCCGGATGACGTGCCAGAACAACTTGAAGCAACTCGGCCTCGCGCTGCACAACTACGAAGGCGTGAACAAGGTCTTCCCGCCGGCGTATGTGACGGCGAACACTCGCCTGGACGGGACCGCGTTCGGCATCGGCTACGGCGACGAATACCGCAACGGCCCGCCCGGTTGGGCGTGGGGCGTGTTCCTGCTGCCGTACCTGGAACAGGACAACCTGTATCGGTTGTTCGACCTGAACCAGCCGTGCTGGTCGCCGGCGTTCGCCGGAGCCGCGAACACGAAGGTCGCCGCGTTCCTGTGCCCGTCGGCCACCGGCGGCGGCGACGGGTTCGACGTGGAACGCGCGGGGGCCGACGTGCGGCACGGCGTGCCGATCACCCGGAGCGACGGCAGCCGCATCCGCTTCGCCCACTCGCACTACGTTACCAACGCCGGCGTCCACCAGCCGTGGGGCCGGACCACCGCGTACTGCTACGACTACGACGTTCCGGAGCCGATCCCGACGAACGGCAACGCGCTCGCCCGCACCGACGGGCCGTTCTACCGCAACTCGCGGACGACGGTGGCGGCGGTGTCCGACGGCCTGTCGAACACCGTCTTCCTCGGCGAACACAGTTCGATCCTGAGCAACAAGACGTGGGTGGGGGTGGTGCCCGGCGCGGTGACGCCGCCCCGCCTCGACCTGCGGCCGTGGCCGTCCGAGAACAACGGGGCCGGCTGTCTGGTCGGCGTCCACAGCGGGCCGGACACGCACGACCACCCGCAGGTCATCATCCACGCGCCGAACGACCCGTTCGGCCACACCGACCAGATGTGGGGCGAACACGGGAACGGGTGCAACGTCCTCTTCGGCGACGGGTCGGTGCGGTTCGTCACCACGTTCATCCGCCCGCTCGCCTGGGTCGCGCTGTCCACCCGCGACGGCGGGGAGGTGATCGATGGCGACTGACACCGCCGAACCAACCGAAAAGGCGCGATACCTCGTCTACGGACTGATCGGGGTGGCGGTCGCGGTCGTCGGAATCGGGCTGTTCTTCTACTTCAGCCGGCCGCCGCAGATGGGGACGAGCGAGGAGGTGTTCCACACCGTGGACGCGCTGTACACGGCCGTGCGGGGCCGCGACGAGAAGCGGCTGGCCGACTGTGAACAGCGGCTGCACGCCCACCGCGATGCGGGCAAGCTGCCGCCCGCCGCCGCAGAATCGCTGGACGGCATCGTCCGCAAGGCGCGCAACGGATCCTGGGAGACGGCCGCCGAACGGCTGTACGACTTCATGCTGGCGCAGCGGCGGGAGGGGGTGATTGAGGAGAAGGAGAAGCCGAAGCCGAAGAAGGCGAGAGGGAAGTGAAACGCGAAACGTCGGCGACCGGCCGGCGAGTCGTACCCGCCGGCCGGTCGCGTGTCGGTCGTCGTGCCGCATCAGCGGATGATGGTGCCGAAGTTGATGCCGAAGCCCGGCCGCGAGTACCCGATGTTCAGCACGCCGGGGCTGTTGTAGCCGTAGCCGTTGTTGTAACCGTAGCCGCGGTTGTAGCCGTAGACCGGGGTGACGAACTGGTTGCCGTAGGACGAGTTGCCGAAGCCGAAGTACGGCGAGTTGATGCCGTTGTACCCGTAGGACGGGACGACCACGACCGGCCGGTACACCGGGGCGTAGTAGCCGCCACCGCCGTAGTAACCGCCACCGCCGTAGTTGCCGCCGTAGTAGTGACCCCCGCCGCCGTGGTAGTGCCCACCGTTGTGGTAGTGCTGAGCCTGGGCCGACCCGGCCATCGCCAAGCTCAGGCCGACCGCCAGCAACCCGCCGATCGCGATGCGCTTGCTCATGTTGCGAACCCTCTGGTGGAGCGGCGACCGGAAGGGGGCCGCCGGCACTCAGTAGGGATACCCTCCCGCGACCCGATACTTGCGCGCCGGACGGGAAATTCTCGCTTCGACCGACACCTGGTGCGATTCCCCCGCCGAGTCGTCGCGCGTCCCCGTCGTCGTGAAACAATGGCCGCCGTGTCGCCGTAACCGCTGTGCCGGTTTGCCGGCCGCAGAGTGATGGGGGCGGCCGCGTTCGGTTTTCGCCCCGGAATTCCGCCCCGACCCGAATCGCGAACTAGACTGGCGGAAATCCGCCGGAGCGCCTTCATGTCCGCCCCGTCCTCGCCCCGTTCGACGCACGCCACACGACCGGCCGACGGTTTGCCGGGCGACGACGACCCGTATCCCATCCCCACCCCCACCGACCCGACACTGGCGCATCTGGGACGGCCGTATCCGCCGCCGATCTCCACCGGGTTTCCCAGCCACCTCGACGCCACCGACCCGGACAGCGTGCCCGTCCTCGCTTCGCCGTTGGCCGTGCCGTCGGTCGGCCGACTGCGGATGCCGACGATGCCGGGGTACGACCTGCTCGGCGAACTCGGCCGGGGCGGGATGGGCGTCGTCTACCGGGCCAAGCAGACGCGGCTGAACCGCCTCGTCGCGCTGAAGATGCTGCTGCACCACGACTTGGCCGACCCGTCGGACGTGGTGCGGTTCCGCAGCGAGGCGGAGGCGGTGGCGGCCGTCAAGCACCCGCACGTGGTGCAGGTGTACGAGTTCGGGCACGTGGACGGGCGGCCGTACTTCGCCATGGAGTTCCTGGCCGGCGGCAGCCTGCACGCGCGGCTGAAGGCGGCCGCCCCGTTCACCCCGGCGGCGGCGGCGGCGCTGGTGGAGAAGCTGGCCCGCGCGATCCACGCCGCGCACGCGCAGGGCATCGTCCACCGCGACATCAAGCCGGGCAACGTGCTGTTCGACACGGCCGGCGAGCCGCGGGTGACGGACTTCGGCCTGGCCAAGCGGCTGACTTCCGAGCTGACCCAGACGCAAGCGGTGATGGGCACGCCGGCGTACATGGCCCCGGAGCAGGCGAGCGGGCGGGCCAAGTTCGCCGGCCCGCCGGCCGACATTTACGCCCTCGGCGTCATCCTGTACGAGGCCCTGACCGGGGCTACCCCATTCCGCGACGAGGACTCCATCCGCCTCATCGGCAAGGTCATCCAGGACGCCCCGCCGTCGGTGCGGTCGAAGGTGCCGTCGGTGCCGAAGGACCTGGAGCGGGTCTGCCTGAAGTGCCTGGAGAAGGAGCCGGGCGACCGCTACCCGACGGCCGCCGCGCTGGCCGACGACCTGCGGCACTTCCTGGCCGGCGAGCCGGTGTCGGTGCGGCCGGCGGGGGTCGTCGAGCAGTTCGTCAAGTGGGCGCGGCGGCGGCCGACGGCGGCGCTCGCCTACGGCCTCGGCGTGCTGGCGGCGGTGCTGCTGCTGTTCGGCGGCGGGGTGATGGCCCTGTGGGTCCGCGCGGACGCCGCCCGCGTCGTCGCCGACGACCACTTCCGCGACGCCGAGACGGCCCGCGCGGAACTGGCCCGGCAGAACGCCCAGGTGGAGGCGGCGAACGGCCAGCTGGGGGAGGCGAACCGGGTGCTGCTCCGAACCGACGAGCAGTTGAAGGAGCAGTTCCGCAAGGAGCAGGCGGCGAACGCCGAACTGGGCAAGCAGAAGGCCGACCTGGAGACGGCCCGCGACGAACTCGACGCCAAGAACAAGCTGGTCGGGGAGTCGCTGGCGCGGGAGGTGTCCGCGCTCGACAAGGAGAAGGCGGCGCGGGCCGCCGCCGACCAGGCGCGGGCGAACCTGGAGCGGCTGTCGTACTTCCGCAACGTCGGGTTCGCCCACAAGGAGATTGAGGACGGCAACTACCTCCGCGCCATCCAACTGCTGGACGACTGCCCGCCGGCATCCCGCAAGTGGGAGTGGTGGCACGTGTACCGGGCGGCGCACACCGAGTTCGGGTCCGGCATCTGCGGCGGTGCGTACCCGGTCGATGTCGCCTTCCGCGGCGGCACCCGCAACGTCACCACCGCGCACCACACCACGGCGTCCGTCATCCCGTTCGACTTCGACACCGGGAAGGGCGGCGCGGTGAAGTTCCACCCGGACGCGGGGCTGGGAACGGTGCAACTGTCCGCCGACGGCAACCGCCTGCTCACCGTCCGCCAGTGGCACAAGGAGCGCGCCGACGGCGTCGAGGTGTGGGACTTCGCCGCCGGCGTTCGGCTGGCCGCGTGGAAGGCTCCCGCCGCCGCCTGCCTGTTGAACATGATCTCCGGCGACGGCAAGCGGGTGGTGGTCGGATACCAGGGGCACCCGATCCGCGCCTACGACGTGGACACCGGGCGGCCGCTCGGCGAACTGGCCGGCGTCGAATTGCCCCTGTTCACCACCGCCCGCCTGAGCCACGACGGGGCGGTGGCGGCGGTGCCGGACGGCGGCAAGGTGGTGGCCTGGCGAGTGGCCACCGGCGAGGTGATCCACCGGTTCGCCGTCGGCGCGACGGCGACGGTCACGGCCGTCAGCCCGGACGGCACCCTGGTGGCCGTCGGCGACGAGACCGGCCGCGTCCACTTCTACGACTTGGCGAAGAAGAAGTGCCTGCCCGCCGCACCGCCGCACGGCGGCCCGGTGACGGCCCTCGCCTTCAGCGAGAACGGGCGGATGGCCGCCTCCGGCGGCGAGGACGGGGTGGTGCGGATGTGGCACACGGCCACCGGCAAGCTGCACAAGGAGTGCCAGGGACACACCCGCAAGCTGACGGCGATCCGCTTCAGCCGCGGCGGCGAGTACGTCGCGTCCGTGGACGCCATCGGCGGGTTCCGCGTGTGGGACGTCCACGAGTATCGCGGCCCGTCGAACGAGGCCCAGACGATGGACCGCTCCGTCGCCCCGTTCTTCCTCGGCGGCGACCTCACCCGTCTGTTCGCCACCTACGACGAAAAGGCCGGCGTGATGTCCGACTACTCCACCGGCGTCGCGCACCCGTTCGGCCTGCCGCCCGGCGGGTTGGGCGCGGTCGGGTTCCGGCCGGGCGGCAAGCAGGTCGTCCTCGGCGGGGCAGAGGGGGACTTGTACGCCTTCGAGAAAGAGTCGGGCGACGGCACTCACTTCGGCCAACTGCCCGGTCGCGTGGACGCCATCACCTACACGCCCGACGGCAAGTTCCTGCTGGCGATGGCCGGCGGGGACGCGAGTCTGTGGGACGCCGCCACGCTCAAGCGGGTGTTCGCCGTCACGGGGTTCGGCCCCGGCACCGTCGCCGCCGTCAGTCCGGACGGGAAGGGCGTCGCCGTCGCCAAGAGGCAACACCTGCGGCTGTGGGACGTGGCGACGAAGGCGGAGACGGCCTTCTACGCCCCGTATGCCCTGTCCGCGGTCGGCTTCACCCCGGCCGGCGACCGCCTCGTGGTGGGCACGCGCGAATGGCGGCTCGAAGTGTGGGAGCGGAAGCCCGCCGCACGGGGCTTGCCGGTCGTGGCCGCCACGTTCGTCGGCCACACGGCGGCCGTCGTCGGGTTCGGGTACAACGCCGACGGCCGCCGGCTGGCCACCGGCGCGGCCGACGGCACGGTGAAGGTGTGGGACGTGGCCACCGGCGCGGAGGCGCTCGGCCTGACCACCGGCCACCGCAGCCCGGTGTCGCGGGTCTGGTGGGGGCCGAACGACACACTCGCCGCCATCCCCGACGGGCAGAAGCCGGTCCTGTTCAACGGCCAGCCGAAGGTTCCCACCATCCGCGCGGATCGGCCGTTCGACCGGTGAGGGCGTTCACCCCTCGAACAGGGCGGCGACGAACTCGTCCGGGTCGAAGGCGTCCATGTCGTCCATGCCTTCGCCGGTGCCGACGTACTTCACCGGCAGGCCGACCTTCGCCTTGATGGCGAACACCGCCCCGCCCTTGGCCGTGCCGTCCAGCTTGGTCAGGATGATGCCGGTACACTTCACCGTCTTCGTGAACTGCTCGGCCTGGATGACCGCGTTCTGCCCGTTGCTGGCGTCCAGCACCAGCAGCACCTCGTGCGGCGAACCGGGAATCTGCTTGGCGACGACGCGGTGAATCTTCTCCAGCTCCCGCATCAGGTGCGTCTGCGTGTGCAGGCGGCCGGCGGTGTCCACGATCAGCACGTCGTATTCCCGCGCCTTGGCCCGCTCGCAGGCGTCGTGCGCCACCGCCGCCGGGTCCGACCCCTGCTGCTGCTTGACGATGTCCACCCCGATCCGCTCGCACCACACGGCCAGTTGGTTCACGGCCGCCGCGCGGAACGTGTCGCACGCCGCCACCAGTACCTTCTTGCCGTCGGTCTTCAGGCGGTTCGCCAGCTTGGCGATCGAGGTGGTTTTGCCGGACCCGTTCACGCCCGCGATCATCACCACCGTCGGGCCGGTCGGCTGGAACTTCAGCCCCTCGCTCGGGTCGAGCAGCTGCGCCCGCAGTTCGGCCCGGACGAACGCCTTCACGTCGTCGCCGACTTCCTGATCCTTGTAGGCTTGCCGCACCCGCTCGACGATCAGCGTGGCGGTCGCCAGGCCGACGTCGGCGAGCAGCAATTGCTCCTCCAGCTTGGTGAGGAACACCTTGTCCACGCGGTGCGCGCCGGTGAACAGGCCGACCACGCCGCCGAACACGCTGCGGGTCTTGGACAGCCCCTGCTTGATCTTCTGGAAGAACCGTCCGAGCATGGCGACCGCCTAATCGGGGAGGAAACCGGACGGCGGAATTGTATCCGGCGGGGCCGCGGATCGGAGTGCGAACCGCAGCCGCCCAGTCGATGGGGCGTCAGCAGAGGAGAGCGCCTTCCAGAACGGTGACGGCTTGGCCGGACAGAATGACCCGGTCGCCGTTCACCCGTACCCCGACCACTCCGCCGCGCGGCGACGCCTGGAAGCCGGTCATCGCGGTCTTGCCGAGCTTCGCCGACCAGAACGGGGCGAGGGCGCAGTGGGCCGAGCCTGTCACGGGGTCTTCATCGATGCCCGACCGAGGGGAGAAGAAACGCGAGAGGAAGTCGAACTTCGGGTCGTCGCTCCGCGCGGTGGCGATGATCCCCCGCGTGTCGAGGGCCATCAGCTTGCGGAAGTCCGGCCGGAGCGACCGCACGCTCTCGGCGGAGTCGAGTTCGACGAACACATCGAACCGGGTGCGGCCGAAGTACGCGGCGGCGATGGCCCCGAGCGCGACGAGCAGTTGCGGGTCGGCGTTCGACTCCTGCGGCGGCGTGGACGGGAAGTCGAGGTCGATGCGGTCGCCGTTCTTTTGGCAGGTCAGCACGTCGCTGCGGGTGTGGAAGCGGATCGGCCCGGCGGGGATGCGGCCGGCGTCCCACAGGACGTGGGCCGCGGCGAGGGTGGCGTGCCCACACAGGACCTCCTCACCCGTCGAATGGAACCACCGGAGACCGTGACCGTCGCCATCCGGTCGTGGGTGAACAAAAGCCGTCATGGGCAAGTTCATCTCGGTGGCGACATGCTGCATCCAGCCGGCATCGACTTCGACTTCGGCGTCCAGCCACACCACCGCCGCCGGGTTCCCGGCGAACGGGCGGTTGGTAAAGGCGTCAACCTGCCAGACGGGAGCGCGGGGCATGGGGGAATCCTGTGAGAACAACGTGGTGTCGCGCCGGCCAAGTCATTTGGAGTTGGGAATCGCTCGGTGCGAGGAATCCCGCGCGGCCAGCAGGTTTTGAAGCTCAACTTGGAGTTGGCATGTCCAATTGTTGGCTGGTGAGTACGGGTCGGGGCAATCCAGTTCAAATCGGGGGAGCCGCCAGAACGTGTCCGAACGCATAAGGACTCGAAGGATGTCCGGGGTGATGGAGTTCCCTGTCAGAGTTAGTCGCTGAAGGCTCTCGAAGGATGGGGAGTTCAGCAGCGTGGCGACAGTGGCGTCGCCGAGGGAACAGCCATTCAGGCGTAGCTCTCGAAGTTGTTTGGCGAACGGCGCGTTTGCCATCCAGCCTACATCCCAAGGAGCGAGCGGATTGTTGTTCAGCACCAGAGTGGTAAGCCAAGCGAGATCGACTCGGTCGCAAAACAAATTCCACCCAGACGATACGATCTGTTGCTGTGCGAGATCGAGCGTTGACAGATGCGACAGTGCTGGAAGAGTGTAGAACTGGTGGTTCCAGGCTTCGAGTTCGGCCAGTTCGGTGACGGCCATTTCTCGGAGCGGCGTAAACGCCACCCACTGGTCCGACAACGTTATGGCCGTGCTTGCACTGCATTGGCAGCGTTCAATGAACCCGCGCCGGAACTCGCACTTCACGCCTTCGGGGAATGGGCCTCGCCAAACCTGTTCGTTGGGAGTGAACAACTCGTCGCGACGCGCAATGAGTTTGCGGCGGATGAACGGGTTGACAACACCGTGCGCGAGTTCGATCTCCAAGCGGATGAACTCGGCGCGTTCGGGCTGGCCGTTCTCGTCCAGCCAGTCGGCGAATACGAGCCGGGGCAGGTCGGCGTCCGGGTGGGCGGCGATACCGGCCAGGAAAGCGCGTTCGTCGGGGGACATGGCGGACCCTCAATCGCTCCCTTCGGTCGCGGGGG
>JAYUFU010000464.1:0-28473 GCA_043738505.1 Fimbriiglobus sp. | reverse complement strand
GCTTCAACCAACAGGACGTGGACACCCGCAGCGACGTGTACGCCCTCGGCGTGCTGCTGTACGAACTGCTGACCGGCAGCACGCCGGTGGACCGCAAGTCCCTGGGCCACGCGGCGCTGCTGGAAATCCTGCGGATCGTGCGCGAAGTGGAGGCCACCCGGCCGAGCGCCAAGCTCGGCACCGCGGACGCCCTGCCGACGATCTCGGCGAACCGCGGCATCGAGCCGAAGAAGCTGACCGGCCTCATGCGGAACGAACTCGACTGGATCGTGATGAAGGCGCTGGAGAAGGACCGCACGCGGCGGTACGACACGGCCAACGGCTTCGCCGCCGACGTGCAGCGCTACCTGACCGGCGAGCCGGTACTGGCCCACCCGCCCAGCACCGGCTACCGCGTCCGCAAGTTCGTCAAGCGGCACAAGGGGCAAGTGATCGCCGCGAGTCTGGTGCTGTTCGCGCTGCTGGCGGGGGTAGTCGGCACGACGCTGGGATTGCTGGAGGCGCGGCGGCAAGCGGACATCGCGCGGGGCGAGACGGAGTTGAAAGAGAACGCACGGGCCGAGGAGGCGACCCAGCGGGGCAAGGCGGAAGCCGCCGCCGAGCAAGAGCGGCAGGCGAAGCAGCAGGCCGAGGTCGAGAAGGCGAACGCGCTGACGGCGGCCGAGGCGGAGAGGTTGGCGAAGCTGCAGGCCGATGCCAAGCGGCTGGAGGCCGAGCGGAACCTGGCCTTCGCCAAGAAGGGGAACGATATTCTCGGGTCGGTGTTCGCCGGGCTGGATCCGAAGGCGACGTATGCCACCGTCGCCGAGTTGCGGAACGCCCTGCGGGACAATTTGGTGAAGGCTGTGAAGGAGCTGGACGGCTCCGCCATCGGCGACCCGCTGGAGGTGGCGGCGATGCAGAACACGCTGGGGCTATCCCTGTTGGGCTTGGGTGAAGCGAACCTGGCAATCGACGTGCTCAGCAAAGCGCTCACCACCCGCAAGATACACCAGGGGGTTGACCACCCCGACACCCTCGCGGCCATGAACAACCTCGCAGGGGGCTACCGGGGCGCGGGGAAGATGGACAAGGCGTTACCGCTGCAGGAAGAGACGCTGAAGTTGCGTATCGCCAAGTTGGGGGCCGACCATCCGGATACCCTCAGGTCCATGCACAACCTCGCTGTGGGCTACCAGATCGTCGGGAAGATGGACAAGGCCCTGCCGCTGTACGAAGAGACTCTGAAGTTGAGTACCGCCAAGTTGGGGGCCGACCATCCGGATACCCTCACGTCCATGAACAACCTCGCGGAGGGCTACCGGGCCGTCGGGAAGTTGGGAAAGGCCTTACCGTTGTTTGAAGAGACACTGAGGTTGACAACTGCCAAGTTGGGGGCCGACCATCCGGATACCCTCCACGTCATGAACAACCTCGCTGCGGGCTACCACGCCGTCGGGAAGATGGACAAGGCCCTGCCGCTGATGGAAGAGACGCTGAAGTTGCGTATCGCCAAGTTGGGGGCCGACCATCCGGATACCCTCAGGTCCATGGGCAACCTCGCAGCGGGCTACCAAGCCGTCGGGAAGATGGACCAGGCGCTGCCGCTGATGGAAGAGACGCTCAAGTTGAGTACCGCCAAGTTGGGGGCCGACCATCCGGATACCCTCAGGTCCATGGGCAACCTCGCAGCGGGCTACCAAGCCGTCGGGAAGTTGGACAAGGCCCTGCCGCTGATGGAAGAGACGCTCAAGTTGAGGACCGCCAAGCAGGGGGCCGACCACCCCGACACCCTCGGGTCCATGGGCAACCTCGCTCGGGGTTACCACGCCGTCGGGAAGATGGACAAGGCCCTGCCGCTGATGGAAGAGACGCTGAAGTTGCGTATCGCCAAGTTGGGGGCCGACCACCCCGACACCCTCACGTCCATGAACAACCTCGCAGCGGGCTACCAGGCCGTCGGCAAGATGGACCGGGCGTTGCCGCTGTACGAAGAGACGCTCAAGTTGACGACTGCCAAAGTGGGGGCTGACCACCCCAGCACCCTCTCGTTCATGCGCAACCTCGCTGTGGGCTACCAGATCGTCGGGAAGATGGACAAGGCCCTGCCGCTCTTCGAACAGGCGGCCACCGGCCTCGAGAAACGCCGCTTTCAACACGAACGTGCGAAAACTATCATCTCGAACACCATCGCCGCCTATGAAGAAGCCCAGCAGTTCGACAAGGCCGAGGGGTGGCGGCGGAAGTGGCTGGCGGTGGTGAAGGCCGAAGCCGGGGCCACCTCGGCCGCCTACGCCGGGGAACTGGCCGCTCTCGGTTTGCTGTTGATGAAGCAGCAGAAATGGGCCGACGCCGATCCGATCCTCCGCGAAGCACTCACCCTCCGCGAGAAGGCGCAGCCGGACGCCTGGACCACGTTCAACACGCAGACGATGCTCGGCGGGGCGCTCTTGGGCCAGAAGAAGTACGCCGAGGCGGAGCCACTGCTGCTGGAGGGCTATGAGGGGATGAAAGCCCGCGAGAAGACCATCCCGCCGCAGGGCAGCACCCGCATCCCCGAGAGCATTGACCGGTTAATCGAGCTGTACACCGCGACCAAGAAGCCGGACAAGGGGAAGACGTACCGCGAGCTGCGGGCCAAGTACCCGCCCGAAGTCGCCCCGCCGCCCCGCGAGGCGAAGAAGTGACCCCCGTCACGCGGTTGCTAGCGGCGGCGGAGCGGATTCCCATCTGGTATCATGGCTTTCGGAGGATATCACGATGCCGCTCCGCGACCACTTCCGCCCGCCCGTCAGCCGCCAAGTTTCCTGGGAGGAAATCCACGGCCAGTGGCCGGCGGTCATCGTCCAGCAACTGAGGAAGCAGCTTCCGCCCGGCTTCGTGTCGGGGCCGATGGTGCATTCCGGCTCGCAGATCGAAGTCGATATCGCCACCTACGAACGGGACGACTCGCCGACGGGCTACCCGACCGGCGACTCCGGTGGCGGTGTCGCCACGGCGACGGCCACCTGGACCGTGGCCGAGCCGAGCGTGGCCGTCGAAACCGAGATCCCAGACTACGACGAGTACGAGGTCCGCATCTACGACGCCGAGCGCGAACGCACGCTGGTGGCGGTCATCGAACTCGTCAGCCCGGCGAACAAGGACCGGCCGGAGAAGCGGAACGCCTTCGTCGGCAAGTGTGCGGCCCTGCTGCAAAAAGGGGTGGCCGTCAGCATCGTGGATGTGGTGACGACGCGGCAGTTCAACCTGTACGCCGAACTGATGGCCTTCCTCGGTCAGTCGGACCCGACGATGGGGGCCGAACCGCCGGCAATTTACGCCGCGTCGTGCCGGTGGCTGATGCGGGGCGAGCGGGCGACGCTGCAAACGTGGTCGCACGTCCTGGCGGTGGGCCGACCGCTACCGACGCTGCCGCTGTGGCTGACGCCGGTTCGCGTCGTCCCGCTGGACCTGGAGCAGAGCTACGAGAAAGCCTGCGACGACCTGAGCGTCCGATGACTCCCGTCACGCGGCAGCGGTGAGCCAACGGTCATCGGATACAATCGCTGAGCCAAACTGCTACTCCGGAGGTTTGCCGTGAACGCGACTCTCACGCTCCGCGACGCGACCGTTCAGGACATCCAGATGGAGTTGATCCGGCGGACGCGGTTCAACTCGTTCGACGGCGAGGTGATTTGCGCGCTGCTCGCCAGGTATCGTAGCCACTGGCGGGCGGCCATCTTCGACCGACCCGGACTGCCGAACTACGCCGAACCGACGCGACTCCTGATGAGCGGGCTGATCAAACTCCGCGACCTCGAAGACGACATCTGGAACGTCGATACCCTTTTCGTGCTGACCCACACGCTCGCCGGCGCGCGGGAACTCGCGACCGCGTTCGAGGAGTCGGACACCGGAGCGATGCCGTCCGTCCACGACGACCGGCGGGAGATCGACATGGCGCTGGGAACCGGCCGACAGGAGTTCGGCATCCTGACCGTGTGGTGGGACTGAAGAGTCGATTCCCATGACCCCTGTCACGCGGCTCCTGGCGGCGGCATGGGCGGGGCGTTGCTGTGGGGTTAAGATGACGGCGAAACCACGCTCGCTCCTTCGGAGGCCACGACCATGGCGTTCACCAGTTTCACCTGCGTCGATGATGTCGTGAAGAAGTACAAGCTCACCTACATCCACAACCGTCTCCTGCCGCCGGACCCGACCGCGCCGCCCCTCAGCGAGGCGTTCCGCGAGGAGTTGGAGTTCAACCTGCAAATGCTGCCCATCGGCCGTTCCGAGATCGGGGCCGGCGAGGTGCTGCTGTTCCCCATCCTCCGCGAGGTGTGGAAGCCGTACGCGAAGGATCTCGCCCTGTTCACCCACGAGGGGCTGACGTTCGACGACGACCTGACCGGCGTCCCGGACTACTTCGTGTGCAAGGTGTCCGAGTACGGGCGGACGATCCCAGACATCCCCGTACTGCTCATCGCGGAAACGAAACTGGACGACTTCGAGAAGGCGTGGGGGCAGTGTTCCGCCGCCATGCTCGCCGCCCAGAAGTTGAACCGGACGCCGGAGTTGCCCGTGTACGGGATCGCCACGAATGGCAGTTCGTGGCAGTTCGGCGTGCTGGACGGCCGGGTGCTGACGGTCGATCCGAACGCCGTCGCACTGGCGACCCTCGACACGCTCACCCAGCGGATTCACGCGGTCTTCCGAGCGGTTCAGGCGCAGGCCATCGCCCACATCCGGCCCGTCGCCGCATGACTCCCGTCACGCGGCTCCTGGAGGCGGCCCAGCGCGGCGACCGGCAGGCCGCCGCGGAACTGCTGCCTCTCGTCTACGGGGAGCTGCGCAAACTCGCGGCCGCGAAACTGGCGCGCGAAGCGGCCGGTCATTCCCTCGACGCCACGGCGCTGGTTCACGAGGCGTTCCTCAAACTGGTCGGGGATCAGAAGTTCGACGGACGGGGGCACTTCTTCTCGGCGGCGGCCGAGGCCATGCGGCGGATTCTGGTCGATCAGGCCCGCACGCGGAAAGCTCTCAAACGCGGCGGTGGGGCCGAAAGAGAAGCGGTCGAGCCGGATCAGATCGCCGCACCTTCGCCGGATGACGAATTGTTGGCCCTGAACGAAGTCCTGGACCGGCTTTCGGTGGAATATCCGGATCACGCCGCACTCGTGAAACTGCGGTACTTCGCCGGCCTTTCGGCCGACGAAACGGCGTCCGCGCTCGGCATCTCGCCCAGCACCGCCGACCGCCGCTGGACGTTCGCGCGGGCGTGGCTGAAGCGGGCGATGGGCGGCTGACGGGTGAGTACTGACGCGCGTTTCCGCGCTCCGCGTGCCAACCGGGAGAAAAAAAGGGAACCGAATCGCCGGGGTCGCGTCAGATGAGGTAGACTGGTGGAAGCAGCTGCCCGAATCGCCGCTCGCCAGAACTACCAAGCCACCCAACCAGTTGTGTCAAGACCCGGCCCGCCGCCCGGTCGCCGCACCCCACTTTCGGAGCGTCCCATGAGCCTGTTCGGAATCACCGACCGCCGTCACTTCTTCAAACACGCGGCCGGGGCCGCCGCCGTCAGCGTGCCGGGCGTCAGCTTCCTGTCGCAACTGTCGGTTCAAGCCGCCGAGATGAAGAAGAAGAACAAGAGCCTCATCATCCTGTGGATGGGCGGCGGGCCGACCACCATCGACCTGTGGGACATGAAGCCGGACAGTCAGAACGGGGGCGAGCACAAGCCGAAGTCCACCGCCGCCAGCGGCGTGCAGATCACCGAACACCTGCCGAAGGTGGCCGCCCAGTTCAAGAGCCTGTCCATCATCCGCTCGCTGACCACCAGCGAAGGCGACCACAACCGCGGGTCGTACCTGATGGGCACTGGCCGGTCGCCGAACCCGCTGTCGGACTTCCCGCACATCGGCTCGGTGCTGAGCAACCAGTACTCGCAAGACGCGGAAGCGATGAAGAACATGGACCTGCCCATGTTCATGACGCTCGGCGGAGGCGGCCTGCCGGGCGGGGCCGGGGCCGGCTTCCTCGGCATGAGGTACGCGCCGTTCGCCGTCCAGAACCCCGGCACCGCGCCGGAGAACGTCGAGCCGCCGGCCGGCGCGAAGGAGCACATGGCCCGCCGCGCGGTGCTGTTCGACGCCCTCGAGGGGAACGCCGGCAAGCCGGGCCTGGGCCTGAAGACGAACGTCCCCGCCGACGCCGCCCAGGCGCACAAGGACGTGTACAAGAAGGCCCTCGAACTGGTCGTCAGCAGCCGCAAGGACGTGTTCACGTTCAGCAAGGACGAGCAGGCCGACCTGGCCGGCCGGTACGGCAACGACGGGTTCGGCCGCGGCTGCCTCCTGGCCAAGAAGCTGGTCGAGGCCGGCGTCGCCTGCGTCGAGGTCAGCCTGGGCGGGTGGGACATGCACGCCAACATCTTCGCCACCCTGTCCGGCCAGCGGCTGCCGAACCTGGACCGCGGCATGGGCAGTCTGGTGGAAGACCTGACCAAGACGGGCAAGATCAAGGACACCGTCATCGTGTGGTTGGGCGAGTTCGGCCGCACCCCGCGGATCAACCAGAACGGCGGCCGCGACCACTTCCCCCGCGCTTGGAGCGTGGTCGTGGGCGGCGGCAACATCAAGGGCGGCATCGCCTACGGTAGCACGAACGCCGACGGCACCGAGGCCAAGGACAACCCGGTCAAGATCGGCGACCTGTACGCCACGCTGTATTCCGGCCTCGGCCTCGCCCCGGACACCCAGATCCGCGACAACCTGGGCCGCCCGACCGCCATCGCCGGCGACAAGGCCACCGCCATCAAGGACCTCGTCGGCTGATCGGCCGACCCGCGAATCGCCCGCTACCCCAGCCCAGCCCAGCCCAGCCCACCCCGACACGGACCTCCGTCGGGGTGGGTTTTTTCGTACCTGCCGCCGAATTCCGCGTAAGATCGGCCCGCGCCGTTCGCTGTGTCCGTACTGCCGGAGTTCGCCGTGACCGACCCGCCGCCCGATTTGACCCGCCACGAGCCAGTTCTCTTGCGCTGGGCGACGTACCAACTGCCGGCCTGCGCGCGGGGGAAACTCGACCCCGCCGACCTCGTGCAGCAGACGCTGCTGGAAGTGATCGCCATGCCGGACAAGGTCGCCAATCGGCCCGACCACGAGGTGCTGGCGTATCTCCGCCGGGCGCTGTCGAACAACGTCATCGACGCCGCCCGCAAGTTCGCCCCCACCCGCGGTGCGTTCTCCCCGGACCTCGCCGGCCAGTCGTCCGTCCGCCTCGCGGACTGGCTGGCCGCCGACGACACGTCGCCGAGCGAGCGGGCGGCGCGGAACGAGCGGTACGAACGGCTCGCCGCGGCACTCACCGAACTGCCGGACGACCAGCGGGTCGCCGTCGAGATGCGCTACCTGCAAGGGCTGAAGGTGGGCGACATCGCGACCGCCCTCGCGCGCTCCGAAGGTGCGGTGTCCGGGCTGCTCCACCGCGCCGTGACCGCCCTGCGCGGCGTGCTGACCGAACCCGCCGACTGACCCCGAGGAACCGCATGTCGCCCGACACCCCCAGCGATGATACCGTCGGCAGCCCCCTCGACGAAGGCGTCCTGCTGGCGTTGAAAGCGAAGGAGTCCGGCGACTGGACTCCGGTCGCCGAGTGGCTGGCCCGCCACCCCGCCGACGCCGTCGGGGTTCTCGAATTCCTCGACATGGACGGCAAGATTCCGGGACACATCCCGCCGGCACCACCGGAGCGGTCGGGGTCGGCCGTAGACGAGTTCGAGTTGGGGGAGAAGATCGGGGAGGGCGGAATAGGCGTCGTGTACTGCGCCCGCGACCACAAGCTGAACCGGGACGTGGCGGTCAAGTTGCTCCGCGCCGGGGACGGGTTCACGGCGGTCGAGTTGGCCCGGTTCCGGCATGAGGCGGAGGTGGTGGCGTCGATGGCCCACCCGAACGTCATCGCCGTCCACGCCTTCGGCGAGACGGACGCCGGCCCGTACCTGGTGATGCCGCTGATGGCCGGCAGTTTGGCCGGGTGGCTGAAGGGCCTCGGCCCGGACCGCCAACTGCCGCCGAAGAAGGCCGCCGAGATCGTCCGGGCCGTCGCCTTGGGCGTCCACCACGCGCACCAGCGGGGACTGATCCACCGCGACCTGAAGCCGGGCAACATCCTGCTCGACGAGGCCGGCACCCCGCACGTGGCCGATTTCGGCCTGGCCCGGCGGGTGGACGCCACCGCCAGCACCGCCGCCGGCATCGCCGGCACCGTCGCGTACATGGCCCCGGAACAGGGGCGGGGCGAGAGGCAGTTGACCACAGCCGCCGACGTGTACGCGCTCGGTGTGGTGCTGTTCGAACTGCTGACCGGCGGCGTCCCCTACGGCGGGACCGACATCGCCGGTATCCTGCTGAGGCTGACGGACGTGACCGAGCCGGTGCCCTCCGTGTCGCACTTCCGCCCGGACGCGCCGGCCGACCTCGTCGCCGTCTGCGCGAAGTGCCTGGAGAAACGCCCGGACGACCGCTACGCCTCCGCCCAGGAGTTGGCCGACGATTTGGAGCGGTTCCTGAACGACGAGCCACCGCAGGCCTCCTCCAGGAAAGGTTGGTTGACGGACCTCGCCCGCGCGTTCGGTGGGCGGCGGGATACGCAATCTATGGGGAGTTGGTGGTCGCTGTTCTGCGGGGCCGCGTCCGCGATGCTCGCCCTGGTCGCGATTCAGTTGGCCGTTCTCCTCGACGCACCTCCGTGGGTGGGTGCCTCGTCCATGGCCTATTACCTACTCGCGTGGCTGCTCATCACCAGATGGGTGCAAGTGCGGGGGCGAGGTTCGCTCACCTCGGTCGAACGGTTCGCCACGGCGCAGCAGTACGGGATGATGCTCGCCTGCGCCGCGGTGGTGCCGTGGCATTTGCCGCTCGCCGGCGAGGCGCTGGCGGGGGTCTTCCAGGGGTTCATGGCGATCGTGGGGGTCGCGATCTTCTCGAGCGGGGCGATCTTCTGGGGCCGGATGTACGTCGCCGGCCTCCTCCACATCGGGTTGGCCGCCTGCATGCCCCTCATACCGGTGCACTACTGGCCCGGAGTGTATGGTCTCACCACCATCCTGTTCCAGTCGTGGGCGGCGGTGACCCTTCGCCGCATTCACGCGGATAGCGTTCGTGCCCATCACGGCGTCGGGTGCTGATTCCGTGATCCGGTTGCCGAACAAGTGCCAATCCCCATGGAGCCATGACGATGGCCGACTCCGCGAGCAACACGACCGCCGCCCACGGTCTGAACGAGGGCATCGCGCTGGCGCTCCAGGCGGAGGCCGTGCGTGACGGGAAGGCCTTCGTCGATTGGCTGGCGGAGAACGTCGGGCACGCCGTCGAGGTGGCCGATTTTCTCGCCGCCGAGCGGGGGTTGCGGTCAGCCATCGGGCCGTTCCGGGCGGCACCGGAGCGGGTGGATTCGACCCTCGGCGACTTCGAGCTGAAGGGCGAATTGGGGCGCGGCGGGATGGGTATCGTGTACCGCGCCTACGACCGGGTGTTGAAGCAGGAGAGGGCGGTGAAGCTGCTCCGCAGTGGGGAAGCTTTCTCGGCGGTCGAGGCGGCGCGGTTCCGGTACGAGGCGGAGGTGGTGGCGTCGCTGGACCACCCGAATATCGTGCGGGTGCTGGCGTTCGGCGAGGCGGACGGCGTCCCGTACCTGGTGATGCCGCTGATGGCCGGCGGCAGCTTGGCCGGGTGGCTGAAGGGCCTCGGCCCGGACCGCCAACTGCCGCCGAAGAAGGCCGTCGAGATCGTGCGGGCGGTGGCGCTAGGCGTCCACCACGCGCACCAGCGGGGGCTGATCCACCGCGACCTGAAGCCGGGCAACATCCTGCTGGACGCGGCCGGCACTCCGCACGTGGCCGACTTCGGCCTGGCCCGCCGTGTGGACGCGACCGCCAGCACGGCCGCCGGGATCGCCGGCACCGTCGCGTACATGGCCCCGGAACAAGGGCGGGGCGAGAAGCAGTTGACGACGGCCGTGGACGTGTACGCTCTAGGCGTGGTGCTGTTCGAGTTGCTCACCGGCGGCGTCCCCTACGGCGGGTCGGACATCGCCGGCATCCTGCTGCGGCTGACGGACCTGACCGAGCCGGTGCCGCCGGTGTCGCAACTCCGCCCGGACGCGCCGGCGGACCTCGCGGCGATCTGCGCGAAGTGCCTGGAAAAACGCCCCGACGACCGGTACGCCTCCGCCCAGGAGCTGGCCGACGACCTCGGCCTCTTCCTCGATGACCGCCCGGTGTCGGCTCAGCCGCCGGGGTTCTGGGACTGGCTCCGGCAGCTCGCCCGCATCCGCCCGCCGGACTCCTACGCCACTCCGTTCTGGCCGGTGACGGCGTGGTTCGGCGTGCTGATTCTGCTGACCAACGTCGCCATCTACGAGTTGGTGCGGGCGGACGGTGCGGCCGCGTGGGTGTGGGTGGCCAACTCGCTCGGTGGGGTCGGGATGGCTGTCGCCCTTTGGTGGTACATGCTCCGTCGGTTCCGTGAAGTGCCGCTGATCGACCGCCACTCGCTGATCGTCGCGACCGGGTGCGTGTTCCTGTACTTCCCGCTGATGGCCGCCTACGTCCCGCTGTCGCTCGTCGTCCCGGCCCGTGCCGGGTTGGACCTCTACCCGGCGCTGGCGGCGACCACCGGCCTGGGCCTGTTCACCCTCGGCTCGACCAACTGGAGCCGGTTCTTCCCGCTCGGCCTGCTGATGATGGGACTGATCCCCGTTCTGGCGCGGTGGCCGGAGGAAGCCCCGCTCGTCTTCGGCGGCTACCTGCCGGCGGTGATGTGGTATTGGACCTACTTCGGCGTCCGCGACGCCCGTCGCGCCCGCCGTAACAGGCAATCCGCCTCGGTCGGCCCCCCGTCGGGAATCTCCACTTCCGAGCCGTAAGAAACGACCCCGTGCCCCGCTGAGGTTGGAAGCCGCGAGCAAGCCGCTTCCGACCCAGAGGGGCCACGATGTGCTTTTCGCCCGAAGCCAGTTTCGCGTCGGCGACCGTCCTGCTGCCGTTCGGGGTGTACACCGTGAAGCTGGCCGCCCGCACCGCGCCGCGGCTGTGGCCGCTCGCCCTGGTGCCGTGTCTGTTCGGCGTGCAGCAAGCGTGTGAAGGCGCGGTCTGGCTGGGCCTAGAGCGCGGCGACACCGCGCTGACCCAACCGGCGGCCCGCGCGTACCTGTTCTTCGCCCTCGCCTTCTGGCCGTTCTGGTTCTCGACCTGCGCGGCCCTGATCGAACCGAAGCGCGGCCGACGCGGGCTGCTCGGCGTCTTCGCGCTGCTGAGCACCGGGTGGTTCTGGTTCGCGTACCTGCCGGTTCTCGTCGATCCGAACGCGGCGGGGGCGTGCGTCTGCCGCCACTCGATCCGGTACACCCACCCGGACACGCTCGTCGCAAGGCCGTCCGGCTCATGGGAGTTGCGGGCCGCGTACCTGCTGACGGCCGCGCTCCCGATCGGCTGCTGCTCCCTGCGGCGGGTACTGTTCGTCCCGCTGGCCCTTGCCGTCGGCTCGGCGGGGGTGGCGGCCCTCGTGTTCGACTACGCTTTCACCTCGGTCTGGTGCCTGTTCGCCGCCGTGCTGTCCGTGTCGATCGCGCACTCGATTGCCACGGCCGGTCGCTCGGCATCGTGTGTCCCGACGCCCGTCGCGATTTCCTGACCGTCCAATTCCCCACCGCCACCCCACGGCATTTGCCGTCGTTGAATGCTGGGGACGCTCGGCGACCCCACCGGCGGACCTGCCCGGTTCGGTTTTTATCCCTGAGTCATTTTTGTTCACCAACGCACCTTGCCTCCCTCGGCCGGTCGGGTAGAATTAGCTCGCCACGGTCCGACCGATCTCCTCCCACCGACTCGCGCGGACCGATCCCCTCCTCCCCAGGGGCGACATGCGACCCAACGACACCCCGCCCCCGGCGACGGTCGGCCGCTACCGGCTGCTCCGCCTCATCGGCGTGGGCGGCATGAGCGAGGTCTATCTCGGCTACGACCCGGCGGACGGGTCGTCGGTGGCCGTGAAGGTGCTGGCAGCGCACCTCAGCCGCGAGAAGCAGTTCGTCAACCGCTTCTACCGCGAGGCGCGGCTGAGCCGGGAGCTCACCCACCCGTCGCTCATTCGCGGGTTCACGTTCGGCTTCGACCCGGAGTCGGACAAGCACTATCTGGCGATGGAACACGTGGACGGGCCGACGGCGAAGGCCGTGCTGGACGCCGTCGGGCCGTGGCCGGTGGCGACCGCCGTCCGAGCCGTGCGCGAAGTGGCCGCCGCCCTCGACTACCTGCACGCCCGGCAGCTCGTCCACCGGGACGTGAAGCCGGAGAACATCCTGCTCACCCGCGACGGCCCGGCGAAGCTGGCGGACCTCGGACTGGCGAAACGGCTGTCGGGCGACTCGCAGTTGACGGCCGCGAACCAGGGCGTCGGCACGCCGTCGTACATGCCGCACGAACAGGCCGCGAACGCGGCGCTGGTGGACGCCCGGTCGGACGTGTTCGCCCTCGGCGCGACACTGCTGCATCTCTTGACGGGCGAAGTGCCGCCGGCCACCGCCGACGCCTTCGTCGGACACCCGAACGTCCCGCCGGCCGTGGAACCGGTGCTTCGCCGGATGTTGGCCCGGAATCCCCGCGACCGCTACCCGTCAGCGGTGGAAGCGACTGCCGCACTCGCCGCGACCGTCGGCCCGACCGGCACCGGGTACGCCGAACTCCTCGACCGCCCGCGGTTGGCCGACCCGTTGCCGACGCCGGACGCCCTCACCCGACTGGACCCGCTGCCGCCGACGGCGGGGCAGGGGAGGGACCGGAAACGCGGCTGGGGAGTGGCCATCGCCCTGCTCGCGGTAGTCGCCGCCGGGGTCGGGGTGGCCGTGGTGCGGTCGGTGCTGGAACGGCCGATCACGAAGTCGCCCATTCCGTGTACCGAACCCGTGTGTCAATGACCGAGCCACCGTCCCGCCGGCCGGTCGTCGTCGCCCGCGCCCTGCTCGTCCTCGCCGCCGTGCTGTGGAGTACCGGCAGCCTGTTCAGCCGGCTCCTCACCGAAGACACCGGTCTCGGCCTCGATTCGCCGACGCTGTCGCCGATCCAGATCGCCTTCTGGCGCGGGCTGTTCGCCGGTTTATCGCTGCTGCCGCTGGTGCGGTGGAACGAAGTCCGCTTCCGCCCGCCGATGGCCGCGATGATGCTCTGCTTCGCCGCCATGAGCGGGCTGTACGTCTCGGCGCTGGTGCTGGGCAACGCCGCGAACGCCATCTTCCTGCAAAACACCGCCCCCGTGTGGGTCTACCTGATCGGCGTCTACCTGCTGGCGCACGCGGCCGACCGCCGCACCTTCAAGGCGATGGGGCTGGCGATGGCCGGGGCGCTGGTGATCGTCCTCGGCAACTGGCCGCGCGCCCTGACGGGGGATGCCCTCAACCGCGAAGTCGAAATCCTGCTCATGGCGGTCGGCAGCGGGTTCATGTACGCGCTGGTGGTGCTGTTCCTCAGTTACTTGAAGGCCGAGTCCTCGGCGTGGCTGATGGTGCTGAACCTCGTCGGCAGCGCGGCGGTGCTGGGCACGGCGGTGGTGCTGAACATCGGCTGGCGCGCGTTCACCGAGTGGCTGGCCACCCCGACGGCGGCACAACTGGGGTTCCTCGCCGTGTTCGGCTTCCTGCAAATGGCAATGGCGTACTGGCTGTTCGCGCGGTCCTTGCGGGCCGTGTCGCCGCAAGAGGCCGGATTAATTACCTTGCTGGAGCCGGTGCTGAACCCGGTCTGGGCGTACCTGATCGCGCCGGGGAAGGAGACGCCGACCGTCTGGACCTGCGTCGGCGGTGGCACGCTGCTGCTGGCCCTGGCGTGGCGGTACGGCGTGCGACCGGGAGGGAGGAAAGCAGACTAACCACAGAGACACAGGGACACAGAGAAGAAGGAAGAGAAAGGAGGCTTTGTCTTCAGATACAATCTCTCTCTTGTCTTCTCTGTGTCCCTGTGTCTCTGTGGTTAGTTCTTCCTGCACCGCCTCCGGGTGAGTCATGCCCAAGTTCCACCTCGCCACGTTTCGCAGCGACGCCACCCCGCCGGAAGGCCATCCGCTGTGCGGCGGGTGGATCGAGGCGGTGCGCGGGGTCGATGACCCGCTGGACGCCATCGGCGTCGTCATCCTCGGCGACGGCAAGCCGGTGGTGCTGTGCGCCGTGGACTGGTGCGGCTTGCGGAACGAGGCGCACCGGATTTGGCGGGCGGCTTTGGCGAAGGCGGCGCACACCACCCCGGAGCGGGTGCTGCTGCACTGCGTCCACCCGCACGACGCGCCGTTCGCCGACGTGGAAGCGGAGAAACTCATCGCCGCCGCGAAGGGGCCGACTTCGCTCGACCTGAAGTTCTTCGACAAGACCGTCGCCGCGTCCGCCGCCGCGCTGGAGAAGTCGCTGCTGGCGGCCGTCGAATTCGACCGCGTCGGGGCAGGGCAGGGGACCGTCGAGAAGGTCGCATCCAACCGCCGCGTTCTCGGCGACGACGGCAAGGTGAAGTTCACCCGCACCAGCTCCACGAAGTCGAAGGAGGCCCGCGACGCGCCGGAAGGCCTCATCGACCCGCTGCTGCGGACGCTCAGCTTCTGGAAAGGGGAAACGCCGCTGGCGGCGCTGCACTTCTACGCCACGCACCCGATGAGCTACTACGGCAAGGGGTTCGTCTCGGCCGACTTCTGCGGTCTGGCCCGGCGCAAGCGGCAGGACGCCCAGAAGGGCGTGACGCAACTCTACTTCAACGGCTGTGCCGGGAACGTGACCGCCGGCAAGTACAACGACGGCTCGAACGAGAACCGGCCGGTGCTGCGGGACCGCATCCTCGCCGGCATGGTCGCCGCGTGGGAGGCGACCAAGACGCGACCGATGACCGGCGTGACCGTTCATACCGAGCCGGTGAAGCTGCCGCCGCGAACCGAAGCGAGCTTCGGGGAAGGGGAGTCGAAGAAGACCCTGGCCGACGACAAGCAGACGAAGGCGAAGCGGAACAACGCCGCCCTGCAACTGGCCTGGCTGCTGCGGAAGGACACGCCTATCGATGTGACCGCGCTCGACTTCGGCGACGGGCTGGCGACGCTGCACCTGCCGGGCGAGCCGTTCGTCGAGTTCCAACTGGCGGCGGCGAAGCTGCGACCGAAGGGCACCGTGTGCGTGGCCGGGTACGGCGACGGCGGGCCGGGCTACCTCCTCACCGCCGACGCCTTCCTGCAAGGCGGGTACGAGCCGACGGTGGCGCTGACCGGGCCGGAGTCGGAGGCCATCCTGCTGAAAGCGATGGCCGAGGTGCTGAAGGAGTGACGTTTGGGAGGGCGAGACTCCCGTCGAGCCGTCAATCACCAACGCGGTTCGGCGGGAGCCTCGCCCTCCCGGAATGGCGTCAGTTGATCGGCTCGGTCGGACTGACGCCGTCGTTCCGGTCGATGCGGATGATCGCCACCCACTCGCCGGTCTTGGGCGACTTGACGAACTCGGAGATGATGCCGTTTACCTGGACCCACGGGTACGCCAGTTGGGAGTACGCGGAGATCATGCTGTCGTCCGGCACGAGGATCCGCGCCCGGAGCGGCTCCTTGTCGTTCGCGCAGCAGGTCATCTTGAGGAACACGAGCGAGAACTCCCGCCCGCTCACCGGGGCGAACTGGCCCTTCAGCTTGGCGCGGGTGCCGATGAGGGTGTGTCGCGCGTCCTCCGTCTTGGACAGCTCGTTGAGCGAACGGAAGTCGTACACGGGTTCCCGGCCGCTGTCGGCGACGATCATGCCCGAGTAGCGCAGTGCCTCCTCCTCGCCCAGGTACTCCTTGATCCAACGGGCGCTGAACCCCTTGCTCGGCACGCCCATCAGGAACAGGAAGATGGGGAACGCGAGGATGACCACCCGCCAGTAGACGTTGCCGTGCTCGTGGTCCTCGGCCGTGTGGTCGCCGTGGTCGTGAGCTTCGGGCTTGTGGTCCGGGTGGTCGCACTGTTCGCCCGGCTTGTGGTCGTGACCTTCGTGCGCGTGATCGTGATGCGCGTGGTCGTGGTGCCCCGCGCCGGCCGACTGCCACAGGCACACGCCCCGGACGGCGACGACGACGAGCAGCGCGACACCGCCGATCAGCACCGGGAGTTGGAATGCCGGCGCGAGCAGCTTGCCCATCATGCCGCCGTTGGTGTTACCTAGCGTCTGGTACAGCAGCACCGCGACGACGCCGAACACGCCGCAGATGAACACCGTCAGTAACTGGTTCAGGTAATACTCGCCGGCGTCGCCGTGGGCGTGGTCGTGCGAATGACCGTGGTTTTGCGTGTGCCCGCCGTGGTCCTGGGCGTGGTCGTGCGAGTGGTCCATGGGAACTCCAAGGTAGTCCGCACTCTCCGAGTGCGGTCGGCGGCACCCGCACTCGGAGAGTGCGGACGACCGTTCGGTCAGGGCGCGGCGGAACCGCCGCCGGCCGTCGGGTTGTACAGCATGTGGACGATGTAGCAGTAGACCATCACCTGGGTGACCGTGCAGGCGACGATGGTCAGGATCAGCTTCGGCCGGAACACCCGCGTGAACATGACCAGCAGCTTCAGGTCGAACATCGGGCCGAGGACGAGGAAGCCGAGGCGGGCAGAGACGCTCATGCCGGTGAACCCGGCGGCCAAAAAGGCGTCCGCCTCGCTGCACAGGCAGAGCAGCACGGCCAGGCCCATCATGGCCGGGATGGCGAGGAGCGGCTGGTTCACCGACACGTCCTGGATTGCCTTGATCCACGCCGGGTTCGTCTTGATGAACGCCGCCAGCAGGGAGCCGATGATGAGGAACGCCATGATGTCGAGGAAGTCGCCCAGCGCCGTCGAGGTGATGTTGTTCAGCCGCTGGCCGAGCGTCTTCCGCGCCGGCGTCTCGCCGTCCGCCATCGACAGGGCGGACTTCGGGGGCAGGGCGGAGGCGGTGAGCAGGCCGTTCGGTGACCCCTTCGACACCAGATGCACGACGAACCCGGTGACGCACGCCACCACGAACCCCATGCCGCCCCGGAGCAACACCATCGGGATGCCGAGCGAGGTCTGGTCTTCGCCCACCTTGTACGCCACGAACGCGACGTAGGTGCTGAACAGGACGATGACGTTGACGATGGGGCCGGCCAGCATGTAGGCGATACAAACCGACAGCGGCAGCCCCTTCCGCAACAGCCGCCGCATGACGACCACGATGCCGCACTCGCACATCGGGAAGACGAGGCCGAGCGCGCCGCCGATCATGATCGCCAGGACCACGTTCTTCGGCAGCAGCTTGGCGACCGCTTCCTGCGGCAGCACGTCCTCCAGGATGCCCGCGACGAGCGCGCCCAGCACGATGAACGGCATCGCCTCCCAGACGATGCCGGCGAAGCAGAGCACGAAATCGTTGATGGTTTCGGCGGTCACGGATGGCATCCGGGGTGGGGCGGGCGGCTAGTGGCGGTACGTCCACGGCGACGGGCGGGTTCAGTGGGTGTGGGTGTATTGTCCGTCCCCGTGGTCCTGGGAACAAGGGGCGGCCGCGCCGAAGAATCGCCGGCGGGCGGCCCTCAACCCCAGGCTGACGACGAACCAGCCGACGGCCACCACCACCACCATGCCGGACGGCCCGAACCGCATCGACTCGCCGCCGACCGGGATGCGAACCCGGTTGTGGAGGTGGTAGCCGACGAGCGCCGCCCCGAGGCCGCCCGCCAGCGTGACCCAGTACATGCGGCGCACGTTCGACGACACGTTCACCGCCGCCGCCGCCGGCACCACCAGCAGGGCGTTGATGAGCAGCACGCCGACGGCCTTGATGGACAGGTTCACCACCACCGCCAGCAGGACGACGAACAGGTAGCTGTTCCAGCGGATGGGGATGCCCCGCGACCGGGCGAGGGCGGGGTTGAACATGCCGAAGACGAACTGGTTGTACTTCCAGTGGACGACGGCGGCGGTGGCCAGCAGCATGCCGAACAGGCGGGCCACGTCCGCGTCCGTCAGGAAATTCACCTGTCCGTAGAGGAACGACTCCAGGTCGAAGTTCACCCGCTTGCGGACGGTCTCGGTGAGCATCCCGCCGAGGCCCAGCGCGAACGCGAAGAAGACGCCGATGACGGTGTCGTTGGTGAGTTGGGTCTGCTCCTTGACGAACACGATGGCGGCGGCCGCGACCGCGCCGATGCCGGCCATCACCAGCGGGACGGCCCACAGGTACGGGTCGGCCTCGCGGCCGCTGCGGATGTCGTTCACGAGGATGATGCCGAGGTAGGCCACGGCGACGCCGGCGAAGGCGGTGTGCGCCATGGCATCCGAGAAGAAGGCCAGCTTGTTGCCGACGACGAGCGAGCCGACCATGCCGCAGGTCAGCCCGACGCAAATGAGGGCGAGGACGGCGCGGACTTCGAACAGGTCCACCCGCCCGCCGGGGTCGCTCGGGTCGGCGCTCAGAAGGTCCGCGAGGCCGACGACGAGCCGCTGGATGGTGTCGGTCATGTTGGGCGGTCATCCGGCCAGGGTCGCGGCGGCGCGGTGCAGGAGGCGGAGGGCGTCCCGCGCCTCGGCCGGGGTGATGACCAGTGGCGGCGACACGCGGACCACCTTCTTGGCCAGCGGGCCGAGCAGGTGGACGCCGTCGCCGGTCGCGGTGCCGTCGCCCAGGTACGCCTGTAATACGAACCGGTTGGCCCACTCGTTCGCCGCTTGCCCGCCGGACTCTTGGAATTCGATGCCCCAGACCATCCCACCCTTCTCGCCCCGGAGCTGCGCGACGAACGGGAACCGCTTCAGTTCGACCAAGCCGGTTTCCAGGATCGCCGAGCATTCCCGCATCGGCCCCAGCACGTCCCGCGACTCGAACTCGTCGAGCGTGGCCAGCACGGCGGCGCAGTTGAGCGGGTTGGCGCTCCAGGTGTCGGACCCTTCGCCGTACCCCAGGTGGTCGAAGATGTCCCGCCGGCCGACCACCGCCGCCACCGGCACGCCGTTGCCGAGGCCCTTGCCGAGCACCACCATGTCGGGTTCAATCCCGTAGGTTTCGTAGGCGAAAAGGTGCCCGGTGCGGCCGAAGTTCGATTGCACCTCGTCGAGGATGAACACGAGGTCGTGTTCCCGGCAGAAGGCTTGGAGGAATTGCAGGTACGCCTTTGGCGGGTGGTACGAGCCACCGCCGCCCAAGTACGGCTCGGTGATCAGAGTGCCGAGCTTGCGACCGTACTGATGAAAGAGCGCGTCGAGTTCGCGGCGGTACGGTGTCGGGTCGAAGGCGTCGTCGCGGTTCGCCACGTCCTTGCACTCGGCCATCGGGAACGAGACGAATTTGACACGCGGGTCGCGCTCGGCGTCCGTTTCCGATCCCGTGATCGCGTTCGACAGCCCCTTCTTGCCGTGGAAGCCGTACCGGGTGGCGACGATCATCGGCCGGTCGCGGTCGCGGGCCATCGCCGCCCACAGCGCCTTTTGGATCGCCTCCGACCCGGACGCCGCCCACATCACCTGTTCCAACCGTTCCCCGCCGGGCCGATTCCGCACGCAGTCGATCAGCCGCCGGCTGGCCTCGGCTTCGAGCGACGTGACCGCGTTGTAGGTGGTCATGGCCACGGCCGGGAAGAACTCGCCGGTCGCGCGGTCCCACCCGTCCCAGCCCATGTACTTCGTGAACCGCCGCATCCAGCCCGTCGGATTGTGGCCGAGGTTCGCCACCAGCACGCCGGACGTGAAGTCGAACAGCCGCCGGCCGTCGGGCGTCCAGTGGAAGACGCCGGCGCTCTTCGCCAGCACCGCCTGCGACGGGGTGAACGTGCGGAGCGAGCGCGGTTCCACCTCGGCCGCGGCGGCGCGGGCGGCGTTCGAGTGCGGTTCGTGCGGGTGGGAGACGTGGGTCATTCGGCGGCCGGGGGTGTGAGGAGTTCCTTCCAGTTCGCGGCGGTGAGCAGCCGCACGCCGAGGTCTTCCAGTGCCGCGAGGCCGGTGACGGCATCGAGTTTGGCGACGACCCGTTTCGTCGGCTTGCCGAACCGCACGGTGCCGAGGCGGAGGATCATGGCCCGCGTCGCCTCCTCGCGGCCTTCGACGCGGCCCTCGACGCGGCCCTCGACTTTGCCGCGGTCGATCCACGCCTTCACGCCGGGGTTCTGCTCGATGCCGCGGATGACGAGGCCATCGACGATGTCTTGCACGGTGAACACGTCGTACCTCAGTGGGAGGAAGTTGGTGAAGATGGCTTCTAGTTTATCCGCCAGCGGACGGTCGTTCAACGCCCGCAACCGATCCTGCACCGCGCAAGCGGTGCGCAGCAGGTCCGGCTTGCGCACGTCCGTCAACAGAGCGAACGGCAGCAGCGACGGCGGGCCGTCGAGGAACGACTGCACCGGCAACTGCCACAACCGGACGACCGTGTAGCGGAAGTCCCACGGCTCGCCGAACGGCGGCGCGACGGGGAGGATGCCGGTCAAGTTTGAAGCGTTGGCGGCGGGGCTGAGCAGGACCGCCACCGAAGCGACCGGCAGGTCGTGCTTCACGAGTATTGCGCCGTTGCAAGCCAGCATCCGCCCGGGCAGCGTGCCGTCCCAGTGGGACTGGAATTCGACGTGAAGCAGCCACGGGGCGGGGTCTTCCACCCGCACGACGTGGTCTGCCATCGCGGTGATGGAGGACAGTTCGGCGGGGATGATGGTGAGGCGCTCGGCCGGACGCGGTGTGCCGAACAGCCCCAGCCACGCGGCCGGGCCGAGTTCCAGCATCGTCTTGCTGCCGGCGTCGAAGGGCTTGGACATCGGTGCGGCCTCACTTTTCCAGAACCTTCAGATACGCGGCCGGTACGCGGTCGGTCAGCCAGACACCGTTGTCGGCCTGGAAATACGCGAACCCGTCGGCCGCCATTCGGGCCGCCGCGACGACGAACACCAGCGGTTTGCCGTGCCGCGAACCGACCTTCCGAGCGGTGTCCAGGTCGGCGGACAAGTGGACGTGCTGACGCGACATCTTGAGCAGACCGCCGGCGAGGATCGCATCGCGGTTCTGGGCACCGGTGCCGTGAAGCAGCGTTTCCGGCGGCGTCTTCGGAAGGAGCTGCAAATCCACTTCGGTGGAATGGCCCTGGTTCGCGCGAATCTTCTCGCCCGTCGGGTCGATGGCGAACCGCTGCTTGTCGCACGTCGCCACCACCTCGTCGAGTTCCTCACGGCTGACAGGCATCCGGTGCCGCGCGGCCGCGCGAAGGACGTCGGTGATCGGCACCCAGCCGCCGGGTTCGAGCGTCAGGCCGATTTCCGCCGGTGCGTGCCGGAGGTGCTTGGACAGGTACTTGCTGACCGTGACGCGGCGCTTGTCGTTCATGGCGAGATCTCGCGGACGGGATTCCTGTTCGAGGACGAATCCGGAAGCGGGGACGTCAGACTCGCGTCGCGTCCGGCTGTCCGCAAGGTGAACCCGACTCCGGCCGGCACCGCCGGAGAAGTTATACCCGACACGGCCAAGAGCGATACGTCCTCGAATACAATTCCCACTTCGATTCCTTCCCCTTGCCGAGTATCTCCCGCATGGCCGCCGCGCCCGCCGACCCCTGGTTCCAGTCCCTGTTCGCCGCCCGCATCGGCGGGGCCGAGTACGGCAAGGGCACCGCCATCTACAAATTCGAGAAGATCAAGCGGGCCAAGCGGAAGGCGCTGGCCGACTTCCCCGACCGCCAGCTCCTAGACTTCGGCATCGGCGAGAACGACGACATGGCCCCGCCGCAGGTGCGGGCCGAGATGCAACGGCAGGTGGACCGGATCGACAACCGCGGGTACGCCGACAACGGCATCGCCGCATACAAGGAGGCCGCCGCCGACTTCATGAAGCGGCAGTTCGGCGTGGCGCTGGACCCGGTGACGGAGGTGTGTCACTGCATCGGCAGCAAGCCCGCCTACGCCATGCTGCCGGCGTGCTTCATCGACCCCGGCGACATCACCCTGATGACCGCCCCCGGCTACCCGGTGGCCGGCACCTGGACGAAGTACCTCGGCGGCGAAGTGGTGCGGCTGCCGCTGACGACCGCGAACGGCTTCTTCCCCGATCTGGACGGGCTGAGCGACGACGTGAAGCGGCGGGCGAAGCTGCTGGTGCTGAACTACCCGAACAGCCCGACCGGGGCCGTGGCGACGGCGGACTTCTACAAGCGGGTCGTCGAGTTCGCCCACAAGCACCGAGTGGTCATCGTCCAAGACGCCGCGCACGTCCTGCTGACGTACCAGGGCGAGCCGCTCAGCTTCCTGCAAGTGGACGGGGCGAAGGAGGTCGGCGTCGAGGTGCATTCGATGTCGAAGGGGTTCAACATGATCGGCTGGCGGATGGGGTTCGTGTGCGGCCACCCGACCATCGTGCAGGCCTACGCCGACGTGAAGGACAACAGCGACAGCGGCCAGTTCATGGCCACCCAGCAGGCGGCGGCGGCGGCCCTGCGGGACGCGAGCATTCCCGTGGCGATCCGCGCCAAGTACGAGCGGCGGCTGCGGAAGCTGGTGGCGGCGCTGACGCGGGTGGGCTTCACCGCCACCATGCCGGGCGGCACGTACTTCCTGTACGTGAAGTCGCCGACGGCGGCCGGGGCGACGCGGTTCGCCGACGCGGAGGCGGCCAGCCAGTACCTGATCACCGAGCAGAGCGTCTGCTGCGTGCCGTGGGACGACGCCGGCGCGTTCCTGCGGTTCAGCGTGACGTACTCGGCGAAGGACGAGGCCGAGGAGGACGCGCTGATGGCGACTACCGTGGCACGGCTGACGGCGATGAAGCTGAGTTGGTGAGCGATTCCCCTTGAACCGCATGGGGTACGGGCATGACAATGACATTGGCCGATGGCGTGATCGTTCACCGCGTCGGCGGAGCGGGGTTGGAGAACCTGCGACTGAAGCCGGTGGAGGAGCGATTGCAGCCTCCGGGTTTCTCCTTGCAGGTCGGCGGGACGCCGTTCGAAGCGGCTGACCGGATTCGGGCCGTCTACCGAACGTCCCGGAAATGGGCCGCACCGTTGGACGTGGGAACGACGACCGTCGGAGCGATCCGGGCCGTCGGGTTCGACGTGATGGCCGACCCGACGGCGAGCTTCCCGCTCCACGCCCGCCTGATTCACCCGCTCGGCGTGCCCGGCTTCTCCGACGCCGAACGGATTCGACTGGCGGCGGTCTTTACTACCACCGAGGACTGTTGACATGACTGCGACCGCTACCGCCGCCGATACGCTGCGAACTGCGTCCGGCCTGTGCATCGGGTGGTTCGTCACGGAGGACCGCGACGGCGAGTACACGCGCGGGACGTTCACCCCCGGCCCGGATTTCGCGGCGGTCGAACCCCTGTTCCGCCACTTTGAGGAGTTGGTGAACGATCAGGTGTTGAGCCTGACGGACCAGGCGATGGCCGAGATCGACCGGTTGGGAATCGCGCTCGTTTCGCCGCCTGGCCGCGTGGTCGAAGTCCACGACGTGCAGCTCTACTCGGACGGCGTCGCGTCGTACCGCTTGAAAGTGTAGGAGGTTCGCCGTTCGGTTCACTTCGCCCACAGGGTCTTGGGCAAATCGTACTCGGCGTCCTTCGGCTTGGGCACGCCGGCGAAGTCGGCCAGGATCGCGGCGGCGTGCAGGGGCGTCACCTTCTCGTCCCGCTTGCCGCCGGCGACGCCGGGGCCGTAGGCCAGGAACACCGCGTGCGTGTCGTACTCGTGCGGGCTGCCGTGCGTCGTGCCGGTGGCGATCTTGTCGCCGACGGTCACGCCGCCGATCAGGTGGTACGGCTTCAGCACCACGAACAGGTCGCCGCTACGGTCGGGGTGGAAGGACTTCAGCACGGCCTGCCCGATGGCGTCGTCGGCCTTCACCGCGCCGGCCTTCAACTGCGAGTACGTGAACACGTCCTGGATGCCGTCCTGCGTCTTCAGGTGCGCGGCCAGCTCGTCCGCCACCGTCTCCGGGGCCAGATTCCGGGCCTTGATGAGCTTGTGGTTCAGGTACACATAGGGTGCGGGGATGGCCTCGATCCACCGCGTCGGATCCTTCTTCTCCTCGCCCGTTTCGGGGTCCGTCTCGATCTTCGGTACGGTCGCGTCCTTGCCGAAGGTGGCCCGCAGGTGCTTCTCGGCGTTCAGCAGCAAGCCGGTGGCGGACACCCGCTTGGCGTCCAGACCCTGTTTGGCGGCGAACTCCGGCAGCGGGCAGATGCCGTGGTCGGCGGTGACGACCATCGCCCAATTCCCCTTGCCGACCGTGGCGTCGAGGTGCGTCAGGAAGTCGGCCATCAGCGCGTCGGACCGTAGGGTCACGTCCAGCACCTCGTGCGAGTCCGGCCCCCAGGCGTGGCCGATCAGGTCGTTCGACGAGAAGCTGACCGTCAGCAGGTCGGTCTCGCCGTCCCGCTGGCCGAGCTTCTCGGCGGCGATGCACGTCTTGGCGAAGTCGAGGAGCAGGTCGTTCCCGAACGGCGAGTAGGCGACCGCCTCGTAGTACTCCTTGCCGACCGTCTTCTTGCCGCCGGTCGTCGGGTGCGGGAATGTCACCCCCTGGCCGGTCCCCTTGCCTTCGCCCGCGCCGTCGTCCGGGCCGGCCAACTTGTCGTAGTCCAGGTCCGGCTTGAAGCGGGTCCAGTCCTTGCCGAAGTAGGACGCGGCGGTCGGCCCCTTGTTGAACTCGGCGACCCAGGCGTGCGGGGCGTCGCGGTAGTAGGTGCTGGTGACGAACCGGCCGTCGAACCAGTACGCGCCGTCGGGCTTCTTGCCGGTCGGGAAGATGGCCGACCGGTCCTTCAGCGACAGGCCGAACACCTTGCCCCGGCCGGCCGCTTTCACCTCGTCGCCGACGGTCGGGCTGAGCAACTTGTCCGGGTTGCCGACCGGCTTGGGGGCCGGCTTGATGAGCGGCTTCGGCGCGTTCGGATCGACCACCGGCGGCGGGACGAATGCGTACCGCTCGCTGCCGGCGCAGTACGTCTGCTTGGCGGCGGCGCGGTCGTACCACTCGTTGTTGACGATGCCGGTCTTGGCCGGCGGCGCGCCGGTCAGCATGGCGGCGTGACCGGGGCCGGTGGTGGTGATGGCGTAGGGGTAGTGGCAGTCGGCGAACCACGCGCCGTCGGCCTGCAACCGCTTGAACCCGCCCTCGCCGAAGTGGCCCTTCCACTTGTCGATGTAGTCGCCGCGCATCTGGTCGAACACGACCAGCACGGCCAGTTTCACCTTCGGTTTCGGGGCGGGGGCGTCCGGCAGGGCGGGTTTGACGGGATCGGGCAGGACCGGTTGGGGGATGTCGGCCGGAACGGGCTTCGGGTCGAGCGCCGCGACCGGCGGCGGATCGACTTTGCCACTGCCACAGCCGGCGAACAGGAGCGGGACGAGGAGCAGGATGCGAAGCATCGGCGGGAACTCCGAAGGGCGACTGGGCGGGAGAGTCACATTACGCGGCTGCGGGCGGGTGGCCGTGAAGGTCGTGTGAATGCGGGGTTGGCTTGATGTGTTCTGCTCGCTCCGCGAGCGGTCTTCTCTTTCACTCATGTTTCTGGAGGCACCGAACGGAAACCCCCGCTCGCGGAGCGAGCAGAACACGTCAGCACCGCGTCGATCACGTCCAGCGTCTTCGCGGTTGCGCCCTGGTTGTCCTGCACGAACCGCCGGGCGGCGGTGCTCATACGGGCGCGGAGTTCGGCGTCGGTCAGCAGCTTGTCCAACGCCGGGGCGAGTTCGTCTGCCGTCTTGACCATGATCGCGCCGCCGACTTCGACCAGCCGCCGGGCCGCGTCGCGGAAGTTCCAGACGTGCGGGCCGAACACCACCGGCACGCCGTACCCGGCCGGCTCGATCATGCTCTGCCCGCCGCGCTGGCCGTCCAGACTGCCGCCGGTGAACCCGACATCCGCCAGGCTCCACGCCGCCCCGAGTTCGCCAACGGTGTCGAGTAGGAGAATCGCCGGCGGTTCGGCCGGCGGGTCGGTCAGTCGGCTGCGGCGGGCGAACGGAAGGCCGGTGTTCTCCAGCAGCTTCGCCACCTCGTCGAACCGATCCGGATGCCGCGGAACGAGGATGAGGCGGAGGGAAGGGTGCCGGGCGCGGAGTTCGGCGAACGCGCGGAGGACGATTTCCTCTTCGGGCGCGTGCGTGCTGCCGGCGACGAGCGTCATTCCCCCCTCCCCTGGCGGGAGGGAGGACAAGAGGCGCGCCAACTCCCGCGCCTTCTCGCCCCCCAGTTGCCCCGTCGCGCCGTCGAACTTGACCGACCCCGTGACCGTCAGCTTCTCTTCACTGACACCGAGTTGTCGCAGCCGTGTGGCGTAGTCCTCGGACTGCACGGCGAACGCCGTCACATGCCGGAACAGCAGTGCCCGCGCCAGCCCCGCCACGCGGCTCAGCCGGGCGAAACTGCGCGGACTCATCCGCGCGTTGACGACGACCACCGGGATGCCCCGCTCCGCCGCCGCCGCCAGGAAGTTGGGCCACATCTCGGATTCGGCCAGGATGACGACCACCGGCCGGATGGCGTCGAGCGTGCTTCGCACGGCCCAGGAGAAATCGAACGGGAAGGCGATCACGGTGCCATCGGCGAACTTCGCCCGCGCCTCGGCGAGGCCGGTGTCGGTGGTGCTGGACACGACGACGGCGAACTCCGGATGTCGCTTGCGAAACGCCGCGACCACCGTGACGAGCAGGTGAATCTCGCCGACGCTGACGCCGTGGAACCACGCCACCGGTTTCCCCGTCGCCATCGGAGGCGCGCTGCCGCCCAGCTTCGCCAGCAGGTCGCGGCGGTAGCGGCCGGTGCGGATCGCCCGCCAGACCAGCCACGGCGACAGCACGGCGAGAACGATCAGGTACAGCAGGTCGCGGACGAGCATGAGGTCAGATGATACGCCGGCGGCGGCAAGCTTCCGCATAGGTGGCTTCGAGATCGACCGGGATGCACAGGTCGGAGGCGAGGAACAAAGGAAGCGTCGGCAACTGCTCGCCAACTGTTAGGCGGTGCGGCCAGAAGGCAAGGTTCTGTCGCCCACCGTCCGTTTGGGTTCGGTACGCAACGGCGTACTGTCGGGTTTCGCCTCGAAACGAAGCCTTCGGGTCGCTTGTGACCAGCGCGGCGACCTCATTGTGCAGGTTTCTCGCGCGGCTCGTGACGATGTCAACCATCACAAGACCGAAGCCGGCTCGCATGAGATCGAACCACCTCTCGGCGAATGCCCGCCGGTTGGTCACATGCTCTTTGTTCGCCGGCGTGATCAACTCGATCAGGCTGACCGTACCGGGATCACTCGCGGTCGAGCGAATGACGCTGACGCGGTATGTGTCAGGGAACCGACACAACTCCTCGGCGAAGAAATCCGGCGGCAGTTGGGCGTTGATCGCGTCGGCCAGCCGGGTCGCCCAGTTGGAGTAGAACGACTCCCAACCGTATTTGAGACTCAACGGCGGGTGGAAGTGATCGAGTAGCGGCATCGGGCACCCCAATCGGCGCGGGAGCGAAACGAATGGTATTGTAACTGGATCGTCCGCTCTTGCGTGCCCGAATGACGACAACCCCACCCCCGCCGCCCGGCTCGGCCCGCCACGAGGCGGCGATGTTCTGGCTGGCCGTCGCCTACTTGCTGCTCGTCGCCGGGCTGATCCACCGCGCCGTCACACCGTCCGCCGCCGAGGGCGAACTGTGGGCCATGTACGTCGGGCTGCTCGGCCTCTGGCCGGTGTTCGCGGCGGAGGCCGTCGTTGGCGCGCTGCGGACGGGACCGGAGCGGCGGTGGCGACCAGTCGTCGGTCGGGCTGTCGTCATCCTGCTCTTCCCGCCGTACCGCATCGGCCGCACGCACCCGCGCTCCGGGCTGGTGTGGTTTCCTCGCCTCGGCTGGGTGCCGCCGGGCAAAGAGACGTTCGACCGGATCGACCGCGGGTTCGGCACGCCCATGCTGTTCGTGGCGATCCTCATCCTGCCGGTGCTGATCCTGGAATACACGCAGGCCGATTTGGTGAAGCAGAGTCACGGCCTGTCGCTCGCGCTCGACATCGGCGTCGCCGTCATCTGGGTGGCGTTCGCCCTGGAGTTCCTTCTGGAAAGCTCCGTTGCCCCGAAGACCGGCCAGTACCTGAAGGAGAAGTGGCTGGACGCCGCCATCGTCATCCTGCCGATGCTGGAGTTCGCCCTGACGCGGCTGGTGGACGCGGCCCCGCTCGCACGGCTGCTGCGGCTCGGCCGCGCCCTGTCGCCGGAGCAACTGGCGCGGATGCAGCGGCTGTACCGCCTGCGGGGACTGATGATGAAGGCGTGGGCCGCGTTCCTGTTGCTCGGCGGGATGAGGCGCATCTTCGGCCAGTCCCCGGAGAAGCGGCTGCGGGCAGTCGAGGAGCGGATGGCCGAGATGGAGGCGGAACTGGTCGCCCTGCGGACCGAGGCGGCCGAGTTGCGGGCGAAGGTGGTCGAAGAGGAGAAACCCGCCGCCGCGGAGACTGGTGGCACGAAAGCATGATGTGAATTGATTTTTGGGAGGGCGAGG
>JAYUFU010000463.1:0-3546 GCA_043738505.1 Fimbriiglobus sp. | reverse complement strand
TCGCGCGGCGGGCTAACAAAGCCGAAGAACCGCACTCGACTGTCACTTCGTCAACTGCACCTCGAACCGCACCTCGTAGGGGCGCAGCTCCGGCAGCTTCGAGACGACGGCGGCGGCTTCCCGCGCGAGCTGTTCCGTGGTCGTGACGAACGTCACCGTCAGCGTCCCCTTCTCGGTTTCGATCACGCGGACTTGGTTCACCCGACTGAAGCAGGCGGCGCGGATCAGCGCGGTCACGTCCGGCGTCTCGGCCGGTTGCTGGCCGCGCGCCACCGGCGCGGCGGTATGCGCGACCGGGACGACGGTGCCGGGGTAGTTCTGCGTGGCCGCCGGCACCCACTGCGGGTCGGACGGGGACGGCTGCGGCGGGCGGGGCAGCGGGGCGGGCGGGAGGGTCTGGGACGACCCCGAAGCCGGCCCGACGGTCTGCCAGTTCAGTTCCGGTTGGCGCGCGTCCGGGCCGCTGGCTACCGGCGTCGAGGGGAGGGGCATCGGCTGGCCGCGCGGCACGGACGGCGCGGCGGGGAGGCCCGGCGGCGGCTCGACAGTCGGGGGCGCGACAGCCGTGCGCGGCTGGCGGCGGGGGTCGAACGACGGCTCCAGGACGGGTTCGGGTTCGGCCCCCCGCGTGCGGGCGAGGTAGGCCGCGTCGTACCCGTTCGGGTTGCCGGCGTACACCGGCGGTTCGACGCCCGGCGTCCCGGCCGGATACTGGACGGGCACCGGGAACGCGCCGGGCGTGGCCCCGGTGTGCGAGTGCCAGTTGGCCGAGCCTTTCGGGTACAGGCCGTGCGGGGCGTACTGGTTCGCGCCCGGCGTGGTGCTGCCCCACCCATACCAGCGGTAGGCCGGCGGGCCGGCGTACACTCCCGGTTGCGGCGCGGCGGGCTGGGGTTCGGGCTGGCGCGGTTGGGGCGCGGGAGCCGGTGGAACCTGGCGCGGCTGCGGCAGGCGCGCCGAGGGCGGCGCGGCTGGCGGCATCTCGGCCGAAGTCGGCTTGCCGACGACGAACTCCTTCACCCCGGACCACGCGCCGCCGACCCACGTCCGCGACCGCTCCGGTTGCGGCGCGGTCGGGCGCGGCTGCCCGGCGTACCCCTGCACCGGCACCTGGTACACGTCGGCGTCCGGGATGTCCGGATACGCCGAGCGGACCACCGGGGCGGCCGGAGCCTTGTTCGGGTCGATGGGCACCAGCCGGGCGGCCGGCGACTGGGCGAGAGCGGATGCACCGCCGCCGACGGCGGCCGCGATCACCCAACCTCGGAAGCGTCGTCCTGTACGCATGGCGGTGAACTCCGACTCCGTTCGTGGGGACAAAGGCCGGCGGGTCCGTGCCGGCCACTTCACTTCTTGGCGCGGGGGATCGCTTTCGCCGCGCCCGCCGGTTGCTGTTGGCTCCCCGACGGCGGGAAGAAACCACTCCGCCCCGCCCCCGACGCCTGCCCGTACTTGTTCCCGTACACGACCGGGTGCCCCGTCGGCGGCAACGTCGAGCTGCCGGTCGCGTCGAACGGGTCGCGGGTGGCGTAGTCCGGCGGCGCGGCCGGCGGCAAGTACCCGATCTGCTGCTGGAACCCGCCGGCGTTCTGGCCGACCTGCGGGGCGAACGGCGACTGCCCCTGTTGCTGAAGGAACGGCCGCGTCAGGTTGTAGTAGTTGGCCGCCGGGTTCGCCCCGCTGCCGTTCAGCAGGTTCAGGTACGGGCTGAGCGGCGACTGTTGCTGGCGGTTGCCGAACGTCGGCGGTTGCGGCGACCCGCCCGCGCCGGGGTACTGGCCGAGGGCGGAGCCGGCGACGACGACCGACAGCAGCAGGGCGATGGCAAGGCGTGTCATGGCGGTCTCTCAGCGGTTGGCGGCGTTGTTGAAGCCGTTGCCGCGGCCGGAAATCTGGTTCACCGAGTTCGCCCCCAGGAGCGTCACGCCCAGCACCTTCTCGACCGGGGCCAGCACGCGGCCGAGCTTGGTCGCCACCGTCACCGCCCGCTCCGCCTTGATGTAGATGCGGTCGCCGGGGAAGATCTGCCAGTTGGTGGCCGCCTGCCCCCATTGGGAGAGGCCGATCCAGTCCACGGGCAGGATCTGCTGCGGCTGGTTCGGGAACGGCGTCCGCCGCGCGACCCAGATGTTCCGCTTCGACGACACGTCCGACAGGCCGCCGATCTTGGCGATGGCCGACAGGACGGTCTCCTTGCCGGTGATGAAGATCTCGTCCACCTTCTCGCCGTTCCCGCCGCCGTCGGTGATGACGTAGTACGACTTGCTATTGTACTCGGTCACGTCCATCACCACCAACAGGTCGTCCGCCTCGATGCCGCCGGAGTCCCTCTCGATCTGCGGGGCGAGCGCGGCGCGGATGGCTTCGGCGGCCTGCTTGAGAGTCAGCCCGGTGACCGGCACCGACCCGTACACGCCGAGATACACGGTGCCGTCCAACCGCACCCGGTGCTGCCCGTCCACCCCCTGAATGGGGAGCGCGGTGCTTTCGTCCTTGTACAGTTTCCGGCCGGTCTTCGGATCCTTCTTCGTCACCTCCTTGCCGTCCTTGATCTCCTTGCCTTCCTTGTCCTTCTCCTTCTCCTTCAACGTCGTCCGCAACCGCACCTGGATGATCAGCACGTCGGGCGGCTCGATGACGTACTCCGGCAGGTTGACCATGTTCAGTTCGGTCGGCACCGTCCCGTGTTCCGGAACGGTGATCGGCGGGTCCGGCCGGTGTGCCGCCAGCCGCGGGCCGAGGCAGCCGACCGACGACCACGCCGTGACCGCGGCCATGCCGAGCGAGATTCGGCGGAGTGTGCGGCGCATTCGTGCCATCGGCCTTCCCCCTGAAAGACGCGGCGGAACGGCGTCCGGTCTCCCGAATGCCCGCCCGCCCGGTTCGCCGGATACCCGCGTCGGGGGTGTTATCGGCGGCGGCGGAAAGGTCGCTGTAGTTTTCTTAACAGAAGCGACCCGCACGGACGGTAATACCAGTAAACTCGCGGGCCGAGTTGGAGGGAACGCCGGGACTCGGCTCAAGATGTAGAATTGAGGTAGACTGCACGGGACCGCCGACGCGGTCCCTCTCCCACCCAGTCGGCCCAGAGGAGGGCCAACCCATGCCCCGAACACGGATGCTCGTCGCGGCGCTCACCGCCGCCGTCGGCTGCGATTCGACCCCGACCGACCGCCCGGAGCCGGCCCGGCCCGCCGCCGCCGACAGCGTGCCGACGCGGGGGAACCCGGATGTCCGCACCGGCACGCCCCGGCCCGACCCGAAGCGGCTGACCTACGACCCGGACACGCTCACCCTGACCGTCTACGAGCTGCCGGGCGGCCCCGCCCAGTGGATGGTGCGGACGGGCGGTCAGCGGGCGGGGGTGCCCATCGCCCACACCCACCGGTTCCCCATGCCGGTGAAGGCCGAGGCGGTCAGCGTCTTCTACGCCGTGCCGAACGGCGGCACGTCCGACCCGGTGACGCTGCAAGACATCCTGGAAGCGCACCGCCCGCCGGCCATTCACTAGACGACCACGGAAATCTTCGCCGCGAGTTTACGAGC
>JAYUFU010000462.1:0-10685 GCA_043738505.1 Fimbriiglobus sp. | reverse complement strand
AGAGGATCGGAAAACCAGGGGTCAGGGGACAAGAGTCAGGAAGTCCATTCGGCGTCTTCCCCGACCTGCCTCCTGTCTTCTGTTCCCTGCCTCCTGGTGATGGATCCTCTTCATCCCGGCTTTGATCCGTGTCATCCGCGTTCCCTCTTATTGATTCCTTCCTCTTCCACCGGACCACCCATGCGATACCTGCTTCCCCTGCTCCTCCTCGCGGCTCCGCTGGCGGCGCAGGAGCCGAAGAAAGACCCGAAGGCCGGCGAACTCAAGCCGATCCCGGTCCTCGACCTGAAGCTGACCGCCCCGGTCAGCTTCGAGAAGGACATCCTGCCCATCTTCGCCGCCAAGTGCCAGGTGTGCCACGCCGGGAACCTGACCGAGGGCAAGCTCGACCTCAGCACCTACGCCAACCTGATGAAGGGCGGCAAGCGGGGCGCGGCCCTGGTCGCGGGCAAGGCCGACGAGAGCTTCCTGTGGCTGGTGTCGTCGCACAACAAGAAGCCGATCATGCCGCCGAAGACGGAGGAGAACCCGCTCTCCAGCAAGGACGTGTCGCTGCTGAAACTGTGGATCGACCAAGGCGCGAAGCCGCCGGCCGTGGACACCAAAGTCACCCGCGTGGTGACGCTCAACCTGCCGCCGGTCCTCGTCAAGCCGGTGCGGGCCGTGGCCGTGTCGCCGGATAAAGCGGTCGTCGCGGCCGGGCGCTCGAACCACATCTTCCTGCTCGACGCCAAGACCGGCGACCTGAAGAAGACGTTCGTCGATCCGGCGCTCAAGCTGCCCGACGGCAAGGCGGCGAACTCGGCGCACATCTCGCTCGTCGAGGCGATGGCGTACAGCCCGGACGGGAAGACGCTGGCCACCGGCAGCTTCCGCGAGGTGACGCTGTGGGACGCCGAGACGGGCGCGGTGAAGGCCCGCATCGGCGGCTTCGCGGATCGCGTCGTCGCCATCGCCTACAGTGCCGACGGCAAGCAGTTCGCCACCGGCGGCGGTGCCCCGACCGAGGACGGCGAGATCAAAATCTTCGACGCGGCCGGCAAGCCCGTCGCGGACATCAAGAACGGCCACTCGGACCAGGTGTTCGGCGTCGCCTTCAGCCCGGACGGGAAGTTGCTGGCCACCGCCGCCTCGGACAAGTTCGTCAAGGTGTTTGAAGTGCCCACCGGCAAGTTCGTGAAATCGTTCGAGGGTCACACCCAGCACGTCATGGACGTGGGCTGGACGCCTGACGGCAAGAAGCTGGCCAGCGCCGGGGCCGACAGCATCGTCAAGGTGTGGGACTACGAGAAGGGGGAGAAGCTGCGGGACATCAACGCCCAGAAGAACCAGGTGACGCGGCTGGTGTTCGTGCCGAAAACCGTCACGTTCCTGACCTGCGGGGGCGACGGGGTGACGAACCTGTGGAACGCCGACAACGGCGGCTCGCAGCGCAACTTCCCCGGCGGCAAGGACTTCCTGTACGCGGTCGGGTGCAGTCCGGACGGGCTGGTGGTCGCCACCGGCGGCGAGGACGGCGTCGTCCGCATCTACAACGGCACGACCGGACAGTTGGTGAAAGCGGTCGAGTCGCCGGGTGTCGAGAAAAAAGAGCCGATGAAGAAGTGAGAGTTTTCCGAGAATTCCGTCGCTTTCGATTAAAGCCCCTGAAACGTGCGCGGGCGACCAGCGTATAAAGTAGTGTGGACACAATCCGTCAAGGCGAGTCGGCCCAGGAAGCGGGGCCGATCCGCCGCGAGCCGCGGGAACCCCCTCCCCGCGGCTCGTTCGTTTTCCGTGCCGCAATCCCCATTCGAGACAATCCCCCGTCACGCGCGGCCGTCGAGCCGTTCGAGGTCTTCGTCTCCTCAATCGCCGACCCGGCTGCGAAGGCCGTCACCTTCGCGTAGTTCACGGTCCGGCACGCGGCGACGAATTGGTCGAGCCGTTTCACGGGATCAACTCTCGGATCGCATAAACCGGACGGCGTTTTCCCTCCTTTTTCCGCAATCCCGGCCGGGCCGCAAGAAAAAACTTGACAGCGGTTTCCGCCCGCCGGTACGCTCCCAATCGGCGTGGCAATTTATCCCAATCTAGGATTGGGATCGGTACCTGTTCGGCGGAGGGCTGTGGAGTGGGGGTACGTCAGCGGCGAGTGGTGGGGGCCATCCTGAAGGTGCCGCTCGGCGATTGCTGGCACGGTTACGCCTGGACGCTGCCCGAGGTGGACTTCGCCCTGTTCGACCTGCGAACCGCATCCGATATCCCTGCGGTCGAGGTGGTCACCCACCCGATTGCGTTCCGGGTGGCGGTCAACGGGTCGGCGTATCTCGACGGCCGCTGGTTGCGAGTCGGCAAGGTTGCCCCGCCGGAAACGGTGCTGGCCCCCGCACCGACGTTCATTCAAGACCCAATTAGCGGGGCATTCTCGATCTACTTAGCCGGGGCCATCCGACCGGCCGAACGAGTCGAGTGCGTCGGACTGGAGCGGTGTGCGGTGTGGGCACCGGAACACGTTGAGGATCGGCTCCGGTCCCACTACTCGGGCGTCCCGTGCCAGTGGTCGCTTTCCCTGCGGCCGAAGGTGGTCATGCCGCCCCAGGAACTTCCCCCGGTGACGGTTGATTGCCAGTGACCGTTCACCCCCCGTTTTCGACTCGCGGCGCGCGGCGGCCTCGCGCCGCAAGACCGTCGGTGAAAGCGCCATTTCTCTCACCGACGGTTTCAACTCCGGCTCACTTCTGCGGCGGGGCCGCCTCGCGGATCAAGGCACCCCGATCCTCGCTCAGCACGAGGATGGAGAACCGCTCGATGGCCTGCCGCTCCGGGGTGTTCACCGACACGTAGTCGAACCGCCCGCGCAGGTCGGTGTACCCGTCCTTGTGGAACTTCACCTCGCCGTTGGCCAGCTTCGCGTACACCTTCACGTACACCTTGCCCAGCCCCTTGCCGCCGGCGGCGTCGCTGGCCTTGATTTGGCCGTAGTTCTCGGTCACGGTCACCGTCATCGCCGTGGCGTAGTACGGCAGGGAGCGGGTCTTCCCGGCGGCCGTCACCTCGACGAGGACGTTGCGGTTGGCGAACTCGGCCGGCAGCGGGAGGTCCGCCTTGCCGCCGTCCTTGGGCAGCGTCACGTCCTTGCTGGCGTTCGGCCGGATGTTGGCGAACTGCCCGCCCGACTGCGTCACGAACGGGTTCGTGCTGAAGAGCAGTTCCACGTCCATCGGGTAGTAGTTGACGCGGACGGTTTCCACGTTCTGGTACGCCAGTTTGATGGTCTTGCCGTCGAGCGCCATCTCGAACCCCGGTTCGGTGGCGGCGAGCTGCCCCTGCTGCTGGTCGCGGTCGTCCTTGTCCACGACTTTCACCCCCTTGCCCTCGATCTCGTCCAACTGCGAGAGGATCGCGGCGAAGGTGTTCCGCCAGCGGTCCACCGGGTGGTTCGCGTACTGGGCGGCGATGCTGCGGGCCTTCTTCGGGTCGTCGGTGAACATCTCCAGGTACGCCGCGCAGTAGTCGTACTGCATCTTGGTGGACACCAGTTCGCGGTGGACGCGGGCGAAGGTGTCCACGGCTTCGTCGATGCGATCCTGCAACAGCAGGTAATACGTCACGGCGAGTAGGTCGGCGTCGGTCAGGGCCTTCGAGTACGTCAGCGTTTTCAGGAAGGCGTGATACTGGGCGTGGAAGCGGTCGTTGACGATCTGCCGGCGGTTTCCCAGCGCGTGGGCACGGGCGTTCACCAGCGGCTTGTACTCCAGGTGTTCGTAGGTGTGCCGGGCCACCGGGTCGATGCCGAACAGCGGCGACTCGATGGGTCCGCCGCAGGTGGCGACGAACGTGTCGAGGTGCAGCAGGTACTGCCGGGCGGCGGGCACGTCGGCGTGGTACAGGCCGTAGCTCCACAGCGTCGGCTGGTACAGGTGCCGCTCGGCCAGCAGCTTCAGCACGCTCTCGAAGACCGCGCGGTCCTTCAGGCGGAAGGCGATCTTGTCCAGGTTCAGCGCCCGCACGTTCTCGCGGTTCAGGAACGCCAGCACGTCGTCGCCGGTGCCGTGCTGCGAGACGTAATCCCACGACGTGGTGTCGAGCCGCGTGGCCTTCGCCACCACGTTGAAGGTGACGGGTTTGGCCGCGATGACGAACTGCTCGTCCTTCGCCACGTGCACCGGGAACTGGGCGAACTGCCCCGGCGTCGGGAAGTAGAAGGCGTAGTCGATGGTCCGCGTGTGGTACGGCTCCAGGTCCAGCGGCACCGCCTTCGTGTATCGGCCGTTGGCCACCGGCACCGCGCCGACCGGCAGTTGCAGCAGCACCGACAGCTTCTGCCGGCTGCTCGTCGGGTTGGTGACGACCACCTGGCAGCCGTAGACGGTGTGGACGACGAACTCCTCGGTCACGAACTTGTCCAGCTTCTCGCCGTTCTCCTCGCGGAAGCGGTCGCCGCCGCGGTAGAAGTTCTGGCTGACCAGGATCGGCAGTTGGCCGCCGGCCCCGACCGCCGGCCGGACCTCCTCGTGGAAGGCGATCAGCTTGCCGCCGGGGGTGAGCGTCATCTTGCCGCCGTCGAAGGCGACCTTGTGCTTGCCCGCCTCGAAGGGCAGGTCCAGCACCGCCAGCGCCAGCATCATCTCGGTGAAGTTCCGCGCCGCGGCCGGGATGTGCGGGGTGAGGAACCCGCCGTCGGCGTGCTTGGCGTAGTCGGCCCAGAAGGTGTTCACCGGCACCAGGTCGGCGGTCTGCTGATTGATGAGCAGCTTGTAGTAGTTGTTCTCGGCCCACTCCATCGTCGGGTCGATCTTGCGGTAGAGTTGCCGCACCACACCGCCGGTCTTCCGGTCGTCGTCGAAGTAGCCGACCGCGTCCTTCTTCTTGGCCTCGTCCCGCTTCGCACCCTTCTCCTCGCCTGGGGCCTGCTCCTTCCCCTCGCCGTCCTTGCCGGGGGCGCTGTCGCCGGGCTTGGGCATGCCGGGCATGCCGCCGGGTCCGCCGGCCCCGCCGGTGGGGCCGGGCATGCCGGGCGGTCGGGCGGGTATGTCCGGGGCCGGGACCGCCTCTTCCAGGGCGGACTTTTTCGGATCCAGGACGACGGGTTTCTCCCTCGGCACTTCGATGGAGTTGCCGTCGGGCATGTCCAGCGCGCCGTTGGCGACGGCGGTGTCGAACAGGAGCAGTTCCTTGTCCGTGTTCGGCGGGATCAGCTTGAGCAGGTCGCCGAGGTGGCGGGCGGTCTTGGCCGGTTCGCCGGCGACCCGCTGCGCCAGGAACACCCGCTCGGGGACGTTCAGCCGGCCGAACTCCCAGGGCTTGGTGAACTTCGCCAGGTCGGCGTCCAGCAGGCGGGCGTCGAGGAACGTCTTGTCCTTCTTGTTGGCGAGGTACGGCTTCACCACCGCGTTGAAGAACTCCGGATCCTTCTTGCTGAGGAAGAAGTTCAGCTCGTGGCAGGCGTGCTTCGAGTACAGCGTCCGCTTCTCCTCCGGCTTCAGCTTCGGCCACTTCAGGACGAACGCGAACTCGGCCAGCTTCGGATCCTTCGACAGCGTGGCGTACAGGGCGTACACCTTGGCGAGGCTGTCGTAGGCCTCGAAGCGGCTGCCGGCGGCGTCTTCCAGGTGGAACTCCTTGCCGGCGTCCACGACCGTCACCTGCTTCTGCTGGGTGAAGTGCTTGGCCGGGTCGAGGCCCTTCTTCAGCCGCAGGTCGGCGAACAGCGCGGCCTTCTCCGGCAGGCTGGTGCTGCGGACGGTGGTGTTCAGCGGGTCGCAGGCGACGACGTGGAGCATGGCGTGCGGGCCGAAGTCCTTCACCGGCACCCGCACGACGCCGTCCTGGTCGGCCGTCAGGTTCACCGCCACGGCGCTGGCGTCGTACAGGAAGTCGAGGTCCGAACTGTCGGCGTCCGCCGGGCCGGGAATCGGCTGGGTGCCGGGGGGAGGAGGCGGGGCGATGACCACCGGCGGGGCGACACCGCCCTTGCCGCCGAAGTGGTCCCCGCCCTGGGCGAGTTGCTCGCCGGTCTCGGTGGTGCGGACGGCCCACGGGTTCAGGAGCAGCATCGGCCGTTCCAGCATGTTGCCGGGGTACTTCTTCTTCGTCCGGCGGTCCAGGACGTAGCGGTACTCGTCGCCGATGTTGCGGCCCGTCAGGTACAGCGAATCGGCGTGGAGCGGGTACAGGCCGTCCGGCTCGGCGTCGCGGACGGCCCCGAAGCGGCTGAAGGCGCTGAACGCCGGCTGGTACCGCGTGGCGAAGACGTGGACGCGGGCGAACTTCGAGGCGTCCCGGAGCTGCACCACGAGGTCTTTCGCGTCGGCGGTGATCGATTCGATCTGCACCGCCTTCAGCCCGGCGGTCTGCAACTGCCGGAGCTTGCCCAAGAGGTAGCCGTCTTGCGCGGCGGCGTCCGACACGCGGACGCGGACCTTCTCGCCGGTCCGCTTCAGCCACAGGTCGTAGTCCCCGGCGGCGAGGCCCTTCAGCTCGATGCGGCCCTGGCTGAAGGAGATCGCGTCGAACTTGTCGGCGCGGATGTTCGCCCCTTGCACCTCGAACAGGGCGAGTTCGTCCGTCGTCGGCTTGGCGGCGGTGCCCATGTACGGCACCGTCACCGTGTCGCCGAGCTTCGCGTGCAGGAGCTGGCGGTAGGTGTGGCGATCCTGCGCGATGTCCCAGTGGCGATCCGTGCCGTCCGGTCCGCGGGCGTTCACGCCGGTGATGTCCGGCAACGCCCCGAGCAGCACGCGGCCTTTGGCGTCGGTCTTCAGAACCGCCGTCATCGGCTGCTTGAAGTCGCGGTGCTTGACCGAGACGGACACCGGCCGTTCCGCCTTGGCTTCCCCGCTGCGGCCGAGGAGTTCGAGAACGTAATCGGCCCCGAACTTGGCGAAGTGCAGCTCCTCCACCCGCTCCGTCTTGTCGATGGCGTTGACGGCGAAGGTCTGCGCCGCCGTCAGGTCCGCCGTCTTGCCGGTACTCAGCACCTTGACCTTCGCCGACAGCGCCACCGACAGCGACGCCAGCCGCGGCGGGACGCGGAAGTCGTGCGTCGATTCGCGGTCCTCGAACAGCTTGAAGTTCGGCAGCTCCGTCGAGGTCGGCACGCCGTCGTTGTCCACGCTGGTGATCCGCAGGCGGACGTCTTCGAGCAGCCCCACCGACACCGGCCGGCCGTTCAGTGACAGCCCCGGCCGGACGAGGAGGGTGGCGATCCGCTGGCTCAGCAGGCTCTCGCGGTCCACGTGGATGCCGGCCGTCAGGTGGAAACTTTCCGGCAGGTGCTGGAGGTAGTCGAGGCAGGAGAAGTCGCCGCTGCGGACGACGACGGGCTTGCAGCCCGGCGCGGTGCTGAACGGCACCAGGATGACGCCGGCCTTGTCCGCCGCGTACTCCTGCCCGCCGAGCCAGACGGTCGCGGTCGTCACCGCCTTGTTGGTCTCGTCCACCACGCGGACCACCTGGCCCGCCGTGCCCGTCGTCACGATCGGGCGGAGGCGGCCCTTGCGGATCAGCGCCCGGCTGCTCTTGCCGCCGCCGATCAGGTCGATGACGTACACGCCCGGCCGGTCCTTCTCCGGGAAGTTCGGCGCGCCCTTCGGGTCGGGGAATTCGAGCGTCACCGCCGTGCGGCGGAACGGATCGACGTTCCCCGGCAGGGTCCGCTCGGCGTTCGCCACGAGGCCGTCCAGGCCGACGTCGGTGTCGATCTCCTTGCCGTGCGTCCGGTAGTAGTTCCCGGTGTTGATCTCGTAAATCTTCACGAGCAGGTTCGGCGCGTTCTTGGTGAACAGTTCGATCTTGATCGGCTCGTCCACCGCGAACTCGGTCTTGTTGGTGAACGCGAAGTCGATGTCCACGCGGTCCTTCAACTGCCGCAGCGCCTCCGGGGAGAGCTTGGACGCCCACTTCTCGCCGTCGCCCAAGCCGTTCACGAGCTTCGTCTCGGCGAACAGCGCCGTGAGGTAGGTGTCGAGGATGTGCGGGTCGAAGTCGGCGGTGCCGGTGTCCTCGGCGAAGAAGTGCGCCAGGCAGCTGCGGACGAGCGGTTCGTCGGTGCCGACTTTCGGCAGCAGCGTGGCCGGGAAGTACTCGGCGTTCAGGTCGGCCGGGTGCCGCTGCGCTTCGACGCTTTCCAGTGCCGCTCGGGTCATGTACCCCTGCATCCGCGGCAGCGCCAGGTACGCCAGGAAGCGGCGGCGGTCGTACACGCCGGCGGCGCGGTCGAAGGCGAGGCGGTGGTAGAGGACGTGCGCCTTGAACGGGTTGTGGACGGCCGACAGCCGGTCGGCGAACGTCTGGAGCCGTTCCAGGTACGCGAGCGCCAGCTTGCGGTCGCGCTTCCAGTCGTCGTCGGCACCGGGGTTGAGCTTCGAGGCGTAGGTCGTGACGAAGGCCGCGTGGTTCAGCACGCCGGGCTTCAACTTCACCAGCTCCTCGAGCTGAGCGAGCGTCATCTGCTTGTGGATGGCGATCCCGCCGAACTCGCCGGCGTGCGGGGAATCGAGGTCGTCGGCGACGAGCTTGGGCAGGTTCGGCAGGTCGGGCCGCGCCAGCCGGGTGAGCAGTTCGCGGCGGTTCTCCCAACTCAAGTTCTCGGCGGCGACCCAGTCCAGAGCCGATTCCTCGAACTGGCTCAGGTTGCCGTGCGCGAAGGCCCCGGCCTTCAGGGTCGCGCGGGAGATGCCCTTCGGGTCGAGCGCGGTCGGCAGGTTGGCGGTCGCGCCGGCGACTTCCTTCTGGTGGTCGAACCGCGCGCCGAGGTGGTCGCGGAGGTACTTCAGGCTCTTCTCCGGCTGCTTGTCGAAGGCGAGCAGGGCGTGGCGGGTCTGGATTTCCGTCAGCCGGGGCGTCTGCTTGTGCCGCTCGTACCAAAGGGCGGCCAGCGGCTCGATCTTGTCGAACTGCTCGGTCTGGAGGAGGTGCAGGCCGTGGTAGTAGTAGAAGTCCTCGGTGCCGGGGATGAGCTGCTTCAGGCTGGCCGCGCGGTCCTTCGCCAGCGCGAAGTCCTCGACGTAGCCGATGTCGCCGGCCCGGACCCCGCTGCCGGGGACGAGTAGCAACACGACGACGAGCGACCCGGCCGACAGCCAGAGCGAGAGGCGGGACATGGCAGCACCCTACAGCGGAGACTTCGTGGCGAGCATAGCCTACACACTCAGACGAGACAGGGGCGAGCGGAGATGGGCCGGGTGACCCCGAACCGTGCGCTCGCGGAGCCGACGATCTGACACCCGCACCCGGTGACTCGGAACGGCGCGGCGCGGGAGCCACTGGCGACGCTACAATGCCTGAAGACTCGATCACTCCCTCAGCCCAGCGGAACCCCATGCACGCCAGCCCCGTCCGGTTGGGAGTCGTCGGCTGCGGCGGGTTCGGGCTGTTCGCGCTCCAGCAGTTCACCCAGGTGCCCGGCGTCGCGCTCGTCGGCCTGGCCGGCACCCACCGCCCGGCGTCGCTGGCCGCCGCCGCCCGGTTCGGGGTCGAGAACGTCGACGACGCCGGCGAGCTGTTCCGTCGCGACGACGTGGACCTGGTGTACATCGCCACCCCGCCGTTCCTGCACTACCCGCAAGCCCTGGCCGCGCTGAACGCCGGCAAGCACGTCGTCGTCGAGAAGCCGCTGGCGCTGACCGTGGCCCAGGCCGACGAGTTGGTAACGCTCGCGCGGAAACACGACCGCCTGCTGGTGGCCAACCTGATGCAGCGGTACAACCCGCTCGTCGCCGCCGTCGGCCGGTTGGTCGAAACGAAGGTGCTCGGTGACGTGCTGCACGCGACCTTCGAGAACTACGCTTCGGACGAGAACCTGCCGGCCGACCACTGGTTCTGGGACCGGGGCAAGAGCGGCGGCATTTTCGTCGAACACGGCGTCCACTTCTTCGACCTGTTCGCCGGCTGGCTCGGGGCGGGGACAGTCGAAGCCGCGCAGGTCGGCGTGCGACCGGGCACCGCGATCGAGGAACACGTCCACGCCACGGTGCGATACGGCGACGCGCTGGTGAATTTCTACCACGGCTTCCACCAGGCCGGGCGGATGGACCGGCAGGAGCTGCGGCTGGTGTTCGAGCGCGGCGACGTGACGCTCTTCGACTGGGTGCCGACCCGAGCGCGGATTCACGCCCTGGTGGACGAGCGGCAGACGCGGGAGTTGTGCGCCCTGTTCCCCGGTGCCCGGCTCGACGTGGCCGCGTCCTACGGCGGGAACGACCGGGCCTGCCGGGGTCGGGGCAAAGGGATCGACGCCTATCAAGTCGTCGATCTCGCGTTCGGCGACGGAACGGCGAAGTCGCCGCTCTACGGCCAACTCCTCCGGGCCGTGATGCAGGACCAGGTCGATTGGGTCCGCGACCGCAGCCACGCGCGGGTGGTCACGGAGGCCAACGGCCGCGACTCCCTGGCGACGGCGTGCGCGGCCGACGAACTCGCTCGCCGTGCGGGGGCCGGCCGATGACGATTCGACGCCTCTCCACCCGGCTCCTGCTCCGACCCGAGGACGTGCCCGCGTCCCGCCCGGACTTCGAGGTCGTCGGCGCGTTCAACCCCGGCGCGGTGCGGGCGGGCGACGAGGTCGTCCTGCTGGTCCGGGTCGCCGAGCGGCCCCGCGAGCGGCGGCCGGGGTTCACGGGTCTGCCCCGGTGGGATCCGGCCGCCGGGCTGACGGTCGATTGGGTGCCCGACGCGGAACTCGACGTAGTCGATCCGCGGGT
>JAYUFU010000461.1:0-10732 GCA_043738505.1 Fimbriiglobus sp. | reverse complement strand
TCGGATCAGACAGATTTACCCACGGCCGTTGCGGGCCGGGTTCGCCGTACCTTCCCCTCCCCGGTGTTCCCATGCAACTCGGCTTCGTCTCGGCCGTCGTCGGCGACCTGTCCCTCGAAGAGGTGTTCGCGCTGGCCGCCGACGAGGGGTTCGGCTGCGTCGAACTCATGTGCTGGCCGCCGGGCAAGGCCGACCGCCGGTACGCCGGGGTGACGCACCTCGACGTTTCGGCGTTCACCGACGAGCAGGCCGCGCACGTCCGCGATCTGGTCCGCATCCACCGCGTGCAGGTGTCCGGCCTCGGCTACTACCCGAACCCGCTCGACCCCGACCCGGACCACCGCAACATGGTGGTGGCGCACCTGAAGAAGGTCATCCAGGCCGCGCCGAAGATCGGGGTGAACGTGGTCAACACGTTCATCGGCCGCGACCCGGCGCAGTCGGTCGATGCCAACCTGATGGTCATGCGGCACGTCTGGGATCCGATCATCGAGGTGGCGAAGGTGGCGGGGGTGAAGATCGGCATCGAACACTGCCCGATGCTGTTCAGCGACGGCGAGTGGCCGGGCGGCAAGAACGTGGCCAGCACGCCGGACGTGTGGCGGAAGCTGTTCGCCGCGTACCCCGACGGCACCATCGGCCTGAACTTCGACCCGTCGCACCTGATCTGGCAGTTCATCGACTGCGGGCGGGCGGTGCGGGAGTTCGGCAAGCACCTCGTCCACGTCCACGCCAAGGACGAACGGATCGTCCACGAGCGGCTGTACGAGGTCGGGGTGAACGGCCTCGGCTGGCACCAGCCGAAGCTGCCGGGCCTCGGCGACGTGAAGTGGGGCGAGTTCTTCGCCGCCCTGACTGACACTGGGTACGCCGGCCCCGTGTGCATCGAAGTGGAGGACCGCGCCTACGAGGGGAGCCTGACCGACCGCAAACGGGCGCTCCGGCAAAGCCGCAAGTTCCTGGAGCAGTTCCTGGGCTGACGGGCGGGTTGCGGTCGTATCATGCCCCCATGCCCGCTCGCCCGACGTTCCTTCGCGGTCCGGCGCTTCTCGCCGGCACCCTCGGGGTCGCCTCCGTCGCCCTGCTGGTGGGGGTGTTGCGGCACCGCGCGTTCGCCGCCGCCGACCACGCCCTCGACGAGAAACTGGTGGTCGCCACCGCGCGGGTGAATCGCCTGCTGGCCGCCGCCGAGACCGCGCTCAACCGCCTCGCCGCCGACACCGCCGCCGAGCCGACCGACGCCCTGCTGAAGGCCATGAGCCGGTTGCAGTACAACGACCCCCGCTTCCGCGAGGTCGGCCTCCTCGACCCGGCCGGGCGGCTGGTGATGACCAACTTCGGCCGGCTCGAGCCGCCGCTGCCCGTCTCGCCGGCCGACCGGCCGAACCCCGCCGACGGCCGGTTCCAGGTGGTCGGGCTGATCCGCACCGCCGTCATGCGGGAAACGTCCATCCTCCTCTCGCTGCCGACCCGCGAGAACGGCTCGTTGAACGTACTCGTCGATCCGCTCGTGCTGACGTACCTGACCGAAGACCTGGGCCTCGGCGAGGACGGGTTCCTCGCCATCGCGCTCGCGGACGGGCGGCTCCTGGCCGGTGTCGGCGCGGTGCCCCGGTCGGCCGACCGGCTGAGCGACGAGGTGACGGCGTCCCGCGTCCGCCGCACCCGCGCGGCCTCGGCCGGCGTGGTCGTGATCGCCGAGTACGACGGCGGGTGGGCGCTCCGCCACTGGCTGGCGGACCTCTTGTGGCTCGCCCCGCTGGCGCTCGCGCCGCCGTTCGCCATCGTCTGGGTGAGCCGGCGGTACGGGCGGGGCGGCATGGCCTCCGACCTCGTGGCGGGACTGGACCGGGGCGAATTCCACCTGCACTACCAGCCCATCGTCGAACTCGCCACCGGCCGGGCGGTGGGGGCCGAGGCGCTGCTCCGCTGGGCGCACCCGGAGTACGGCGCGGTGCGGCCGGACGTGTTCATCCCGGTGGCCGAGCAGACCGGGATGATCGACCGGGTGACGGGCTGGGTGGCCGACCGCGCGGTCCGCGACCTCACCCCGCTCCGGGCGGCGCACCCCGACTTCTATGTGTCCATCAACCTGCCCGCCACCGCCCTCGTGTCGGGTGCGGCGGAAGAACTGGCGGCGCGGCTGGCCGCCGGCCCGTTCCCGCCGAACCGCATCGTGTTCGAGTTGACCGAACGTGCCGTCGTGGGCGGTTCCCACGAGGTCGTTCGCGCGGTCCTGGACCGGCTGGAGGACCGCGGCTTCCGCTTCGCCCTGGACGACTTCGGCACCGGCTATTCCAGCCTGAGCTACCTGCACAAGTACCGCTTCCACGCGCTGAAGATCGACAAGTCGTTCCTGCCGTTGGACGGGCTGGACTCGCCCGTCTTGAAGGTGCTGGACAGTCTGATCGAACTCGGTCTGAAACTCGGGCTAGTGCTGATCGCGGAGGGTGTGGAGACCAAAGAGCAGGCGGCGTACTTGGCACGGCGTGGCGTTCGGCTCGGTCAAGGATGGCTTTACGCCAAGGCAATGCCCGTGGCGGGACTGACCGAGTACTTCCGACAGCCCACACGCAGTTGGAGTGAGGCAGAAGGATGAGAAATGCCAGTCTGTCTAGCACGGTGCATTAAATAATGGCAGAAAATGCCAGCGATGTGAGGTGCGAAGCCAACCACGGCCACGGCGTGATTTCCTTCTGTTTATTCTACATAAGTCATTGTCCTAAAAGTGGTTACGACCTATTTATCTCGATGGTTTCGCGTTTGGCACGATGCCTGCTTATTAGTTATTCGGCGAGAGCCAAAACCGGGTCGGACACAGAGGGAGAGGCTGTGTCCGGCCCGGTTTCTTTTTTTCGTCCCGACCGTCCGCGATCGCACATTCCTTCACTTCGCCTTGCGTTGCCTGCCGTCCGGCCGATAGAGTGGTCCGGTTCGGCATTCCCGGTCGGAACGAGTTCGACCGTTCACCCGATTCGCCGGAACCCATGCCGCCGAAAGTGACCCCGGCTTCGCCCGCCGCCCCGGCTGCGGCCCCGCAGTTCGACCCCAGCAACCCGTTCTTCGTCCAGCAGGACCGCACGGTCTTGGTGGAAGTGGAGAACCCCAAGTACGCGGCCGCCCGCGACGCGCTGGCCCCGTTCGCGGAGCTGGAGAAAAGTCCGCAGCACATCCACACATACCGTATCACGGACCTGTCCGTGTGGAACGCCGCCGCCGCCGGGATGACCGCCGACGACATGCTCGGCGTCCTCCAGCAGTACACGAAGTTCCCGCTGCCGACGAACATCCCGTCGAACATCCACGACGCCGTCAGCCGGTACGGGCGGGTGAAGCTGGAACGCGCCGCCGACGGCACCCTCCGTCTGGTGTGCGACGACAAGCCGCTGCTCGTGGAACTGGCCCGCAACAAGAAGCTGAAGGAGTACCTCGGCGCGAAGGTGGACGACACCACGTTCGGCATCGAGCCGGTGAACCGCGGCATCGTCAAGCAGCTGCTCATCACCATCGGCTACCCGGCCGAGGACCTCGCGGGGTACACCGAGGGCGCGGCCCTGCCGATGGCCGTCCGCACCGTCTGCGGGTCGGGCATGCCGTTCAGCGTGCGCGACTACCAGCGGGAGTCGGCCGACGTGTTCCACGCCGACGGCGGCGCGCGGGGCGGGTCCGGCGTCATCGTGCTGCCGTGCGGCGCGGGCAAGACCATCGTCGGCATCCTGGCCATGTGCCTGCTCCAGAAGAACACTCTGGTGCTGACCACCAGCATCACGGCCGTGAAGCAGTGGGTCCGCGAGATCCTCGACAAGTCCGACCTGACGCTGGATCAGGTGAAGGAGTACACCGGGGACGTGAAGGAGATCGGCCCGGTGACGGTGGCGACGTACCAGATCGTGACGTACCGCCCCGGCAAGAAGCGGAAGAAGAAGAAAGCGGCCGACGCCGACGCGAAAGGGAACTCGACCGCCGTCAGCCAGCAGCGGCCGCCCGTCGGCGGGCCGCCGCCGTCCGAGGACGAGGAGTTGGACGACTTCGCGCAGGCACTGCTGGCGCAGGAGGACGACGAGGACGACGGCGACGACACCGGCCCGACCGACCCGGCGAACTACCCGCACTTCAAGCTGTTCGAGGAGCGGGACTGGGGCCTCATCATCTACGACGAGGTCCACCTGCTGCCCGCCCCGGTGTTCCGCGTGACGGCCCAAATCCAGGCCCGCCGGCGGCTCGGCCTGACGGCCACCCTCATCCGCGAGGACGGTCGCGAGGGGGACGTGTTCACCCTCATCGGCCCGAAGAAGTACGACGTGCCGTGGCGGGAACTGGAAACCAAAGGGTGGATCGCGTCGGCCAGCTGCACCGAGGTGCGGGTCGCCCTGCCGGACGACAAGACCCGCATGGAGTACGCCGTCGCCGACTGGCGGCACAAGTACCGCATCGCCTCCGAGAACTCCGGCAAGGACGACGTGGTGGCCGAACTGCTCGGCCAGTACCGCGACCAGCGGGTGCTGGTCATCGGCCAGTACCTGACGCAACTGAAGACCATCGCCAAGCGGTTCGACCTGCCGCTCATCACCGGCAGCACGCCGAACAAGGAGCGGGAAGACCTGTACGGCAAGTTCCGCACCGGGGCCGTGCGGCATTTGGTGCTGTCGAAGGTCGGCAACTTCGCCATCGACCTGCCGGACGCGAACGTGCTGATCCAGGTGAGCGGCACGTTCGGCAGCCGGCAGGAAGAAGCGCAGCGGCTCGGCCGCATCCTCCGCCCGAAGTCCAGCGGCGAAGGGGACGCGCACTTCTTCACGCTGGTGACGCGCGACACCCGCGAACTCGACTTCGCCCACCACCGCCAGATGTTCCTCACCGAGCAGGGGTACAGCTACGCCATCCTCGACGAGCGCGAGGTGGTGGCGAAGAGCTCGCACGGGGAGTGAAGAACGTAAGAGGCCCGCAGAGGACGCAGATTTCAGCACGGACCAAGGCAGGATCAGAAACAGAGTTAAGACAGAACGTGTTCTGTATCTCGATCTCATCCTGCCTTCATCTGCGTTTCAGTCTGCGTCATCTGCGGGCCTCTTTTCCGACTTCTCCTTTCACTTCCGGGTTTACCACTTTCTCCGCCGGCCAGCCGCCGCCGAGGATCGATGCCACCGCCTCCGCCGCCGAGCGGGCCATGTCGCCCAGTGATTGCACATCGACGCCGGCGGCGTGCGGGGTGAGCAGCACGTTCTCGAACGCGAACAGCGGGTGATCGGCCGGCGGCGGTTCCTGTCCCAGCACGTCCAATAGCGCGCCTCCGAGGTGTCCGCTTTTCAAAGCCTCGACCAACGCCGTTTCATCCACCAGTCCACCACGAGAGGTGTTCACCAGCACCGCGCCGGGCTTCATCATGGCGAACCGCTCGCGGGTCATCGTGTGCCGGGTGGCAGGCGTCAGCGGCATGTGCAGCGATACGAAGTCCGAACTGCGGAGCAGTTCGTCGAGTGACACCGCCGTGACACCGGGTAGCGGCGGAGCGACCGGATCGAACGCGATCACGTTCATCTTGAACGCCACCGCGCGCTCGGCGACGGCTTTGCCGATCCGCCCCAGTCCGACGAGGCCGAGGGTTTGCCCCCGAAGCGGCTTGCTGTAGTGCCGGGGCCAGCCGCCGGCGCGGATGGCGTTCGTGCGGGTGACGACAAGGCGAGTGAAGCTCAGGATCAGGGCGAAGGCGTGTTCCGCCACGCACTCGTGGTTCGTCCCCGGTGCCACGCACACGGCGACCCCGGCGGCGGTCGCGCCCGGCACGTCCACCGCGTCGTACCCGACGCCGACGCGGGCCACCACCTTCAGTCGCGGGCACGCGGCGAACACCGCCGGCGTGTACGCCTCCGACCCGGCGACCACGGCATCGACTCCTTGCAAGCAGTCGAGAAGCTCCGCCGGCGTGAGGATGTTGGCCTCGCCGGGCGGCGGGTACTTCACGGCGATGCCGGCGGCGGCGAACACGTCGTCGTACCGGTGGGCGAACCCCGCGACTTCGCGCGGCGAGATGAGGACGGTGGACATGTCGGTTCCAAAAGGAGAGTTTGGACAGGATCACAGGATGGAAGGCAGGATCAAGAACCAAGAACTGTCTTCAATCCTGCCTTCCATCCTGTGATCCTGTCCATTCATTTCGGCAACCGAATCTCCATCGTCTCCTGCTTCCCCGCCGCCGGGGTCGTCACCGCCTTCTTCGTCTCCCCCACGGTGACGACGTACTCGGTGGCCGACTTCAGGTCGAAGGCGAGGATGTCGTTCGTGTCGTTCGTCTCGCCCCGCGAGGTGCCGGAGACGGCCGCGGTGTCCTTCCCTTTCTCTTCCACCTTTACGGCGACCGCCACCCGCTTGCCGTCGGCCCCGACGACGCGGACGAGCAGCTTCGCCGTCTCGGCTTTCGGTGCGGCTTTGGCGTAGCGGTCGGTCACGTTCTCGCCCGGCACGTCGGTGTTCTTCAGCGCCCACACCAGCGGGAAATGTGTGGACTGCTTGGCGAAGCTGGCGGCGAACACGGCGTGTTCGCGCTCATCCTTCTTCGCCTTCGCCGCGTCGCCGACGAACCATCCGCGATCCAGCCCACTCGGGTCCGGCTCGCACGCGCCCGTGAAGTGCCAGTCCTTGTCCCAGATTTCGAGCCAAGTGTGGTTGCCCCGCTTGTCCGCCCACAGTTGCACGCCGACCACCCGCGTCGGCACGCCCACGGCGCGGCATGCGTCGCTCAACAAGATGCTCAGCCCGGTGCAGGACGCCAGCCCGGTCTTCATCGTTTCCAGCGGCCCCTGGTTCGCGGCCTTCCGCGCGGTCGAGTACTTCACCTTCAGCTTCGGGAACAGTTCCTTGTTCAGCGTCATGGCCACGTCGGTGGCGGTCTTGCAGTCCTTCACCATCGGCTTGCACAGGGCGTACAGTTCCTTGCGCCACGGGTCGCGGGTCTCGTCGATGTTGCAGTACGGCAGCACGTTGTTGAAGAAGGTGGCTTCGGGCACGGCCTTCGCCCACGCGAACTCGGCGCGAGCCTTGTACGCCAGTGACAGATTTTCTAGCAGGTAGTCGGCCTTCAGCGCCTTGGCGTCCTTCTCCGGCATGTGCGTGAGCAGGAACGCGAGGCCGGGCCGGTGGTCCTTCTCGGCACCGTTCAGGGCCTTCTCAAGCTCGGCCTTGTTCGCGCCGGCCTTGTCGAGGGTGGCATCGACTTCCTTCGGCCACCACTTCGCCGGGGGTTGGGCGACGACGGGGGAGAGGGCGAACAGGGCGACAACGACCGCGAACGACGTTTTCATGACCGGTCCTCGTTCCGTTTGGTCATCAAGGATACCACCACCAGCACGGCGAAGCTCAGGGGAATCGTGACGATGCCCGGCTGGCTGAAGGGCGTCAGCGCGTCCTCGGCCTTCAGGCCGTACACGTCGCGGTAGGTGTCGCCGCTGAGCAGGATCCACGCCAGCGAGGAGAGCATCCCGACGACCACCGAGGCGATGATGCCCTGCTTCGTGGTCCGCTTCCAGAACAGCAGCATGACCAGCGCCGGCAGGTTCGCCGAGGCTGCCACGCTGAACGCCCAGCCGACCAGGAAGTTGACGTTCATCTTCTCGAAGAGAATCCCCAGCACCACCGCCACCGCGCCGACACACACGGCCGCGAATTTGCCCAGCCGCACCTTCGCCGAGTCGGTCAGGTCCATCTTCAAGTAGCCGCCAAGAACGTCGTGGACAACGGCCCCGCTCGCCGCGACGATCAGCCCGCTCACGGTGCCCAGCACGGTCGTGAACGCCACCGCCGAGATGAGCGCGAACGGCAGTACGCCGAAGCCCTTCGCCAGTAGCGGCGCGGCCATGTTGCTGTTGGTCACGTCCAGGTTGCCGCCGGTCATCGCCCCCAGGCCGAGGAACAGCGTCAGCACATAGAAGATGCCGATGGTGGTGATGCCGACGACGGTACTCTTCCGCGCGGCGGCAGCGTCTTTCACCGTGTAGTAGCGGATGAGGATGTGCGGCAGGCTGGCGGTGCCGCAGAAGAGCGCCAGCATCAGCGACAAGAAGTTCAGCTTGGCGGCGGTGTCGTCGGATTGCAGGCCCTTGAACGTCGGGCTGTTGCCGGGCCGAAGCACGTCCGCCCCCGATGTCGGCTTCGCGGTGTAGGTGTCGGTGCCGTCCTTGCTCGTCTTCGTCCACAGGACGATTTCCGACTCGCGGACGGTGGACAGGAATTCGAGCGGCGAAAGGGGGCCGGTCTCGGTCTTGCCGTCCGGCAGCTTCGAGACGTGCCCGGACGGGCGGACGGTGCTGGTCTTGGTGCCGTCGGGGTTCGTCGTCACCGTTTGCGGGGCGTTCGCGGCGGGGTCGGAGTTCACCGTCAGCCCGCGTTGCAGGATCATCACCGTGAGCGCACCCGTGAACAGCACCAGTAGCCCGCCCTTGAGGAACTGCACCCACGTCGTGCTGGCCATCCCCGCCGTGGCGACGATGACCGTGACGACCGCGCCGACCATGCATACGCCGGCCCAGTGCGGGAAGCCGAGCAGCGGCTTCACCAGCACCCCCGCGCCGACCATCTGCGGGATGAGGTAGAAGACGCTCACCACCAGCGTGCTGACGGCAGCAGCGAGCTTGATGCCCCGGCTGCCGAACTTCTTGTCGAGAGCGTCGGCAAAGGTGTACTTGCCGAGGCGCTTCAAGGGTTCGGCGATGACGAACAGGGCGACCACCCACCCGGCGAGGTAGCCGATGGAGTACAGGAAGCCGTCGTATCCGAACACGGCGATCATCCCGCAGATGCCGAGGAACGACGCGGCCGAGAGGTAGTCGCCGGCGAACGCCACGCCGTTGACGAACCACGGCACCCCGCCGCCGGCGGCGTAGTAGCCGGCGGCCGTGCGGGTCTTGCGGCCGAGGTAGAAGCTGAGGCCGACGGTGAACAGCACGAACGCCAGGAACACCCCGACGGCGACGGCGGACGGTTCGTAAGTCACGACCGCCCTCCGCTGGCGGGCACGCGGCAGGCGAAGGCGTAAACGAGCGCGAGCAGCACCGCCCCGCCGATCAGGCCGAGGCCGGACACGACGGCGACGTTCACCCCGCCGATGACCTCGTCCATCCACTTCGGGGCGAAGGCGTTCACCAGCATGAACGCGGCGTAGGCGGCGAGGTAGACGGCGAACAGGACCAGCCCGAGGCGGGCGTTGTGCCGCTCGGACGCCGGGTCGCGGGCTTCGGCGGTGTTAGGACCGTGGAGGAGCATGCGGGGCCGGAAGCGTGAACGACGGGAGGAGTGTCCCGACGGTTGTATCCGTCGCTCACGCTTCCGGCTCGGATTTCCCGGACTCGATGCTCCCGCTCACCGACCGAATATACCCGCTGCGGCGGCACAGGACATTTTGAACCCTGGGTTCACTCGATGTGGGTCGGGTTAGGGGCCGCGTCTTGTTCGGAGTCGGCTACATGCCACTGCACGATGACCGCATCCCCAGCCTGCAACACGAACGACTCCCAAGCCTGTGGTTTGTCCAAGTGGAACCGCCACACATCAACCTTGCCGTCGCCGAGCGGCCTCCGAACGGTCAGCGGGCCGGCCGGCCACATCAGCGGCAATCTCGCCAAACCGCCTGCGGTCTCAATCGCGACTTTGATGGTCGCCAAGTGCGTCAAGACGTGATGCCCAGTCCGAACGACCGCCCCGCTCACGAGTACATCGACCACCAGCAATCTCCTCAACGGTTCGGGGTTTCAACGCCGAGCAGCAACCCGAGACGGCGAACCACTTCGGCGACCACCCCGTCCGGCGCTTGGCCTGCGAAAGTCGCTCGTCGCGACTGCCAGTCCAGGCATTTGACGTGATCGGCCAGCACCACGCCGGAAACGGCCAGCCCGTCCGGCAGGGCGACCTCGAACGGATATCCTTTAGCCTGCGAAGTGATCGGGCAGAAGAGTGCGAGGCCGACCAAACTTTTGTACGACACGGGGGACAGGACTAGTGCCGGTCGCCGCCCCGCCTGCTCGTGGCCGGCTTGCGGGTCGAGGCTGATCCAGACGAGATGCCCGCGGTCGGGAACCTCGAGCGGAGTGGGGTTCACAACACTTCCCCCCCTACAGATGGGCCGACCGCCCATTCGCCGTGCCGGTTCTCGGTTGACACGCCTGACAAAAGCGCGGCGAGCGTGTCCGGTGCGGTCCCGTGGATAATCAGTCGGCGGCCGGACACCTCCAACTCGGCCGGTTCGCCATCAGACAATCCGGCTAGGCTGGCCAGCGCATCCGGCACCACCACAGAGAACCCACCGGGGCACTTCTTAACCAGCGTCCGCATTGGATTTTCCCCACCAGTTCAGGGTGTCACTTCTTCGGGGCGGTGTTGCCGAGCTTCTCGTAATACTCGCGGACGGCGTCCTGGGCGTCGCGGGGCACCTGCTGACTGCTGGCCGCGCCGGGGGCGTCCTGCACCGCCTGCTTGATGACCTCGCCGAGTTGCGTGTCGGCCGTCTTGGTGAAGGACTTGCCCTTTGTCAGCCCGTTGAACGACTTGCCGCCCTTCGGGTCGAACAGGCCGCGGATCCGCTCGTCCAGCGAGTCCGACTTGGCGTCCCTGTTGATCTCCCGCTCGCCGGCCCCGATGCCGCCCTTGTTCGGCCCGCTCTTGCCGGTGCTGAGCTTGTCGCTCTTCTCCCCACCCTGGCCCTCGCCGTTCTTCTCGCACGCCTTGCACGCGGCCTGCCGCTCCT
>JAYUFU010000460.1:0-10767 GCA_043738505.1 Fimbriiglobus sp. | reverse complement strand
GTGTCGGTCTCGTCGCCGCGAGCGGAGCGAGCGCGACGACACCCAACTGGCACCCGGCCCGTCGCTCGGCTACCATACCGCCGTTCCCCTCTTCCTGCCGGACATCCCGCCATGCGTGCCGCCGTCCTCGCCGCGCTGCTGCTCCCCTTCCCCGCACTCGCGGCCGACGAGCCGATCTTCGAGAAGGGCGCGAAGCTGAAGGTGGAAGCTGGGAAAGGCGTGGCCGGCGAAGGCCCGGCGTGGGATCCCGAACTCGGCGTCCTGACCAGCGGCAACGACGGGCACATCCACCGCTTCAGTCTCGACGGCAAGTCCACCATTCACCGCAAGGACGCCGGCACCAACGGCCTGCTGTTCGACGCCGAAGGCCGGCTGATCGCGTGCGAGCCGGTGAAGCGGCGCGTCACCCGCACCGACCGCGACGGCAAGCTGACCGTGCTGACGGACGGCTTCGGCGGCAAGAAGTACAACCAGCCGAACGACGTGACCGTGGACGGCAAAGGCCGCGTCTACTTCTCGGACCCGCGCTACGGGCCGAAGGACGGCATGGAACAACTGGACGACAAGGGCAAGACCGTCGAGGGCGTCTACCGGATCGACCCGGACGGCAAGGTTCACCGCGTCCTCGGCCGCGAGGTGGAGCGGGCCAACGGCGTGCTGGTGTCGGCGGACGACAAGTTCCTGTACGTCGCGGACAACAACAACGACGCCGCCGGCGGCGCGCGGACGCTGTGGCGGTTCGACCTGAAGGACGGCGACGTGGACGCGAAATCGAAGACGAAGATTTACGACTGGGGCAAGGGACGCGGCCCCGACGGGGTGAAGCAGGATGCGAAGGGGCGGCTGTACGTCGCCGGCGGACTGAACAAGCCGAACCCGCCGCACGAGTCGGCCGAGGACGTGAAGGGCGGCGTTTATGTCCTGTCGCCGGAGGGGAAGCTGCTCGACTTCCTCGCCGTTCCGACCGACGAAGTGACGAACTGCGCGTTCGGCGGCGACGACTTGAAGACCCTGTACGTCACCGGCGGCGGGGTACTGTACTCGATCCGCACGACGACGGCGGGCCGGGTGCTGTGGAGCGGGAAGAAGTGAGCGCGGGAGCGGGTGGAAAAGAGGAGATCAAGACAGAAGACTAACCACAGAGACACAGAGGCACCGAGAAAGCAAGAAGCAGAGAGTGGAAGAGATTTGTTCGGAAGAAAGAATCCTCTCTTCTCGCTCTTCAATCTTCTCTGTGTCTCTGTGCCTCTGTGGTTAGTCTTCTTCCTTCCGTCATCCTCCTCTTCATCCCCGGCTTTCATCCTCTTCAGCCGTGTCCGTTTTCATTCTTCCTCTCGTTCACTCACCCCGGCACCGATGCTCCGATTCGCCGCCAAAGGGTTCCGCAAGATCGGCCGCGGGTTCGAGCGGGTCGGCCGGTGGTTCGACCCGCCTCCGATTCCGCCCGCCGACTCGCCGCAGCGGGCCGCGCACGTCGCGCGGCTGGCGAAGTGGTACGCCATCGACGGCGACCAGACCTTGCGCATGAATCTGCACCTGACGGCGGACTCCGTGGTGTTCGACCTCGGCGGGTACGACGGCAGCGTCGCCGTGGAGATTCACGCCCGCTTCGGCTGCCCGGTGTGGGTGTTCGAACCGGTCCCCAGCTTCTTCGCCGACCTCCACAAGCGGTTGCACCGCAACCCGGCGTTCAAGCTGTTTCCGTTCGGGCTGGCCGGATCGAGCCGCAAGGAAATCATCTCCCTCGACGGCGCGGGCACCTCCACGTTCCGCACGACGGGTCAGACCGAGGAGATCGAACTGCGGAGGGCGTCGGACTTCTTCGCCGAACACCCGGTGCCGGAAATCGACCTGCTGAAGGTGAACATCGAGGGCGGCGAGTACGAACTGCTGGATCACCTCATCGCGACGGACCTGATCCGCCGCGTGAAGGAACTGCAAGTGCAGTTCCACGAGGACGTGCTGCCCGACGCCGACCGGCGGATGCGGGCGATCCAGGCGGCATTGGGGGCGACGCACCGGCTGAACTGGCAGCACGAATGGGTCTGGGAAAGCTGGGTGCGAATCAGCTGACCCCGTCCTGGGCGAGCGCCGCGCGGAGCTGCTTCCGCCAGTAGCGCGGCCGGGCCGCCATGTCGGTGAGCAGGCGGAGGTTCGCGCCGGTCGGCGTCTTGGTGCCGGCCTCCCACGCCTTCACCGTCGCCACCGACACGCCGACGAAGGCGGTGAATTCTCGGAGACTCACCCCGACGGCGCTCCGGGCAGTTCCGGCCGTCATTTTCGCCTTCGCTTCCTGAACGGCCGCCCAGGCCTCGCCGGGCTTCGCATCCGGTGGCACGGTGAAATGGATGACTCCACTCGGTCGCCCTTGAGCGTCGGCGATGACTTCGTGCATCGCCTCGGCCAAGTCGTCCGCGACGGACTTCACGCGGCGCGCGGTTCGCGGCTTTCGAGGGGCTAGTATCATTGGCTCGCCTTCGTGGACGGGTTCTTGAGTGAGTCGCGGATTTCCCCCTCCATCGACTCCGCGATTTTTTGCAGCCGCTTCATCTCTCGCTCCGGGAGTTTGGCCAATTCGCTCTTGGAATACCCCCGGAGCAACACGAGCCAAGTCCCCGCCAGCACGACAGTATACACCACGCGAAATCCGCCGCGCTTCCCGCGTCCGCCACCCGCCATGCGGATTTTCCGAAGCCCTCCGCTTCCGGGGACGACATCGCCGGCGGTCGGATCGGCCTGGAGTGCGGCGATCAGCGCATCGAATGGCGCGCCTTGCAGCCGGTTCTTCTCGACCCACTTCTCGAACTTCCCGGTCATCCGGAATCGAACCGCTGAGGATTCGGCCATGGCGACCTCCGTGAGCGGATTTCAAACGACAAGTCGCCCCCCGCCCGTCCCCGCGCCGCCGCTCACCCCCCGGCCTTCGGCGCGGCGGCGAACTCCTCCTTCGTCATGACGCGGGTGGACGTGTCCCCCATCAGCACGGTGCCGCCGGCCGTCGGGACGGTCGAAACGTAGCCGAGAACCGTGTTCGACGAGCCCCGGGTCAACTGCATCAGCTTGATGTTCATGGCCAGGACGTAGGTGCCCCGCTCCACGCTGCCCATCAACTGCCGGTCGTTCTCGACGAACGGCAACAGGTCGGCGGGCTTGGCCGGCCCTTTGTCGTGCGCGTCGTTGTAGTTCATGTACGCCAAGCCGAGGCGCTTCAGGTCGTTCGACGCCTTCTCGTCCTCCGCGGAGCGCGTCGGCACGCCGCCGTCGTCCGGCGGATCGACGGGCTTGGCGGGGATGTTCTTCTTGCCGCAGCCCGACAGGGCGACAACGGCCACGGCCACGGCACACAGGAAGCGGGTCATTGGAGTTCCTCCGGGGGTGAGTCCTGTTGAGATACCGAATCGGCCGCCGGCGCGTCCAGGTTCTGCGCCGTCAGCCGCTTCACCACCATCGTGGCGTAGCAGCCGCGCGGCAGGTCGAACCGCAGCGTCACCTTCCGCCGGCCGGGGTTCAGGTCGTCGGGGGCGGGGTCGGCGGCGAGCGCGTCCGGGCGGAGGCAGGCGCGGCGGTCGCCCTTCGAGAAGAACGGCTTGTTCAGGCCGGGCACCTTGAGCGCCTTGAGCGTCAGCCCCTCCTCGGTCAGCACGGCCTCGGCGTGCGCGTTCCAGTCGGCGGCCGGGTCGGGCTTCAGCCGCGCGCACGGCAGCGGCAGCACGAGGTCGCGCCAGCGCGGGAGCAGTTCCGAGGGCACTTGGATCGGCACCGGCAGCCGCCCGCGATGCAGGTCGATGCCGCCCAGGTCGGCCGCCGGCAGGTTCGCCGTCAGCCACCGCGCGAGCATCCGGTTCCACAGGTCGCTCTGAAAGGCCGACAGGTACATGCCCTGCAACTCCGGCCGCAGGCGGGCGATGGCCCCGCGGAAGTCGGTCGGGTGATCGGCGAGGTACGTCACCAAACTGCGGGCGTGGCCGCGCGGCAGCGTCGCCTTGCACCGCCCCCAGTCGCCCCAATGTTCGGTGAGGATGCGCTTCTCGTCCTTCGTCTCTGCGCGATCGAACGCATACGGCGCGGCGAGGGCCAGCTTCAGCGCCACCTCGAACCGGCCGAACGTCAGCTCGCGGCCGATGAACTGGCCGTCGGCGGTGACGGACCCGAATCGCTGGTCGTCGAAGTAGTTCGGCAGCCCGACAGACCGCACGGCCGCGACGGCCGCGAGCAACGCCGTTTCGTCGGCCGGGAGCAGGTGCCGCACGGCCACGATGAACCGGTTGGCGGCGATGTCGCGGGACGAGTACGGGTGCGGGATCTGGCCGAGGTAGATCAGGTCCATCCGCTGCTCGGCGAGGTCGCGGCGCGGCCCGCGATACACCGTCAGGTACTGCGTGGTGTCGGCGTGCCGGTCCTTCAGCCCGCCGTAGCCGAGCGCGTCCCACGGCAGTTGCCACTTGCGGCAGACGATTTGCAGCGCGTCCGGCGTCGTCCACCCGACCTTGTCGAGCTGATAAAAGGCGAACTCGCCCGCCGACGGCCGCACGGCGGTCAGCTCCTCGACGCGGAAATCGCCCGGCGTTTGCTTGAGTTTCATGCGGGAATGATACCCGATCCCCGTCGATTCGTAGCCGTTCGCGGAGCGAACGGCTACGAATCCTCGGAATTCGCACGAGAGGGTGCTGACACGGTCTCACTTCGCCCGGATGAGGATGTCCTTGAATTCGACCGGCGACCCCTCGCTTTGCAACCCGATGCGGCCCGTCTTCAGCGCGCCGCCGGTGGCCTCGTTCGCCTTCTTGCCGTTGACCGTCACCGTGATCGCACCGCCTTCGCAGGTGATCTCGCACTCGTTCCACTCGCCGAGCGGTTTCTCGAAGTCAGCCCCGGCGATGCGGAGGAAGTGCCGGTCGGTCTTGTCCGCCGCGTCCTTCCGCTTCGCGTCCACGTCCAGCACGGGCATCTTGCCATCCGCGTCGGCGTTCCGCCAGAAGTCGCCGGCGAACCCGCCTTTCAGTTGCACCTCCACCGAGTTCGGCCACACCTTGTCCGGCCCCGTCACATGCAGCAACACGCCGCTGTTCGGGGCCTTCGCGTCCGTCGGATACCGCCACTTCAGCTTCAGCGTGTAGTCGCCGTACTCCTTCGCGGTAGCCAGGTAACCATTCGGCTTGCCGGTGCAAACCAGCACGCCGTCCGTCACGCTCCAGGTGTCCTTCGGGTCGGGCTTGGCGTCCGGCTTGTCCTTCGGCGGGCGGAGGGTGGCCGTCCAGCCGGCGGTGTCCTTGCCGTTGAACAGCGGCACGAAGTCGGCGGCGGCAGCGGAGGTGGTCAGCAGCAACGCGAGGGCGAGGGCGCGCATGGTCATCTCGGGAAGAATTCGGGGGAGCGGAGGACGGCGTGGTCGATCGTTTCGCGGGCCTTGGCGGTGCCGGTGGTGGCCTGCTTCGGCTCCGCGCCGAGCAGCTCCGTCATCCGCGTCCGCTGGGCCGCGGTCAGCGACTCGTCGATGGTCTTGAGATACGGCTTGGCCAGATCGAACGGCGACAGGCCGCTCGGCTTCCGCCGGGAATTGTACTCCTCCTCGTACTTCACCCGGTACTCGACCACGACCGTCCGGATCGCCTTCAACTGCTCCGCCGACAGCTTCAACTCGGCGGCCACGTCCGGCAGTTGGAACGCGAACAGGGACAGGAACCGCCGTTCCAACTCCTTCAGCCGGGCGTGCTGGGCGGCGGTCAGGTGCGCGGCCACGGCCGCCCGCATCTTCTCCCGCTGCCTGCCGATGAACTCGTCGTGCTCCTGCTTCTTGGCGTCCGCTTGCTCCTTCGTCTGCGGCGGGCCGCCGGGCCGGTACAGACTCCCCAGGAAGGAGGTGGCCTCTTCGTCCCACGCCTCGAAGAAGTCGAGCAGGGCGATTCGCTTGTCGGCGGTCAGACCGAGTTCCCGCTGCACCCGGCTGTCGCGGAGCAGGATCGCCTGGCGCGGCGAGACCACCGCCGAGTTCAGCGGCTCGTCCTTCGGGATGGGGGCGGTGAGGGTCAGGACGAGGGCGAATAGGGAAAGCGTCGGCATGGGTGTCTCCTGGGGAACGCACGGGGGCGCAGAGGTTGCCGTCACTACTATTCTAGCCGTATTCCTTCCCCGCCCGCACCGGTTCCCCCATGCCGCCCGTCGTCGTGTTGAATGCCGTCGGCCTGACGCCCCGCCTGCTCCGCCACGCGCCGCGGCTGTCGGCGCTTGCCACCGGCGGGTGGATCGCCGACATGCCGGAGGTCTTGCCGGCCGTCACCTGCACCGCGCAGGCCACGCTCCTCACCGGGCTGCCGCCGTCCGAACACGGCGTCGTCGCCAACGGCTGGCTGTTCCGCGACACCACCGAAGTCCGCTTCTGGCAGCAGTCGAACCGCCTCATGCACGGCGAGCCGGTGTACGCGACCGCGAGGAAGCGCGCGGTTGAACGTGGTCAGGCGTTCACATCGGCCAAACTGTTCTGGTGGTTCAACCAGGGCGCGGCGGTGGACATCAGCGTCACGCCGAAGCCGTGGTACGCGGCCGACGGGAACAAGGCGTTCGATGTGGCTGGCACCCCGCAACCGGTGGTGGACGGCCTGCGGAAGAAGCTCGGCGCGTTCCCGTTCCCGTCCTTCTGGGGGCCGATGGCGGGGGTGAAATCGACACAGTGGATTGCCGACTGCGCTGCCGAAGTGCTGCGATCTCAGAAGCCGAACCTGACGCTCGTGTACCTTCCGCACCTGGATTACGAGCCGCAGCGGCGCGGACCGGCCGGGTGCGACATGGCCAAGCACGTCCGGGAACTCGACGACGCAACGGCCCCGATTCTAGATGCGGCGAAGGCGCTCGGCGCGCAGGTCTGGGTGGTCAGCGAGTACGGCCACTGCGACGTGGACACGCCGGTCTACCTGAACCGCGTGTTGCGGGCGGCCGGCCTGCTGGAGGCGAAGCGCGGGCCGTTCGGCGAGCAACTCGACCTGTACGGCAGCCGCGCGTTCGCCGTCGTGGATCACCAACTGGCGCATGTGTACGTTGCCGACCCGAAGGACATCCGGCGGGTGAAGGAGCTGCTGGCCGCCGTGCCGGGGGTGGCGCGGACGCTGGCCGGCGAGGAACGGCGCGAGTTGAACTTGCTGCATGAACGTAGCGGCGAAGTGATCGCGCTGGCGCAGCCGAAGGCGTGGTTCGCGTACCCGTACTGGACCGACGACCGGTACGCCCCGGACTACGCCCGCGCGGTGGCCATCCACCACAAGCCCGGCTTCGACCCGTGCGAACTGTTCTTCGACCCGCGATTCCGCGCGCCGAAGCTGCACGCCGCGCGGCGGCTGCTCGGCAAGAAGCTCGGCTTCCGCACGACGTTCGACGTGGTGCCGCTCGACGCCGCCATCGTGAAGGGGAGCCACGGCCTGCCCGCCGCCGACCCGCAGGACCGGCCGATCCTGATCGGCCACGGCCCCCCCCCCGGCGCGGGCGTGCCGATGACGGCCGTAAAGGGCCTGCTTCTGGCGGCCCTGGGGCTGGCGTGACCGCGCCGCGCCGGTGCCAACGGGGTCTGGCACAGCCGGAGGATGGCGGCCCTCACCCCATCAGCACGGCCATGCGGGCGACTTTTGCGTCGTTCGTGCCGTCCAGCAGCGGGATCAGGTAGTGGTCCAGTTCGTTCAGCCGGACCACCTCGTGCCGGCGGTTCGGCAATACCCCCTTCGCGGCCATCAGAGGGTTAACGAGGCGATACACCTGCCCGAAGTCCACTCTAGGCCACGGCCGCTTGGCGGCGGCGACGCCAGCCGCAGACCGCGCCGCCGACGGCCAAGACGCCGAAGACCGCGACGCTGGCCGGTTCGGGGACGGAACTTATACCGAACGACCCACCCGGGGCACCCAGGCGGTACGACGCGCCGAAGTCGGCCAGGAGGAGGGTGCCGTTGTTCGTGTCCGGCGAGGTGAAGTCACCGCGGTTCAACCCGGTGATAATCGCGATGGAGGTGGTCCCCGACGGGTTGATGAGGTAGACGCTGCCGTTGTTGTTGTTGGAAATGACGTAGCCGTCGTAGAGGCCCCCTGCGATCACACCGGTTCCGTCCGCGCCGGCTTGGGTGAGGCTGAACACCTGCGCGTGGGTCGCGATGTCGAAACCGAGAATTTTGTTGATGCCGGCGGCCGCCCCGTAGACGGTCTTGCCATCGGGCGAGACTGACACCCCGTCGATGTACGCGCCGGTATAGATGGCGCTGGTCACCCCCGTCAACGGATTAATGTCGTAGATCCCCGCAGCCCCGCCGGTCCCGAACGGAGCGTACAGGTGACCGTTGACTGGATTACCCGCAAGGCCGTAGCCGAACGCGAAGCCCGGCACGCTGACGGGCGTCGTGCTGAGCGTGGGGCCGACACCGACGCCAACCTTCAGGAGACCTCCGCCCAGCACGCTCGCGTAGGTGTTGCCACCCGCGTTGGCGATGTTGATGACGCTCGGCACGGAGAGCGAAGTCAGTTGGCTGTTGTAGGCATGGTTGTTGACATCGGTGAACAGTCGGAGGAAGCCGGCTTGATCGACGACCACCAAGTTGCCGCCCACCGCCGCGCCAGCGAGGAAGGGGTAGTAGCCCGTCGGTCCGCCGGAGGCGAAGGTGTCCAGGGTGAAGCCGGCGGCGGTGCCGGCGGCGGTGAGGACCGGAGAAGCGTGCGCGGGGGCACTGGTGACGAGCATGATCGCGGCGACCGCGAGGACGCTCAGGGCCTTGAGACCGGTGGGGCGTTGGGCTTTCATCGTGATCTCCGATTCTTGAAGGGAAGGCGGTATCAGCACGAATGAAAAATTTACCCCGGCCTCCATTTCGATGCAAGAGTAAAAAAATGAGAAAATATCAAAATCCATCCGCACCTCTGTTTGCCGGTTTTCCGGACATGTCTTTCGCGGGTGACGCCTTTGCGGACACTTATTCGCGCGCCAACTCTGCTCGATGGGAATTGAGGGTGATTTCGAAACAATCGGGTGATACCAGATTCGATTGATCCGTGGCGGTGGCGGACGGGATCGTCGCCGTTCGCGGAACACTCGACTACGAATCGACGCGATTGGCCCTCACCCCATCAGCACCGCCATGCGGGCGACGTTCGCCAGCGCCTGGCCCATGATCGACCCCAGCGCCTCGCGGATGGCGACCGGGTCGGTCAGCGGCTGGCCTTCCTTGTTCACGTTGATGGCCCCCGTCTGCGCCACCGTCGTCAGCTTGTCGGCCAGCGCGTCGGCGTCGTTCGTGCCGTCCAGCAGGGGGATCAGGTAGCGGTCCAGTTCGTTCAGCCGCACCACCTCGTGCCGGCGGTTGGGCATCACCCCCTTCGGGGCCATCAGCCGCGCCAGCGGGGTGGCGACCGGCCGCTCGGACACCGTGCGGGCGAACGCCAGCGGCATCCCGTGCAGCTCGACCAGGTCCGAACTCAGGTGGCTGGTCAGTAGCCCCATCGCCAGCATCTGCCCGTCCTCCGCCACCTGTCGCGGGTTGCCGGTGTCGCCGACCAGCTCCCGCGCCTTCATCCGCAGCAGGTCGAACGGGACGGTGCCGGGGTACGCCTCGCCCAGCACCTTCATCACCGCCTTCATCAGCGGCCGGTTCGTCGTCACCGACATGCCGGTGCCGGTGCGGTAGTTCTGCGGCTCCTCCGTCTTCACGTCCACGACCTCGGCCGGCTGGTTGTCGGCGGTCACCGGCACGGCGACGCTGGCCACGTGCAGCGCCCGCACGGCGTCCGGGTTGATGGACCAGTTCGGTTGCTGTTTGTCCAGGCAGAGCAGCGACTCGCGGAACATGCGGTTCCGCAGGAAGTCCATGTACTGTTCCATCTGGATTTGATCCGAGGCTAGCATCCGCAGCGTCTTCTCCACGTCCGCGCCGAAGTTGCCCGTCACCATGGTGCCGATGCGGGCCTCGCCGAGGTACTTCAGCCCCTTGGCGACGGCCTTCTCGACGAACTGGTGGAAGTACACGGGGTCGTTCACCGCCTCCAGGTGCTCGTGGTACAGGTAGTGGTCGGCCTGCCCGCGCAGGGTCTCCAACTCCTGCTTGAGCAGCGCCGAGTACGCCCCCTCCTGCTTGACGCTCTGGGCCAGGAAGTCGAGCAGCAGGCGGGACTGGTGGACTTGATCCTTGGCCTTGTTGAACCGCGACGAGTGGTAGCGCATCATGTCGCGGATCATACCGCGCATGTGCCAGCCGGGGTACGTGTTGTACGACACGTAGGCGATGCCGTTCGGGGTCAGCAGCTTGGCGCAGATGTCGAGGATCTTCTCGCGCACGGGGTTCGGCACCCACGAGTAGACGCCGTGGCAGATGACGTAGTCGAACTGGCCGTAGGCGGCGTCGATGTCGAGGATGCTGGCGTGCTGGAGGACGACGTTCGTCAGGCCGAGCTGCTTCACCACCGCCTGCCCGTCGGCGATCTGGCGGGCGGACAAGTCCACGCCGACGAACTGGCTGTCCGGCAGGTAGTCGCCCATCGGGATCAGGTTGCCGCCGGCGGCGCAGCCGAGTTCCAGCACGCGGCACTTCTGCACGGGTGCCGGCCGCAGGCCGAACAGGGTAGCGACGGTGAACAGCCGGCTGGGGTGCGTCTGCGCGAACGGGTGACTCTCGTAGGGCACCTCGTCGTAGGACGAGTCGGTCGGCGGCGCGGGCGGGCTGGTCGGGTCCGGCATGGGGGGCCTCGGTGGGGTGAGGCCAGTTTAGGCGAAGTGGCGGGTCGTGGCGAACGGCGCGACGTGAGTCC
>JAYUFU010000459.1:0-3591 GCA_043738505.1 Fimbriiglobus sp. | reverse complement strand
TCTCCAACCGCGAACGCCCCTCGCTCGCGCGTCGGGCTAACACAAGAGCCGGACATTCCCGCCCGGATCGTCGCGCGGAAGAAGCGCCGGCAACTGGAACTGACGCTGGAGCTTCCGGCGGTGCTGTTCAGCGATGACCTCGATGCCATCGGTCGCCCGCTGCCCGTGCCCGACGGCGCGATGACGCTCGAAGGCATCGCGCTGTCCGCCGGCGTCGCCGAGGGGCCGGCGCTGGTGCTGACCGAACCGGCCCCGCCGCCGGACGGGCCGTTCATCCTCGTCTGCCCCAGCACCGATCCGGCCTGGGTGCCGCTGTTCGCGCGTGCCAAGGGGCTGGTCATGGAGACCGGCGGCGTGCTGTCGCACGGGGCCATCGTGGCGCGCGAGTTCGGGCTGCCGGCGGTGGCGGGGCTGCCCGGCGTCGTGTCGCGGCTGCGGAACGGCCAGGTACTGCGCGTCGATGGCACCCGCGGCGTGGTGTCGGTGATCGGGTAGGCCGCCGCTCTTCGCGCTCGGCGTTGCCTCGCGGCAAACCAGCGGCTTTCAATCGAACACCACCGTCTTGCGGTCGTACACCAGCACGCGGTGGCTGAGGTGCCAGCGCACCGCCCGCGACAGCACCACCATCTCCAGGTCGCGGCCCTTCTGGAGCAAGTCCTCCAGCCCGTCGCGGTGCGAAATCCGGATCACGTCCTGCTCGATGATCGGCCCCTCGTCCAGGTCTTGCGTGGCGTAATGGGCGGTCGCGCCGATCAACTTCACGCCGCGCTCGAACGCCCGGTGGTACGGCCGCGCCCCGCTAAACGCCGGCAAAAACGAGTGGTGGACGTTGATGATGCGGAACGGGAATCGCGCCACGAAGTCGGCCGACAGCACTTGCATGTAGCGGGCCATGACGACGAGGTCGATCTTGTGTTCGTCCAGCAGCGCCAGTTGCCGCCGCTCCGCCTCGGCCTTGCCGCCCGCCTCGACCGGGATGTGAACGAACGGCACGCGGTAGAAGTCGGCCAGCCGCTGGGCGTCCGGGTGGTTGCTGACCACGAGCGGGATGTCGCAGGCGAGTTCGCCGCTGTGGTGGCGGTACAGCAAGTCGGCCAGGCAGTGGTCGTACTTCGACACGAACAGGGCGACCCGCTGCGGCCGGTCGGACCGCTCGATCCGCCACCGCATCTGGAAGCGGTCGGCGACGGCGGCGAACTCGCGCGCGCAGTCGTCGAAGTCGAGGTTGAAGCCGTCCAGTTCCCACTCGACGCGCATGAGGAACAGGCCGCGGACGGAATCCTGGTGCTGGTCGGCGTGCAGGATGTTGGCGTCGTGCCGGTACAGGAAGTCGCTGACGGCGGCGACGATCCCCTTGCGGTCGGGGCAGTCGATGAGCAGGATGCCGGTCTTCGTCATCGGGAAGTCCTCGCGGTTGACCGGCGTCAGCTCTCGTTCGCGGCGGTCGTGCGGCCGAGGGCCACGTCGAACTCCGTCACCAGCGGCAGGACCATCGCGTAGATGGTGAACCCGAACGACGCGGCCATCGCCAGGAACGGCACCAGCGGGTCGGCCGACTCGTTCGTCCCCGGCTTGGCGATCAGCACGTTCGTGACGACGTAGAACATGGCCAGCGGGCACAGCACGCTGCCCAGCGTCAGCGCGGCCGACGGGCGGTCGGCGTTCAATACCCACAGCAGTCCGCCGATGCCCAGTACCAGGAACGAGATGAAGCTGAGCCACTGGTTGGCGAAGCTGCCGCCGTTGATGACGATCAGGTAGATGGCGATGAGGGTGCCGACGCTCAGGAAGAAGACCGTGCCCAGCGTGTTCACGATGGCCAGCCGGCTGTTCACGTTCCGCAAGGAGACGTGCAGGCCGAGGGCGAGGACGAAGGCGAACAGCACCACGACCGCGCCGAGGACCGTGAAGAGCGGCAGCAGGTTCGACCCGATCCGCTCCCAGACCGACGCCCCCGGCGGGGTGTTCGCCAGCAGCCCCTGCGTGGCGTAATAGACGGCCAGCAGCAGCGGCGGAATCAGGTATTCCTTCGTGTTGTACAGGACACCCAGCACCTTGCCGAAGACGAACTCGCGGGGCGACACGTCCGTCACCAGCAGCACGTCGAGCGCGCCGCCGTCCCGCTCGGAGGTGACACTCGTCACCGCCTGCGCGGACACCAGCAGCAGACAGACGACGACCAGCGGCACCATGCCGTAGGCGGCGGCGAACGCCGGCCGGCCGCCGGGCGCGCTCAGTTGCGCGATGGCGGAATACAGGATCAGCGCCAGCACCACGCCGAAGGCGAACTTCACCAGCAGCGGCCGCCGGCCGTAGGCCAGCGTCTTGATCTCCCGCCACAGGATCGGGTTCGCCCAGACCTCGCGGGTGGCCCCCGGCGCGGCGTGCGCCTTCGACCGGAACTCCTTCAACTGTTCGGAGGTCAGCTCCGCTTCGGGGTCGGCGTCCTTCCCCTCGCGCTGCATCACCGGCTCGCCGCTGGGGTTCCACTTCCGCAACTTCCAGATGCCCAGCCCGTTGGCGACCACGCACCAGCCGAGCATGACCAGGGTGAACCCGTAGGCCGGCGGGAGGCCGGTAAACCCCTCCGGCGGCGGGTCCAGCACCGCCCCCACCGCCGCCACCGGATCGACCCACGCCCGCGCCGTCCGCCAGTCGAAGTCGGGGACGAACTGCGCGCCGAGGGCCGGGATCGCCTGGGCCAGGCCGAGGTAGAGCATGAGGAACAGCACCGACAGCGCCAGCGCCTGGAACGTCCGCTCCCGCCACAGCGCGAGCAGCCCGCCGAGCGACCCGGCGGCGTAGGACGTGGCCAGCAGCACGGCCGTCGCCTGGAGCACCTGCGCCGGGTCGATGCCGCCGAGGAACAGGTACAGGCAGAGGGCGGGGACGGAAATCAGCAGCAGGGACGTGATCGGCAGCAGCGCGCCGACCAGCTTGCCCAGCACGATCTCGTAGTCCCGCATGTCGGTGATGAGCAGCAGCAGGAACGTGCGGCGGTCCTTCTCCTGCGACACCGCGCTGGCGGCGGACAGGGCGGCGAAGAACACCAGCAGCACCATCTGCACGGCGACGGTCAGTTGGAACACGAGCGCGCCGAACCGGGCCGTCTCGCCGAGGGTGGCGTACCGGTCGAACCCGACGGTCGCCTGCCAGGTGGTGACGCCGAGGATGGTGAACAGGCCGAGCAGCGCCACCCGCGAGCCGAAGTGGCTCGTCCGCCGGGGGACGGTGGCCAGCTCCCGCATGAAGATCGGACCTAGCACGAAGGCACCCAGGCGGAGGCGACGGCGGAGGGAAACGGCCCGGATAGCGTATCGTGCCCGGCCGGAATTCCTAGCCGGCGCGGGGCCGGGGGTTCGGGGCGGAGGTGGGGCGGCAGGCGCGGACAGAACCCCAGGCCGGTTCCGTCCATTTATTCACGAGTTCCGATCCCGACTTCGCACCGCAGGTGCGGCAGTTGTTCTACCGCACGCGGGGTGTGGTGATCCGTTTCGGTGAGGCACCGTTGCCCGCCACGGCGCGTCGGCGGGAGGCCCATTCTTCCACCTCCCCTCGTCGAGGGGAGGTCGGTCGCGCCGCGACCGGGAG
>JAYUFU010000458.1:0-10799 GCA_043738505.1 Fimbriiglobus sp. | reverse complement strand
GACGGGACAACCCGTCGGTCGCGCTTCCGGCTCCGACTCTTCCCGGCATCACTCGTCGGCGATCCACTCGAACCGCGGCCGCTCAATTCCGTCGCGGTTCACCGTCTCGACGAACATGGCCAGCGGGCGGACGAACAGACCGCCGTCGCCGTACAGAGGCCGGTACACCGCCATCGGCTCCTGTGTTTCGGAGTGCGTGGCGACGCCGACCACGAGGTAATCGTTGCCCTTGAAGTGCCGGTAGCGGCCGGGGCGAAGCAAGTCGGCAGTCAGGGGATGCCTCCACTGTTGGGCGAACGACACCGGTAAGAGAGTCCGTGTGCGGTGGACCGGCCACCCTCTCGGCATTCACCCGCCGAGGCACGACTTCATCGCTGTCGCCAACCCGTCGATCTCGACTTTCGTCCGCTTCTCCGTGACGGCCACGACCAACCCGTCGGGCATCGTCGGGTACCAGCGGCCCAGCGGCAGGCCGGCGTGGTAGCCCTGGCCGCGAAGGTCGGCCAGGAGCTTCGGCACGTCGCCGGCCACGCTGAGGGCGAACTCCTTCACGAACGGCCGGTCGAACTTCCGGGTCACGCCCGGCACCGTCGCCAACTGCTCGGCGGCGTAGTGGGCCTTTTGCAGGCACAACTCGGCCGTCTCCTTCAAGCCCGCCGGGCCGAGGGCGGTCAGGTGAACTGCCGCGCGGAGGGCGAATAGGCCCTGGTTCGTGCAGATGTTGCTGGTCGCCTTCTCGCGGCGGATGTGCTGCTCGCGGGTACTCAGCGTCAGCACCCAGCAGCGTTTGCCGTGGCGGTCGGTGGTCTCGCCGACGAGCCGGCCGGGGATCTTGCGGAGGTATTCCGTGCGGCAGGTCAGGATGCCGAGGTACGGCCCGCCGAACCCGAACGGGATGCCCAGCCCCTGCCCCTCCGCGACGGCGATGTCCGCCCCGTGGTCGGCCGGCTTCGTCAGCAGTCCCAGCGACACCGGGTCGAACACGTCGATGAAGATGGCCCCGACCTTTCGCGCCGCCGCGCCGATGTCGGTCATCTCTTCCAAGTGGCCGAAGAAGTTCGGCGACTGCGCGACGACGGCGATGGTTTTGTCGGATAGCGCCTTCGCCACGTCGTCGGGGTTCAGGAACCCCTCCGGCGTCGGCAGCGTGCGGACGGCGACGTTCAGGTTGGCGACGTAGGTGGCCAGCACCTGCCGGTATTCCGGGTGGACGCTCTCGGCGATGAGGACTTCGCCGCCCTTGCGGGCCGTGATGTTCGACGCCATCAGTACCGCTTCCGCGACGGCCGACCCGCCCTCGTACAGGCTGGCGTTGGCCACGTCCATGCCCGTCAGTTGGCACATCATCGTCTGGTATTCGTAGATCGCCTGCAACGTGCCCTGGCTGGCTTCGGCCTGGTACGGCGTGTACGCGGTGTAGTTCTCGCTGCGGCCTGCAATGACATCGACGACGCTGGGGATGAAGTGGTCGTAGGCCCCGCCGCCGAGGAAGCAGACGGCGTCCGTGGCCGAGCGGTTCTTGTTCGCCAGGGCCTGCATGTGCGCGGTCAGTTCGATCTCGGACATCGCCGGCGGGATGTCCAGCAGGCGGCCGAAGCGGAGGGCCGGCGGGATGTTGGCGAACAGCGCCTCGACGCTCGGCACCCCGATGCGGGCGAGCATGGCGGCGACATCGTCGGGCGTGTTCAGGACGTACTCGGACATGGCGGGGACAGACTCCGGGAGAAATCACTTCTTGGCCGGTTTCAGGGCGTTCGCCCAAACCGTGAGCAACTGGAACAGGGCGGTGTCGTCATCCGGTTCCGTCAGAACCAACCGCGTCACGTCGTCGGATGTCACCGCCGGCAGCGCGCGACTGTTCGGCTGAGCGCGGTACGTTCCCCGCCTCGTGCGCACGAGGAACGTGACCGCGTCGTTGGCGAACCGCCACAATTCCGGCACGCCGAGCGCGGCGTACACGGACTCCTTCCTCAGCGAGGAGCGGGAGACATCCACTTCAACGGCCAAATCCGGCGGCGGGTGAATCGAAAAGTCGAGCTGCCGAACGCCCCGCACGGCCGCGACGTTCTGGATGTAGAAACTGCCGTCCGGTTCCAGGCCGGCGTCGAGGTCTTCCCGCGAGACGGTCGCCGTCCCCGGCGTTCGCAAGGGGATTCCCATTGCGGCGCAGGCGTGCCGCACGACGAGTTGGAGCCGTCCGGCGATGTCGTCGTGGAAGAACGAAACGGTCATGAGTTCCAGGCTCCCCCGGTGGTACGCGAGCTTCAACTTCGGCCGCACCTCGTCCCGCTTCTTGTCGATCCACCGGTAGCCGGCCCACGTCAGCCCGTTGATGACGGCGGACTGACCGGGTTGCAACTCGGTGAGGAGTCGCGCGGCGGTGCGCAGCACCGGCGGAACGGGGGGCTTCTTCGGGCGCGGAGTGAGGACGGCGGACATGCGGGAACCCTCCGGGTCGGGTCGGCTTAATGGCCGGCGATCTGGGCATCGTACTGGACAGCGGTCAGCAGGTGGTCGAGGGTCGCGCCGGCGGCCAGTTTGATCTTCACCAGCCAGCCGGCGGCGAACGGGTCGTCGTTCACCAGGCTCAGGTTGTCCACGGCGGCGCGGTTCACGTCCACGATCTCACCGGCGACGGGGGCGTAAATGGACGACGTGCTTTTCACGCTCTCGATGATGCCAATCTCGTCGCCCACCTTCACCCTCAGGCCGACTTTCTTCAGTTCCAGGAACGTCGGCTCGGTCAGTTGCTCGACGGCGAACTGGGTGACGCCGACGGTCACGGTGTCGCCGGTCGGCTTCGACCACTCGTGGGTGGCGGCGTAACGGCAGTCGGTCGGGTTGGTCATGGGAAGGACTCCGGTTTGTGTGTTCTGCTCGCTCCGCGAGCGGTCTGCCGTTTTTGCTCTGTTCGCCCGACTCTACAGTGTGAAGACCGCTCGCGGAGCGAGCAGAACACTATTTGGCTCGCTTGTAGAACGGCAGCAGCACCACCGTCGCGGGGATGCTCGTGCCGCGCAGGTCGATGGCCAGCTTCGTGCCGACGACGGCGTGCGCCGTGGGAACGTACCCCATCGCGATGGACTTCTCCAAGTGCGGAACGTAGCTGCCACTGCACACGATGCCGACCGGCGTGCTGCCACTGAGGATGGGGCTGTCCTGCCGGGCGGCGCGCTTGCCGTCGAGTTCCAATCCGATCCGCACCGGCCGATCCGCCGGCTTCGCCAGGATCGCCGCGCGGCCGACGAACTCGCCCTTGTCCGGCTTCACCGCCCAGCCGAGGCCCGCCTGAATCGGGTCGATGGTCTCGTTCAGTTCGTGCCCGTACAGCGGCATCGCGGCTTCCAGGCGGAGCGTGTCCCGCGCGCCGAGGCCGCACGCCACCGCGCCTTTCGCCAGCAGTTCGTCCCACAGCGGTTCGCCGAAGATGGCAGGTAGGCCGACCTCGAACCCGTCCTCGCCGGTGTACCCGGTGCGGGAGACGGTGCAGGCGGTGCCTTTGTACAGCGTCTTCATGGCGAAGTAGTATTTCAACTTCGTCACGTCGTCGGCGAAGAGCCCGCTCACCAGCTTCACCGCGTTCGGCCCTTGCACCGCGATCATCGCCGTGGACGTGGTGTGGTCGTCGATCTTCACGTTCTTGCCGGCGGCGCGGGTGGCCCACCACGCCAGGATTTTCTCGCGGTTGCCGGCGTTCACCACCGCCGAGTAGTCGTCCATCCACTTGTACACGAGGATGTCGTCGAGGATGCCGCCGTCGTCGTTGCACACCAGCCCGTACCGCACCTGCCCGTCTTTCATCGTGGCGACGCTGTTCGTGAAGACGCTCTCCAGGAACGGCAGCGCGTCTACCCCGCCGATGTCCACGCGGGCCATGTGGCTGATGTCGAACAGCCCGGCGGCGGTGCGGACGGCCTTGTGTTCCTCGATGATGCCGGCGTACTGGACCGGCATGTCCCACCCGCCGAACGGCACGATCCGGGCCTTGTGCGCGACGTGCCAGTCGTACAGCGGGGTTCGCAAGTTCGCCATGACCGCACCCGAGAAGGACGTGAACGACGAAAGGCGGCCCCGGCCGTCGGGAACCGCCTCGCGAGGGTAGTTTAGTCGCCCGTGGGGGCAACGTCATCCGGCGGAGGCGGTTCCCGAAACGCCTCGACCCGCTCGCGGATGAACGCCACCAGGCGCGGCAACTCGTCCGGCGGGACGACCCGCGTGGGAAGCAGGTAGGTGTGTTGATCACGTTTGATCAGGAAGAGAAAGTCCGGCCGCTCGATGAGTTCCACCTCACGCCAACTCCGTTTGTGTTCACACTCCGGCGGCCCGGCGGAGGCGAACCAGTATTGCTGGAACTCCATGCGGCACGACACGGCGTGCAAAACCGTGCCCCAGGCGCGACGTACCTTTCGCAACCGCCGCACAGTGATGTACGTGAACCGGACGACGACGAAGGCGATAGTGGCCAACGCTGCGATCAAGGCATCTCGGAAATCCAGCTTGTCCTCGACGTACTTCCCGACCTGGAGGATGGCCATTCCCCCGATGGCGATCAACACCCCCCAGAAGCTCTCCCTTGTCGCAGGGTCTTGGTCCTCGATCAGCTTCTCGATGCGACGCATCTCGGATTGCCGCAGTTGATACTCGTACTGCATGTGCGCCTCCGGTCGGACGGGGGAACGTTTTTCACCCGGCCACTTCACGCGAAGAAGGCCCGCACCGGCACGCGGAAGTCGGCGAACATCTCCGGCAGCGTCAGCTCGTCGGCGACCGTCAGCACGCGGGCGTACTCGTCCTGGGTGTGAACGCTAACGGTCTGCCACTCCGGATCGACGATGCAGACGACTTTCACCCCCGCGTCCAGGTACTCGACCACCTTCGTCATCAGCGCACTCGTTCGATCGCCAGGGGAGTGGACTTCGATGACCAACTCCGGAGCGCGTTCCGCGTAGCCGTGGACGACGGAAATCGACGCCAGCCGCTCCGTCCCGATGAAGACCAAGTCCGGCCCGCGAACGGTGTCCGGGTTCCGCCGCGTGATGACGCCGACGTTGTTGGAACACACAGCCGAGTTGCCGGGGGCGAACGTAGTCGTGGAGCGCGAACCCGACGTTCGCGCAGACGTAGCCGTGCCGGAATCCCCGCAACGGCGATTCGATCACGACACCGTTCACCAACTCCGTGAACGTGTCCGTATCGGGCATCGCCGCGAACTCTTCCACCGTCATCTGAATCGTCGTCGCGGTGGCCATGCGGAACCTCCAGATCGTTCCCGATAGTGTACGCGGCCGGCCGTGGGATACACTAACACTAAGCAGGCTGGAGGAGTGCGCCGATGGACCCGCTCGACGACGATCTGATCCGCTTCCGGTGCGCGGAGTGCGGCAAGGTGCTGGGGGCCAAGCCCGGCATGAGGATGGTCATCTGCTCGCGGTGCCGACTCGACAACGACGTGCCCACCGCGCAGGAAGCGGCCGAATCGCACTCGCAATCCGTCCGCGTGGTGTCGGTCGATGTCCCGCTCCCGCAGCTCCTGCGACTCGGCGTGAAGGTCGCGCTCGCAGCCGTCCCGCTCGTGCTGCTCCTCACGTTCGCCGCTTGCGGGGTCGTCCTGTTCGCGTCCGCCGTGCGGGACCACCCGGCCGATCCCGTCACCGACTCGCCCGCTCCGGTCGTCCCGCCGGACGCCGCTGAACCGACGACGGATTCCCCCGCACGGCCGAGGCTTTGGGTCGGGGTGGTCGGCGTACCGCTCTTCTTGTTCGGGGCGCTCGTCTCGGCGGGGGCCGCCCTCGGCCGGTCGAACGGCACCGAACCGCTCGCCGTCACCATCCTGGCGTGGTTCTTACTGGGCTTTCTTCCGCTCGCGCTGGGCGGCGTGATGTGCTGGCGGTACTTCCTGTAACGCCCGTTCCGCTCCTCCGCAACGCGCCCCGCTGTCGGGCCTCCCGTCCCTTTGGGACGCTCGACCGCGACCTACACCGTTCTCCCGGAGCTGCCCCGTGGCCGACCGCAAGACGCCGCCGCTGATCGACTTGGCCGCCGTCGCCGTCAGCCCGGCGCTCATCATGATGATGGTCGGCAGCCTCGCCTTCTTCCTCATCGAGGTGCTGTACGGCGGGCAGTGGACCGACCGCCTCATCTACACGTTCTTCTTCTTCGTCTTCGGCATCGTCCTCATCGCCCGCCTGCACATCCAGCACGGCGGCGGGAAGGCCCGCGCGTACGGCATCGGCCTGGGGCTGGTCGCGTACATCGCCATGCTCCAGTTCGTCGAGTACCCGACGCCGTGGCTGAAGACCCTGGGGCCGATCATCAACCTCGGCCTGATGGCGCTCGTCTGGTGGATCTCCCACAAGCTGACGTGGGACTGCACGCACCTGGACGCCGACCTCAAGGCGTCCGGCCGGGGCGTGCTGGCGGCCGCCGGGCTGGACACGAATACCAGCACCACGAAGGCCGAGGACGACGCCGAATTCGACCCGGATCGCGCGAGCCAAGCCGATCCGAGCCGGAAGCGTCAGCGACGGGCGAAACAGCCGATGGGCTGGCTGGAGCGGTACCAGAAGTACCGCGAGTGGCAGAAGAAGAAGCCGCACACGCCGGGCGTCTGGGTGCTGTACTTCGCGGTCGCCGCGCTGCCGCTGTTCGCGCTGGGTCAGGCACTCATTCCGGCCGATGACGACAAGCGCCGCGCCGCCACCTTCTGGCAGATGGCGACCTACATCGGCAGCGCGCTCGGCTTGCTCGTGACGACGAGCTTGCTGGGCCTTCGGCGCTACCTGGAAGACCGCAACGCCCGCATCCCGACCGGCATCACCGTCGGCTGGCTGGGCATGGGCGCGGCGGTGATCTTGGTGTTCCTGGCTATCGGCGCGGTGCTGCCCCGACCGCACTCCGAGACGCCGATGTTCACCTGGGACCGGGGCGGCAAGTCGGACCGCAACGCCTCGAAGAACGCGCAGGTGCGGGACAACTCGGCCGGCAAGGGCGAGGGCAACGCCGGTCAGAAGACCGAGGCCGGCAAGGGCAACGCCAGTGGCAAGAACGGCGAACCCGGCGGCGGCAACAAGGGCGAGAAGGGGACCGGCAAGGGCGACAAGGGGAACAACTCCGGCAGCAAGCAGAAGGGCGAATCGGGCGGCGATCAGAAGGGGAAAGAGGGCGGCGAGAAGGGCGAGAAAGGCAAGGACGACCCGAACGCGAAGGGCAACGAAAAGGGCGAGAAAGGCAAGGACGAAAAGGACGACCGCCAAACGGACGGCAGCAACCGCGACGCCGACGAGAAGAAGGAGGACGACAGCGGGCGCTCGGAGCAAGGGGAGCGACTGAAGAACCTCGGCGAGGCCGGGGAGAAAGTCGCCAAGCTGATCAAGTGGCTCGTCTGGACGGCGATCATCATCGCGGTGATCGTCGGCGCGTTGTACTTCTTCCTGAAGGGGCTGGCCCCGTTCACCAACTGGGCGAAAGGGCTGCTCGACTGGCTGCGCGGGTTGTTCGGCAAGAAGCCCACCGGCAAGAAGCGGAAGGCGAAGCTCGAAGAGGAAGTGCTGGCCGGGGAAGAGCGGCCGCCGCCGTTCCACGCCTTTGCCAACCCGTTCGACGACGGCTCCGCGACCCGCCGCGACCCGGCGGACTTGCTGGCGTACAGCTTCGCCGCGTTCGACTCGTGGGCGTGGGACCGAAACCGGGGCCGCACCGAGGACGAGACGCCGGCCGAGTTCGCCGCCCGCATCGCCGAGGATTACCCCGACCTCACTGCCCCCACCGCCGACCTCGCCGACTTGCACACCCGCGCGCTGTACTCGCCGACCCCGCTGCCGGCCGACACGGTAGACCGCGTGGCGACCGTCTGGCGGAGCCTGGACCTCGCGGGCGAACCGGTCGGCAGCGGATGACGCGAGTCACACACCCGGTTCGATCGCCTGCTGGCCCTTGTGGTAGGTGGTGTACACGAAGATCGGGATCGGCAGGTCGCCGAGGTACTGCTTGACCAGGGGAAGGACTTCCGCCCAGTCCAGCCCGCCGACGCCGGTCGCCAGCTTCGGCAGCGCCAGGCTCTTGATCTCGCCTTTCTCCAACTCATGCCGAAGCCGCTTCAGGCAGTGGTTGACGTTCGGCACCGACGCGCGGCTGGGCTTGGTTCCGTGGCCGTGGTCGCCCTCCTGCGTCATCAGGTTGATGATCCGCACCCCCCCGACCCCGCCCCACACCCAGAGCTCGCCCGGCTTCGGGTGCGTGTTGTGCGCGTAGTGACGGAAGTCCTTGGCCATCGCCGGCCAGTTCTCTCGCAGGGCTAGCGCCAGCCCGGCGTCGAAGTGGTCGTTCGGGGCCACCCCGTGGGCGACCGCCTGGGCCTTGGTGAGGAGGATGTCGCCGTGGACTTCGTGAATCATGTCGAGAACCAATGGGGTACGGGGTGAATCCGAAACTGGACAGCACCCCCCGTGTTTGAGAGTGGCTGCCGCGAAGGGATTCCGAAAACAGCCCAAATCAGGCGACCGCGCGGAGTGTTGTCGCCACCTACCTAAGATAACCCGATGAAGCACGAACCCGTACCCGACCGCCGCCGGCGGTCCCTGTCGCACGTCGGCGGCGACACCGAGGTCGCCGGCGATGTCGCCGAGGCCCAGGCGCTCGCGCACGCCCTCGACGTGGCCCCGTCGTCCGACGATGACGACGACCCGGCCCGCGACCACGTTCACGGGTTCCACTCGTACCCGGCGCGGATGCACCCGATCACGGCCGCGCGGCTGGTCGAGTCGTTCTGCAAACCGGGCGGCCGGGTGTTCGACCCGTTCTGCGGGTCGGGCACGGTGCTGGTGGAGGCGATGCTTCAGGGGCGGCGGGCGGTCGGCGGCGACTTGAACCCGCTGGCGGTGCTGCTGGCGAAGAGAAAGACCGCCCCGCGCGCGGAGGCGGAAGTCGAGCATCTGGTGATGCAGGCCGTCGAGTGCGCCGAGTTCGCGGACGCGCGGCGGAAGGCCAAGGCCGGCGCGAGCCACCGCTTCCCGCCGGAAGACATGGAGCTGTTCGAGCCGCACGTCCTGCTCGAACTCGACTCGCTCCGGCTGGCCGTGTTCAACCGCACCCACGACCCGGCGTTCGCCGACCTGCAACTGGTGCTGTCGTCGATCCTCGTCAAGCTGTCGAAGAAGCGGGGCGACACGTCGGCGGCCGGCATCACGGCCGTGAAGCGGACGGCGGCGGGGTTCCCGGCGAAGTTCTTCGCGCGGAAGGCGGAAGAGCTGGCCCGCCGGCTGACGACGTTCACGCTGCGGTTGCCGAAGCCGGTGCCGGAGGTCCTCATTGCCCTCGCCGACGCCACCTCGCCGACGCCGTCGCCCGGCCTTGTGGACGCGGTCATCACGTCGCCGCCGTATGCCGCGACCTACGACTACTCGGCCCAGCACGCGCTGCGGCTGCGGTGGCTCGGCATGGAAGCGGCCGGCTTCGTGAAGGGCGAGATCGGCTCCCGCGCCGCGTACAAGCGGGTGTCGGCGGACGAGGCCCGCGTCGCCTGGTGCCTCGAACTCGGCCGGTTCCTGAACACGGCGGCGCTCGTGCTTCCCATCGGCAATCCGCTGGTGATGGTGGTCGCGGATTCGGCGGTGTGGGGCACGGCATTGCGGGCGGACGAGATCGTCGCCGAGGTCAGCCGCAAGCACGGCTTCGCGCCCGTCGCGCGGGCCAGCCAGCCGCGCCCGCACTTCCACGGCCCGACGATGAAGGCGTTCCAGGATCGGCCCCGACACGAACACGCGATCCTGCTGCGGCGCGAGGAAGCGAGCTACCGTCCGCCAGTCCCGCCGCGCGCGAAGGCGACCCCACTGCCCCGCCAAGCTCCGCCGCCACGGGTCGGGCCGGTGCCCCGCCCCGCAACCCCGCCGGTGAAACGCGAGGCAACGCCGAGCGCGCGGCCGGTTCGACCGAAGGGAATCCCGATCGAGCGACCGCGTCGGAAACCGGGGAAATGACCACGCTCCGCGGCAAGCGCGCCCTCGTCACGGGTAGCAGTCAGGGCATCGGCCTCGCGGTCGGTCGGGCGTTCGCCGAGGCCGGCGCGGCGGTGGCGTTCACTTCGGAACGCCCACCGGACGCGGCTCCGGAGGTAGCGGAGTTGCTCGCGCGGTTCCCGACCTGCCACTACTTCCAGGCGGATGTGACGCGGGACGGCGCGGCGGATCGGCTCGTCGCCGACGCCTGGGACGCGCTCGGCGGCCTCGACGTACTGGTGAACAACGTCGGCACCTTCCGCGAACCGCCGTTCCTCGAACTGACCAAATCGCACTTCGACTTCGTCTTCAACCTGAACGTCTGGTCCGCGATCAGCGTCACGCGAGCGTTCGTCGAACGGGCGAAAGCGGCGGGGCAAGGCGGCCGTATCCTGTTCAGCAGTTCCCTGAACGGCTCGCGGTCGGAACCGGCGCACACGCTGTACGACGCCAGCAAGGGGGCCATCGACGCGCTGACCCGACAACTGGCTATCGAGCTGGCCCCACTCGGCTTCACCACGGCCGCCGTCGCGCCGGGGTTGGTCGAAACCCCGCTCACCGACTACGGGCTGAAGTCCGACCCGGCGGCGCGGGCGGAGGTCGAGCGGCAGATTCCCGTCGGGCGAATCTCGACGGTCGAGGACGTGGCCGGGTGGTACGTCTTCCTGGCGTCCGACGCGGCCCGCTACGCAACGGGTGTGGTCATCCCGGTGGACGGCGGCCTGAACGCCCAGCAGATGCCCAGCCGCCCGATCACCGAGAAGGAAAAGCAGTAAGGGTTTGCCGCGACACGGAGGGGAGCGGGCA
>JAYUFU010000457.1:0-3594 GCA_043738505.1 Fimbriiglobus sp. | reverse complement strand
GGCACCGGCCTCCGGGCCGGTGCCACCAGCGAAGAAGGAAGACCGCTCGCGGAGCGAGCAGAACACTTAGAAGAGGTTCCCCCGGTGGGTGTCGTCCTGTTCGCCGAGTCCGCCAACCTGTACACCCAGTCGCTCGTCAACGGGCTGACCGCCGGCAGCCTCATCGCGCTCATCGCCCTCGGCTACACGATGGTGTACGGCATCGTCGAGCTGATCAACTTCGCCCACGGCGACGTGTTCATGCTCGGCACGTTCTTCGCGTTCACCGTGCTGGCCGTCCTCGGACTGACGGGGTCCGACACCGCCGCCGCCGGGGGCAGGCAAATCCTGCTCGCCCTGTTCCTCATGCTGCTGCTGACCCCGGTGTTCTGCGCCGCGCTGAACTGGGGCATCGACCGGGTGGTGTACAAGCCGCTCCGCCGCGCCCCGAAGCTGGCCCCGCTGGTGTCCGCCATCGGCGTGTCGTTCTGCCTGATGAACCTGGGCATGTTCTGGAACGGGGTGATGCCGGAGAAGTCGGTGAAGGCCGATGGGGAGGTGCGGTACGACAAGGTGCCGTCCGCGAGCGGGCGGAACTTCCCGGCGCTGCTGGCCACCCCTGCCGCCGTCGGACACTTGGAGGCGTGGGGCGTCAGCGACGCGCGGGGGAACGTCCTCGACGGGTCCATCGCCCGGAGCGTGTTCGGCGACTCCGGCGGGCTGCGGTTCACGGTGAACGACTTGCTCATCGTCCTCGTCACCATCCCGCTGATGATCGGCCTCACGCTGTTCGTCAAATACTCGTCGCTGGGCAAGGCGATGCGGGCGACGGCGCAGAACCCGACCGCCGCGCAGTTGATGGGCATCAACGTGGACCGGGTGATCGGCCTCACGTTCATCATCGGGGGCGTGCTGGCCGGGTTCGGCAGCGTGGTGGCGGCGCTCACCCTCTACAACACCATCGACTACCAACTCGGCTACCAGCAGGGGCTGTACGCCTTCACCGCCGCCGTGCTGGGCGGCATCGGCAACATCCCCGGCGCGGTGCTGGGGGCGCTGGTCATCGGCCTCGTGCAGTCGTTCGGCAGCGTGCTGATCGGCGAGAAGTGGACGAGCGCGATGGTGTTCGTCATCCTCATCGTCATGCTGGTGTTCCGGCCGACCGGGCTGCTCGGGTCGCGGACGCGGGAGAAGGTATGACCGTGCTGCGCCGGCTGCCGTGGGATCTGGTCGCCCTGCTGGTGCTGGCGGGGTTGCCGCTGGTGCCCGGCCTGTTCGAGGGCCTCCAGCGGGAGTTGAACCTGCCCTTCGGCAGCGAACTGACCACCCTGTTCATCATGGCCGTCCTCGGCCTCGGCCTGCACGTCGTCGTCGGGTACGTCGGCCTGCTGTCGCTCGGCGTGGCCGCCTTCTTCGGCATCGGGGCCTACGTCACCGGCATCCTGACGGTGCCGGGGCTGCCGTTCCAGGTGTCGTTCCCCGTCTCGCTGGTGGTCGCCACCCTGACCGCCGCGTTCGTCGGGCTGCTGCTCGCCGCCCCGACGCTCCGGCTGCGCGGCGACTACCTCGCGCTGGTCACGCTCGGCTTCGGCGAGGTGACGCGGTTCGCCATCAAGAACCTGGAAGAGATCACGAACGGGTCGAAGGGCCTGAACCCGATCCCGCCGCCGAAGCTGCCCGGCCTCGACGGCAACTGGGCCGGCGACTTCCGGTACTTCTACTACCTCTGCCTAGCCTGCCTGTTCGTCGTGCTGGTGGCGCTGCGGAACATCGAGAAGTCCCGCCTCGGCCGCGCCTGGATCGCCGTGCGGGAGGACGAGCTGGCCGCCACCTGCATGGGCCTGAACGTGCCCCGCTTGAAGCTGGCCGCGTTCGCCCTGGGTGCGGGTTTGGCGGGGCTGGCCGGCTGCCTGTACGCCACGAAGCTCGGCAACACCGCCAGCCCGGAGGCGTTCGGCTTCAACCGCTCCGTCACGGTCCTGTGTTGCCTCATCCTCGGTGGCCTCGGCAACCGCTCCGGCGTGCTGCTCGGCGTGCTGCTGGTGGTCGGGTTCGACAACATCCTGGCCCCGGTGCTGGACAAGTATTTGCAAGCGCGACGCCAGATGCTTGCGAAGCCCGGCGAGAGTACTGCGGTCATTGACTACGAGACGTTCACCTTCTGGAAGCTGATGGTGTTCGGCCTGGCGCTCATCCTGGTCATGCGATTCCGCCCCGAAGGGCTGCTGCCGTCGTCGCGGATGAAGCGGGAGTTGCACCCGGACGAAGACGTGCCCGCCGCCGTACAACCCGCCCCCGGAGCCTGACCCGTGCCGATGCTGGAACTCCGGCAGTTGACCATGCGGTTCGGCGGCATCACCGCCGTCAACGCCGTCGATTTGTCCGTCGAGCCGGGCCAGATCTTCTCCGTCATCGGCCCGAACGGGGCCGGCAAGACGACCGTCTTCAACGCCGTCACGGGCATCTACACGCCGTCCGGCGGGCGGGTGCTGTTCGACGGCCACTCCGCCGAAAAGCCGTTCACCGCGAGGGTCGTTGTCAGTTGCGTCCTCGTCGGATTGCTCACGGCAGTCATGGGCTTCCTCGCCGCCGTCGGGGTGGAAGGGCTGTGGAAGGCGACGGTGAAGCAGCCGACCGCCGACGGCACGGTGTCCCTGACGATGGGGGCGATGTGGTCGGCGGGCGTGGCCTACGTCAACGGCGAACCGGCGATCGAACTGAAACGCAAAAAGTGGCTCCTCCTGTCCGCCGACGGCCAGACGGATTTCGCCGATGTCCCCACCCGCGAACGCGCGGACGCCCTCCGCGAGCAAGTCGTGGCCGCACTACGAGGCGAGGACGTGCCGAAGCCGGCGGACGTGTCCGACGAGGCGTGGGAGAAGATTCCCGCGCTCCGCGCCCGCGCCGCCACCGACCGCAAGTTCCTGCTGATCGCCACCGGCGTCGGCTTCCTCGTCGGACTCGGCGGCACGTTCGTGACGTGGCGGCGCGGCCGGCGTTCCGCCGACGGGCTGGCCCTGCAAGGCATCGCCCGCACCTTCCAGAACATCCGCCTGTTCCAGAACATGACGGTGCTGGAAAACATCCTCGTCGGCCGGCACCGGTCGTCGGCCGGGAACTGGCTGCTGGCGGTGATTCGCTGGCCGAGCTTCGTCCGCCGCGAGCGGGAGTGCGAATCATCCGCCATCCAACTGCTGAAGTTCGTGGGGCTGACCGGCAAGTCGGGCCAGTTGGCCAAGAATCTGCCCTACGGCGACCAGCGGCGGCTGGAGATCGCGCGGGCGTTGGCCACGCAGCCGAAGCTGCTGCTCCTCGACGAGCCGGCCGCCGGGATGAACGAGTCCGAGACGGTGCAGCTCATGGAACTGATCCGCCGGATTCGGGACCGGGGCGTCACCGTCCTGCTCATCGAACACCACATGAACCTGGTGATGGGCATCTCGGACCGCGTCGCGGTGCTGGACTACGGCGTCAAGATCGCCGAAGGCAGCCCGGCCGAAGTCAGCCGCAACCCGAAGGTGATCGAGGCGTACCTAGGCAAGGATGAGGAGTGAGTGAATCCGGAAAAACGGGACGCTCCCTTCGGTCGCGGCGAAGACGGCACCGTCTTCGCCG
>JAYUFU010000456.1:0-10809 GCA_043738505.1 Fimbriiglobus sp. | reverse complement strand
GAGCGCGCCGGCCGGCGCGCTCGGCGATGCCCCGCGGCAAACCCCAACCAGTTTCACGAGTCCCCCGTCATGGCGCGCAAGGCGTTCCTCCTCCGCATCGACCCGGACGTGCTGGCCGCCGTGCAGCGGCTGGCCGACGCCGACCTGCGGTCGCTGAACGCGCAGATCGAGTACCTGCTCCGCGAGGCGGTGGCCAAGCGGGGCGGGAAGAAGAAGCCGCCGAAAGTCGAGGCGGAAACGGACGAAGAGTGACAGCCGGCTGTCACCCCCACTTGATGCAGACCACGCCGGCGACCACCAGCACCGCGCCGATCACCCGGCCGAGCGTGACCTCTTTCTGGATCAACCCCATCAGCCCGTAGTGGTCGAGGATCAGCGAGCCGAGCAGTTGCCCGCCGACCACCAGGGCGATGAACGCGGCCGCGCCGAGGTCGCGGACCAGCGTCGCCCCGGCCAGCACGATCAGCGTGCCGAGCGGCCCGCCGATCCAGTTCCACCACTGCGTTCCGCCCAGCGCGTCCCGGCTGGGGAGCGGCGGTCGCAGGATGAGCATCGCCAGCGATGCGGTGAGGATCGTCCCGCAGATGGAGAAGTACGCGGCCCACGCCGGGCTTTGCAGGTTCTCGCGGAACTTGCCGTTGGCGGACGCCTGGAGGGCGATGCACGCGCCGGCGGCGGCAGCGAGGATAGCGGCGAGGACGGGAGGCATTCACGAGTTCCAGGTGGCAGGTTCTCGGCGAACCCGGCCCGCAAGGGCCGTGGGTGTCATACCGAATGAGATTCATCCGTGACCGTGGCGGCGGAGTCGGAACACCTCTCCCCAGCGGGTGCTCTGCTGCGTCCTTCTTACGCCGCGAGGAGCATGAGGTTGTCGACGATCACCCGCGGCATCAGTTCCTTCTTCTGGCTCACCCACTGGACCGCCCGGACGGTGCTGCGGAGCAGACGTTTCAGCCGGCGGAACCCGCTCTCCACCTGCCACCGCTGGCCGTACACCCGCTTCGCCTTCCGCTTCGACTTCGGTTCGCGGAACCGGCGGCGCATCTGCTTGCGGTACTTGGTCGGCGGATGCTTGCGGGTGCCCCGCCGGTTCCGCGGGATGACCGTGCTCCGCACCTTCAGCTTCGTCCGCGGGGTGGCGGGGTTGTCCTCGCTGTCGTACCGCGGGGAGAGGTGGGGCGCGAACGGGCGTCCCCAGCGACGTTCGGACTCGCGGGGTCACTTGCCCGCCGGCGTGGTCGGCGTCGTCGCGGGGGTGGTGGCGGTCGCCTTCGCGTGCGTCAGCACCTCGAACAGCACCAGCAGGGTTTGCGCCGCCAGGAGGACGATGATGACCATTTCGAGCAGGTGGTTCTTGCGGTTCGCCCGGTAGTCGCTGGCCCGCTGGGCGCAGGTGTCGTAGATCCGCTCGAACACCTCCAGTTGCTCCTGGATCATCTCGACCCGGTGCCGCATTCGCAGCCGTTCCCGCAGACGCTCGCTCACTTGGCTGGCCAGCGTCGGCGGGTAGACGTGCGGGGTGAGGACGAACGGCAGGACGCGGGTCAGCCGCGCCCGCAGGCCGAGCAGTTGGCGGAACCGCTTCGCCAGCCGGTCCCGCTGCTTGGCCGACCGCTCGTCGAACTCGAACGCCGGCCCGCCGTCGGCTTCCAGGTCCGGCCACGCCGCACCGAGTTGCCGCTCCACGTCGTGCAGCTCGCCCTCATAATAGGCGAGTTCCGCCAGGACCGTTTCCAGCGCGACCAGCCGCTCGGCCGGCGCGATGACGGCCGCCCGGCCCGTACCCCAGAACAGTAGCGTGCCCTGAAACGTGATCATTTGTGCGGTTGTGGCACCGGCGGCGACCCACTCCCGCAGCCGCGCCGCCAGCTCGGCGTCTTCGGGCGAATCCGACGGGATCGAAAGCAGTTCCAACTCCGCCGCCTGCTTGGTCCCCAGTGGCAGCGCGACGGCACGGCGGTTCAGCGGCGCGGGCAGTTCGCACACCACTCGGAGGTCGGCGGGCCGCTCCGCGACGAACGCGAGCTGCTGGACAGTGGTGCCGGCGGGCCACGGCGGGACGCGATCAGTATTCCCGACGGGTGTTGCCGGCGGGGGGGCGTCGGTCATCGCAAATCTCCCGACTCCTCGGCCATCAGCGCGACGAGCCACATGGCCACGTATTCGGCCGAGTCGAGGACGCCGTTCAGGGTGGAATCGAACAGGTAGTCGCCGACGACGAACAGGCGCGGGTGGTCCACCGGCTCCGGCCGATGCCGGCGGTCGAGTGAGCGGGGGTTGAAGCCGCCGGGGACGGCGTTCACCGCTCCCACCCAGCGGTGGACCCGCCCTTCCAGCGCCAGCACGCGGCCGTGTTCCAAGAACTCCGGAAGCGAGGCGAGCGCCTCGGCGATCAGCTCGTCGTCGGACTTGCCACTCATCGCCTCGGCCGCCGCGCCGGCGATCAGCCAGCCCAGCACCGGGTATCGGCTGCCGGGGTCGCGGCTGGATTCGTCGTACAGGCAACAGCCGCCGAAGCGGTCCAACATGCAATACGACTCGGTCAGCCGGCCGTGCCAGAATTTCTCGCGGAAGGCGACCGTCACGCGGAGGTAGTGGGCCGGGAAGTCGTAGTCGGCGACGTGCCCGGCCATTGCCGTCGCCAGCCGCGCGCCGGCGAACGTGACTCCGCCGAAGGCCACGTTGGGCAGGGCGATGACGACGAGGTCGAACGCCGATTCGACCGGCTCGCCGTCGCACTCCGCCGTCACCGCCATCCGTCCATCGCCGGTGCGCCCGATCCCCGTGACGCGGTGGCCGAAGCGCACGTCGGCCTCGATCCGCCCGGCCAGCTCCTTCGGCAGCGCCTCGTTGCCGCCGGCGATCCCGTACAGGCTCATGTAGGCGTGGTCGTTCATCAGGTAGTTCTGCAACCCGTAGGCGACGCTGGTGTTCGCCGGTTCGGTGGCCAGGTCGCTGTGGATGACCTGCTCGACGTACTCGCGGACGGCGGGCACCGGGATGCCGGCCAGCACCGCGTCGAACCCCGGCCGGATGAGCGGGTCGGCGGCGGTCTCCGGGTCGGTGGCGTAGAACTCCTGCGGGGTGATCTGGTCCTTCGCCCGGCGGTCGAACGCCAAGAGCGCCTGCACGGCGGACTCGCCGAGCTGGTCGCGGAGGTCGTCCAGGTTGGCAACGGGGCGGTTGCCGACGACGGCCGAGCAACCGTCCATGCGGTTGATGGGCAGGCCGAGTTCCTCGATGAGTTCCTTCAGCGGGTCGTCGTCGAGGTGCGAGTAGTCGTAGATCTCGGCGGCCCCGGCTTCGTAGGTGGCGACCACCGTCTGGAAGGACGGCGTGAGGATTTTCCCGCCCAGCCGGTGGCCGGCCTCGAACAGGGTGACGCGGTGCGGGTCGTTGGCCCACTTTTGCAGGAAGTACGCGGTCATCAATCCGCCGGGTCCGCCGCCGACGATGCCGATCTGCCACGCGCGCATGCCGACCTCGGAGTGGAAACGCCGCCGCCCAACCTGCGGGGGTTGGGGACGGAGCGCGGCCCGTCAGGGGTGAAGATGCGGCGGATGGCGAAGCGGAGCGCGGGAAAATGAGGAAAATAGTAGCGGGCCGCTTCAGCTACCCACAACTCGGACCAACAACTTCCGCACCCGCGAGTAGGGGGAGCGTGATCCGCAGGAGCATGTGATGGACTACTGCATGAGCCGTTGCCGCAAGTCAGCAGCAGCCTTCTTGATCTGAAGTTTCTTCTTAGGATCGCTCAGGATCAGTTTCGTGACCCGCTGGTCAATCGTCATGGACTCCAGATCCAACTCGCGAAGCAGCGCCAACCAGCGATCAATCGGCAGTTCATCGAAGGCAAGCTTCTCAAGGATTCGGCTGTCCGATGGAAGGAGCTTGTTGAAGTAGCCCTCCCACTGCGTGGGTCGGAAGAGCTTCAGGAATTGGTCGGCTTGCGCTTGGGCCGCATTTGAAACGCCGTACCGGTTCCCGAGCTTCACGCAGAGGACTGCTGTGAAACAATCCGCCAACGCGGGACCCGGAATCGATGTACCCAACTTGGCGAGGGTTGCCATCGGGCGAGGTTCGTTGTGGAAGTTGGAGTACCCGAAGTGGGCGGCGAGGACCGCGCGAGCGGCCGAGCGGAAGGTGTTGGAGCGAAGTGTTTCTGGAACGTAATCGAAGCCTTGAACGCGCAGCAACGCCTGCCGCAGAGCAGCTGCAGCAACGGGGCGGTCGGCGGCTTGAACGAGGGCGAATGTTTCCCCCGTCTGCCACTTGTCTTTTTCTCGCAGGTTCGGCCACATGACGGGCAGAAGGCTATTGAGGTTGCCGGCAGCGTGCTCCAACTTCACACCACTTGCCCCCTTGAGTTGCGCGAGCAGGACGGTCAACGTTGTCCGAACGTAGAAGTAGGGGGCGATGGCAAGGGAGTTGGCCTCCCCCGAATCGCTACGGAGCGTTTCCCGTTCGAGTTTCTCTCGTAATTTGAGGAAAGGTTCGTAGCTCCGCGTCAACGGCTCGGTGAGAAAGTTGAGGACACAACTCCGCAAGATGGTGGCCGCCTCTTCGGGATACATCCGTTCGTCCCGTGACACGTCTGGATCGAGGAAGTGGTTGACAAGGGTTTGCCCGTTACGAAGACGGAGGGTTTCGGTCGTTGATACCATGCCAAGTTGTTCGGCGAGTTCGAGAGCCTCGTCGTCACGGATGTCGGTGATCGCGTTCGAGGATTCGTTCAAGTCCGTTCGCCCCAACATTTCGCCCACGAACTCCATCCCGAGAACCGAGAGTTGTTTCTTCAAGGCCGCAATCGCCTTCGACCACACGAATGTTGCCGCCATCTCGACCGCGCCGGAACCGAACGCTTGAACGATGGCCTGACGATCCCACGGCGTCAATTGAACGGCACGTGACGCGATGTCGGCCGCCGTTTCGGAAGTGGTGAGTGGTCCAGGTGCGGGCGGCGACCAGGGCATCAGTGCGGCTTCGCTCATGCTCGAACCTCCACTTCCAACCGCCCGTCTTGCGAGCGGAAGAGCGCGGCACGGACAGCGTTTCCGACGTAACTCCGCAAGATGGCGAATGCCCGGCTTCGCGCCCCGCCTGTTGCCACTGCCTGGCTAGCAGACTTCTTTCCGGTAGTTTTGACGAAAACGCGAAACGCTCGTATCGAACCATCCGTGCCCAGTAAAGTCACACCGTCCGAATTAATCATACCACGCAGCAACGCCTCGTGCGACCGGAGCAAAGACGAATCCGCCACTGTATTCTCCCGTTTCGCGGCGAGCATCGTGCGGATGAGCGGGATTGGTTCTTGGAGGACGACACCGTCGGACAGTTTCTTTCGGTCAAGCTTCTTCCCGTGCGGGACAGCGGCGAGCAAGGCACCATGGCTTCCTCGCAGGTGATCGACCAACACCCGCGAGAGGTAACCGGCCGCTTGCTGCCGCGATTCCTGGGAGACATCGGAGCACGCAGCCTTTGCGAACTCGGCAACCTCACCACCCATTTCTCGATTCGACGGTGTGGCTGTCGTGAGGGAGATTTCAAGCCTCCCGCCGGAGCCATTGATGATCTCCACAGTGCTTTCGGCGCTGTGGCGGAGGAGTGCCGCCGGGAGTCCCGAGCTGGCGAGTGCCTCGTCCGCACCGGCCGAGTAGGTTTCGGCGGACGGACGGAAGAGACCGAAATCAAAACCCTCGACAGTGCGACGGATGAAAACGCACCAGCCGTCAATTGCAAGGCTGGCACAGCTTTTTAACGCCGAATGGGCGACCTGCCGACTGTCGGTGCCATGCGCAACACGACCCAACGTCAGGGGTGAGGAACCCGGTGCCAAAGCACGGAGCAGGTCCGATTCACTGGGTCCGAGTAGATACACTTGCGGGAATAACTTTCGTTCCTCCTCCCGGTACGTCGCCAGTAAAGCGACCAATTCACAGCCGACTTGGTGGGTAAGTCCGCAACTGATTCCCTCTTTGCTCAGTTGGTTGGCAACCATGCCGAGGAGTGGCTCGCGAATTGTTCTTTGCTCGAAATTGGTTGCCATCCTTGGTTCCTTGTTGTTCAGCGGGGTTGCTGTGCAGCCAAGTATCAAACACAATCATATCCGATGTCTGGGGCCGTGGAGCGGGAGTTGCGGCACGACCTCGGCCACGCGATCGTCGAAGGCCTTCTCTTCGGGTGCGCCACGTCGCTCTAGGACTGCTTCGCCAAGTAAACCTGCACCTCCGCCCCGGAGTTGAGCGCGGCTCCGGGGCGGAGGTGCAGGGCCCGTCCAGCCTTCCACCTCCGGTGGCCAGCCCTGCGGGAAGTTCCCGTACACCGTTCGGTACACTCGCGCCGTCGCCGGCCTTCTTGGAAACCTCGCACCTACGGAGATGGCGGCGGACGCCCCGATGGGGTAAATTCCTATTCCCGCTGGAGTCGGAGCGAATCCCCCGTTCTCGGAGACATCATGGCAACCCCCACCGCCATCTGTCCGGTCTGCTTCGTCCGGTTCCCCGTCGCGGAAACCACCTCCACCCCGACCGCCTGCCCGGCCTGCGCGCACAAGTTCGCCGCCGACATCGTGGACGATTCGGGCGAGGATGACTTCCGGAAGGAATCCCACCGCGAGGCGCAGGTCGCGGCGGATTCGATTCCCCTGGCTCCCCGATTCGCCCGGTTGTTGCAATAGTGGCGAGGGGTGGTTACACTCGGATTTGATATCGACATCCCTTCGCCCGGACGCGCCCATGAGCAAGCCAAGAGTCCACTGCCCGGACTGTCGATCGGCGATCACCACCCCACCCCGCAAGTCGGGGAAGTACTGGTGCGACGAATGCGACGGGCCGGTCCTGGGGGTCGTCCGGGAGGCCCCGCGCGGCGACCGGGTCCCGTCCCGGCGGGCCGACGGTGACCGCGCGGAAGGTGGGAGTGGAGCGCTCGTCGCCGGTCTCATCGTCGGCGGTGTGCTACTGCTGGTCGGGTTGGGTGTGGGCGGCTACTTCGCGCTCCGGCCGAAGGCGGTCGAGACCGCCGGCCCGCCGGTGCCAGTGCCGGCCGGCGCGGAATCGGTGCCGCCGCCGCCCGTCGTGGTGCCGACCCCGGAGGAGATCGTCCGCCGGGTGAAGGGCGCGGCCGTGTACGTCCGCACGACCCAGCGGCCGGGGCAGTTGGCCACCGGGAGCGGGTTCTTCGCCGGGAAGCCCGGCTTCGTCGTGACCAACGCGCACGTCGTCGGGTACGGGGACGGGGCGGTCCGGCCGCCGGTCCGCGTCGAGGTGGTCATCGCCAGCGGCGAACCGGGCGAGCGAACGCGGCCGGCCGAGGTGTACGGCGTCGATGTCCCCGCCGACCTCGCCCTGCTCAAGGTGTCGGGCGACGACCTGCCGACCCCGCTGCCGTTCGGCAAAGCGGCCGAACTGGTGGAGACGCAGGAGGTGGTCATCTACGGGTATCCGTTCGGCGAAATGCTCGGCAAGAACATCTCGGTCAACCGGTCCACCGTGAGCAGCCTGAGGCGGGAGAGCGGCCGGCTGTCCGTCGTCCAACTCGGCGGCGGGCTGAACCCCGGCAACTCCGGCGGGCCGGTGACGAACGCGCGGGGCGAGGTGATCGGCGTCAGCGTGGCGAAGCTCCGCGGCGCGGAGACCATCGGGTTCGCCATCCCGGCCGAGACCGCCGCCGAGTTCGTGGACGAGCAGCACCGGGCCGGCGGGCGGTTCGTCCTCGGCGGCGGCGCGGTGGCCGTCGCGCCGATCCCCAAGCGGCCGCCGCCGTTCAACCCGCGGCCGCCGGCAAAACCGCCCGCCAACCTGCCGGACGCGCCGCCACTGATCCTTCCGCCGGTGAAGCCCGTGGCGATCACTCCTGCCGACCTCGCAGCGAAAGCCGAGGTCAAGTTGCCGGCCGAGGCCGACCAGGCGTGTCTCGGCGGCGGTGGCCGGTTCCTGGTCTTGAACCTGCCGAAGGCGAAGCAACTCGCGGTGTTCGACATCAGCCAGGCGAAGGTGGTCAAGTACCTCCCGGCCCCGGCCGAGAAGGTTCTCATCGCCGCCGGCATGGACAAACTGGTGGTCGTGGACCCGGACAAAAGCGTCATCCAGCGGTGGAACCTGATCACCTTTGAAAAAGAGGTGACGGCCCCCCTCCCGGCCACCGCCGGGCTGAAGGCGACGGCCATCGGCATGGGATCGGCGTCGAACGGCCCGCTCCTCGTCCAGGGCCTCGACTTCCCGCGACTGGGCGAGTGGTTCCTGTTCGACGTGACCACCATGAAGGAAGTGCCCGGTGGGTTGGACCGGCACAACTCGGGGATCGAGTGCCGGCCGAACGACCGCGTCCTGGCCTGTGGTGACGGTCGCACGGTCGTGGTCAACCGTCGGGAGGGCGGGGCGAGCCTCCTGGCCATGAGCGGGGCACGGTGGACCGTGAGCCAGACGCCGTGGCAGTCACGCGGTCCGGTGTTCCCGTCCGCCGACGGGGGCACCGTGTACGGGATCGGCGACCTGTGTTCGCCCAACGGTAAACGAGTCGGTCAGGCCGCCGGCGGGGATCGCTTCTACGTCCCCGCCGCCTCCGGGCCGCTCGTCCTCGCCATCACCGACAAGAAGGACTCCCACGAGGTCGGCCGCGGATGTTCGGTGGCGGTCCACGCCCCGCGCGACACCCGCCCGATGTTCCACCTGCCGCCGTTCGAGGCGTTGCGGTCGCTGTTCGTCCCGAACGAGGGGTGGTCGTTCGACGGGCACGTCTTCTTCGTCCCGCAGGCTGCTGTCGTCGCGGTGCTACCCAAGGTGGCGGATCGGATCGTGCTGTACCCGGTGGACGTGGCGGCCGAATTGGCGAAGACCGACCTCGACTACCTGTTCGTCGCCTCGCAGCCGCCGCCCGCCGCGCCCGGCAAGCGGTTCGAGTATCAAATCGACGCGAAGGCGAAGGCCGGCGGGTTGCGCTACAAACTCGACTTCGGCCCGACCGGGTTGTCGGTCGCGGAAAACGGGGTGGTCACCTGGGACGCGCCGGCGGGCTTCGGGAAGCCGGTGAACGTCGCCGTGACCGTCTCCGACAAGAGCGGGCAGGAGGTGATCCACTCGTTCGAGTTGGTCCCGGTCACCCCCCGGTGACGAGCCGTGGAACAATAGGTCGCGGATCATGGGCAGGGCCACGTTCGCGCGGTCCCACGACCAAGAGTGGGCAAACGCACCGTCGTCGCCGGTCGCACGCCCCCGGCGACGAGGCTCACCCCAGCGCCGCTTGCACCTGCGCCAGCACGTCGGCTTTGGGGACGCTGGCCTCCTCGCGATTGACCATGTCCTTCACCTTCCACACGCCGGCCGCGAACTCGTTGCCGCCAGCAATTGCGGCGACGCGGAAGCCCCGCTTGTCGGCGGCACGCCGTTCCACGACCTGGACCGGTTCGTACTGAACCACCGCGCCGGCGTGCTGGCGATTCTCGACGACGCCGGCGACAAGGTCCACCTGCACCCGTTGGACCTGAAGGCGCTGCTGGCGAAGGCCGGCGGCGACTACCTGCTGGTGATGAGCCAGCCGCCGGCGGCGGCGAAGGGGCAGAAGTGGACGTACACGCCGGACGTGTGGTCGAAGACGGGCAAGGCGGTGATCAAAGTGGAGACCGGCCCGCCGGGGATGACGGCGACGGGCGGGGCGGTGACGTGGGCGGTGCCCAAGGACTTCGCCGAGGGCGAGGCGCAGGTGATCCTGACCGTGTCCGACGGCGGCAAGCAGGAGACGTTCCAGACGTTCGCCCTGCCCGTCGGCCCGCCGAAGTGAGCGCGCGGGGAACGGATTCCCCACTGGACAGCCGCCGCGACGGACGCTATCCGCCCGCCCTCAAGAATCTTCGACCTCGGGGGAGGGGCGACCATGAGGGGCGTGATGCTCTGGGGCGTCGTCGCGCTGGCGGGGGCCGGGTGCGCGACCGCGCGGCACGTGCAGCAAGACCGCGACGGCGGCGTGATCGCGATGAGCAGCAACAGCAGCGGCCACCGCGAGAAGGCGATGAAGCTGATCGCCGACCACGTCGGGCCGGACTACCAGATCGTGGACGAGCGGGAGGTGGTGACGGGGCAATCGACGCGGAACCACGCCGACACGCAGAAGGAACTGACGGCGCACTCCGAGATCCCGTTCCTGCCGGCGCAGCGGCAGACGACGGTGACGACGACCACCACCAGCGACGTGACCGAGTGGCACATCACCTACCGCCGCCGGGGTGCTTCGCCGCCGCCGCCGACGGTCGTGCAACCGGCCGCAGCGCAGGTGCCGGCTCTGGAAAAACCGCTCCCGTCCGGTGGGGTCACGGGCGGCGGCGTGACCCAAACGCCGGCGAAGTGATGGCGGTCAGCGGTCGCGGGCCGGCTTCGGTTGCAAGGCCTGCATGAGGAGTTCGATCGCCGGGGTGATCTTCGCGTTGTCCGCACGGGCCTCTTCGATCTCCTTCAGCAACGGCTTGGCGAAGAGGTCGCGCTCGCGGCCGGGGGACGTGCCCAGAAAGTACTCCGTCTTCTGGTCGATGACGCGCGACCGGTCGGCGATGGCGTCCTGTTTGGCCCGGATCGCCTCGAGTTGTGCGCCGATGGTGATCGGCCCCTTGCCCACGGCGGGCGTGCGAAGCGCGTTCGGCGTGAGCGACCGCAGAACCGACTCGTGGCTCAGGGCGAGGAGGAGGGCGTAGGTTGCCAGCATGGCGGTCGCTCCGAACCGAGTGAACGAATACGATCTGGAACCCAAGGTGTTTTCGCACGAGTGGTCGGCGCGGGTTCGCTGCGCTCACCGCGAAGAGTGCGGCAATCGTCGCGGTGAGCG
>JAYUFU010000455.1:0-28844 GCA_043738505.1 Fimbriiglobus sp. | reverse complement strand
CTCTTCGCAGCGACTTCAGGAGCGGCCCAGCCGCCTCACTTCAGCTTGCTCAAGTCGAACAGATGCACGCCGCCGGCGCTGCCGAACGCCAGTTGCTTGCCGTCGGGCCGGAATGCCAGACTGCCGACGAACCCGTGCGGGGCGATCAGCACCACCGGCTTCGCCGTCTCGTCGGCCAGGTTGTACAGCGTGACGCGCGGTTGCGGCAGGTCCAGCGGGTCCGGCTCGCGGTTGCCGTCCTGCTCCTCGTCCCATTTCGGCATCCACGCCACGGCCAGCCACTTCCCATCCTGGCTGAAGTCGCGCCGCCAGGTCCGTTCGCCGTGCTTGATGGTGCGAACCACCTTCTTCGCGGCCACGTCCCAGAGGCGGAGATTGCCCTTGCCGTCGGCGGATTGGAACAGCTTCCCGTCCGGGCTGAACGTGCCGCTATCCCAGCCGTAGCCGTCGGGGTCGGCTTCGCCGGTGAGCGTGGCCACGTCCTTCAGCGTTTCCGGATCGACGAACAGCGTGGTCGGCGTCGCGCCCTTCTTGCCGCCTAGCGAGACGGTGACCAACTTGCCGTCGGGCGAGACGCCGGAGACCGAGAAACTCAACCCCTTCTCCGGCGTGTCGCGGCTGGCCAGCACCTTGCCAGTGGCCAGGTCGATGCGCCGGATCGCGCACGTCTTCGCGGTGTAGTCGTCATCCACGATCAGCCCGGTCTTGCCGTCGGGCAGGAACGTCGGCACGAGGAAGCCGTCGCCGACTTTCGACTTCGAGCCGGTCGTCAAGTCCCAGGCGAACGTCCGCCGGCTTTCCTTGTCCCGCCCGGACGCCAGCACGGTTTCGTTCTCCACCACGAGCAGCCGCCGGCCGTCGGGCGACATCTTCGCGTACCCGGCTCCGTGGTTCTTCTCCGGCGACAGCGAATCGAGCGGCTGGCCGGTGGTCATGTCCCACGCGAGGACGTGCCCGCTGTACTCGATGCGGTGGTCCTTCTTGCCGTCGATCTCGACCGGCACCACCTTCCGCTTCCGCTCGTCGGTGACGTACAGGGTCTTCCAGTCCGGGGTCAGCAGCGCGTACTCCATGCTCCCGCGATACCCCTTCGGCCCGTCGATGCGACGGAGTTCCTTCTTCGTTTCCAGGTCGAAGAGTTGCACGACGCCCGACGGGTAGCCGGATGCGAACAGCTTCTTGCCGTCGTTGCTGTACTTCACTTGCCCGACGCTCGCCTTCCGCTCCGGATGCACCAGCGTGGCGACCAGCAGCGGGGAAGTCGGCTCCGCCTTCGGACCGCCCTTCACCGGCAGCACCACCACCGCGTGAGTCGTCGGATTCACCTTCGCCCCTTGCCAGGCGTCGAACGACAGCACTACCGTCGCCGTACCCGCCCCAACCGTGTCCGCGGCTCGAACCGAGCCGTCCAGGTTGACGCCTCAACACCGCTCCTTGATCTCGAACAGTTCCTTCACCGGCGCGTCGCCCGGCTTCTTCGGCGCGAACGCGATCTCCGCCTTCGGGTAGGCGTCCTTCGGGATGCAGTCCTCGTAGCCGAGCATGGCGAACGTGCCGGCCCCGACGCCGGGGGTGCCGACGACCAGCACGAACTCGGCCCCGCGGCCGACCCGCATCTTCGGCACCTCGCCGTAGAAGCTGACTTCCAGCGGCCCGCCGAAGTGGATGACCGGCGCGTCGGCCGGCTTCTCGGCGAATTGCAGCGGGCCGTTCAGGTCGAGCCACCCGGCCATCATGTCCAGCCGGCCGGCGGTGCCGCCGCCCTTCACGCCCGGCGCGTCCACCTCGCAGCGGATGACGGCGGTGAACGCCTTCTTGTCCTTCTCCAGCGCGGCCTTCACCGGCGGCAACTTGCCGGCGTCGCCGTTGGCGTAGTCGGCCAGCGGCGTGGCGTACACGGTCAACCCCTTGTGCGTCCTGCCGCCGACGGTGATGTCGCCGACCTCGAACGTCTTGCCCTCGTCGTCCTCGCGGCCCTTGCGGGGCTTGGTCTTGGCCACCGCCTCGCCGGGGTCGGTCAGGTCGCCGTTGCCGTTCTTGTCCACATAAAGCGTGTCGCCGTCGCGGACGAGCCAGACGCGGTGCGCGGCGTCCGGGCCGAACGCGAGCAGCGCGTACACCGGCTTGCCGGCGTACTTCGGCTCCTTGCCGACGGCGCGGTCGATCTTCGGCGGGTCGGCGGCAACGGCCGCCGAGGCGACCAGCAGCACCGCCGCGATTGCGAATCGCATGGGGACACTCCGGGGATGGGGTTACTCGGCGTCGGCGTCGAGGTCGCGTGTCTGCGCGAGCAGGGACTGAATCAGATCGATCGTGGTCGGGTACTTGAAGACTTCTCGAAGGAACTCGCGGAGTTGCTCGGCGTCGCGAACCTGTCTCGCCTCGACGGTATCGCCCCGGTCGTTCATCGACCACACGTCCGCAGGGTAGGGGGAAAGCTTGTGTTTGACGGCAACGATCGGCTGTCGAAGTTTCAGGTACGAGGCGGTCAGGACGAGGGTGTGCCGGAATTCCCGGTTCTCGTGGAGCGATTCGACTTCACCGTACACGACTTGGTCGGTTCGTTCGCCGAGGCGGTAGCCTTGCTGGCGAAGGATCGCCGAGGGCGAGGGCTGCCCCTTGGGTTCGAGGTCTTGGGGCCACAGGTCGAGTCCCGTTGCGGTCGCGGTGGCGCTCATGTAAGACTCCTCGGCGGCCAACAGGATCAGGAACTCGGGTGGAGCACGTCGGTACATATCCTTGTGCTGTTGATGTCACGTCGTCAGCAGTGGGTATCTGGCAGATCTAACTGGCGAGCTTGGCTTTTGAGCAACTGAAGTTCCTGCTCCCAGCCTTGGATGCCACCCTGGAGAAACCGGACAACGGCGCGAATGTCTTGGTATGAAACCGTGTAGTGATACAAGAATGTGCTTCGCTCAAAATACCCCTCGATGGCATTGAGAATCTCCTGAAGCACGCGGCAAACCCGAGTGATGTCATCCGCCGCGAGCTGCAGATCCAAGGGAGTCGTTAAGGCGGTGGTGCGGTCTCGGTGGGCCAAGACCTTGTTTCGAAGCTTGGCAATTGGCACAAGAACGCCTTCAATCGACGACAATTTTGCCTCGATATCGCTCGCCAAATCGGGATTCCTTCCGCGTTCTCGAACCAGTGAGAAAAGGTGTTTGAGGGATAGGTTCGTTCTGCTGCCACTTCCAGCGTCATCCATCAACCTTGCGATTGAAATGATCAAGTCATTCGTCAGTGAATCCTGAAGCACAAGGAAGGCATGAGCCGTATGAGAAAACAGAACCTCTCGGCTGGCTTCGTCTAGAAAGCCCATCCGGTACAAGTCCAGTTTTTGTGACAGCCAGATGATGTCCTGTTTGAGCACTTCGAACGCCGGACGAACCTCGGCAGGAAAGCCAGGTGCGGGAGGATGTTGGTCGATTGTCATCTCGGCGTCTCCGGCTTGTCAGCCACGGTAAGCCAAGCTTGAAATGATTGCTGTTACCCGTGCGAGGTTCGCGCAGAACGTCTCGCACGGGCGACGGCCGAGGTTCCAAAACAGCACGGTCAGCATCGGGGCCTGCCGGCGGGTGGCTCACCAGAACAGCAGCCGCCAGATGTCCAGGCCGATGGTGAACAGCATCAGGCTCAGCACCGCCGCCAGGCCGATGACGGTCAGCACGTTCTGCACCAGTACGGGGGCCGGCTTGCCGCGGACGCCTTCGTAGATCAGGAACACCATGTGCCCGCCGTCCAGCACCGGGATGGGCAGGAAGTTCACCACCGCCAGGTTCACGCTGATGAGGCCGATGAGCAGGATCAGCTTCCACACGCTCTCGCCGGCCAGGATGTACCCGGCGCGGGCCAGCGTGATCGGCCCGCTCATCACCTTCACCGACACCCGCCCGGCCACCAGCGCGTACAGCCCCTGGTAGGTGTTCTTCACCATGCGGACGGTCCGCTGGAGGCCGAGGCCGAGCGCCTCGCCGACGCCGTCGGCCTTCAGGATGCGCAGCTCCTTGCCGAAGATCAGGCCGCCGGCGGCGACCGGCCAGCCGGTGTCGTCCGCGGCCGTCAGGTCGAGCAGTTCCACCTCGGTGCCGCCGCGGTCCACCTTCAGATCGACCGCGTGCGGGGCTTGAATTTGCAGGGTCGAATCGAGGTAGGCGAAGTGGCTCGCGCCGACCGGCTGCCAACTGCCGTCCTTCGCGGTGCCCTTGAAGTCCACCGCCTTGAACCGCACGTTCGTGATGACATCGCCCTTCTGCGCCCCGGCCTTCGCGGCGGCGGAGCCGGCCGCAAGGTCGTGGACGGTGGACGACACCTGGAACGCCAGCCCCAGCCCGTCCAGCGGCACCGGCGAGGCCGGCGACAGCATCGGCCCCGGCTCGGTGCGGTAGCTGTCGTCCCACGTCATCACCACCGTGAGCGGCGCGCCCGCGCGGCGGATCGTCGCCGTCACCTTCCAGTCCGGCACCGGCTGGCGGGTCATGTTGTCCGCCCACACGAACAGGCCCAGCGGCAGGCGGAGCGGGTCGGTGGTGGCGTCGAAGGTGAGCGGCTTGCCGGCGTCCGTCACCGTCACCGCCAGCAGTTCGTCGCCTTCGCGTTCGACTTCGCCCTTCGTCACGATGCGCGACAGCAGGCCGGCTTTCTCCGCCGGCGACCCGGTGCGAACCGCCGTCACCTGACCCGGCTTCATCCGCAGGCCGAGGTCTTTGCGATACGTCCTCGGCAGCACGATCTCGACGCGGGGGGCGTCGTCCGGCTGGCCGGCGCGGAGGACACGGACTTTCACCTCCTGTCCGGCGAGGCGGTGCAGCCGGCGGCGGAACTCGAACTGGCCGCCGAGTTTGCCGTCCGGCGTGTCGGGAATGTCGGTGACGGTGCCGGTGTCCGGGTCGGTCATGGCGACGACGCGGTCCTTGGACTGGAAGCCGGAGCCGTCGGCCGCCTTCGCCAAGGACGCGGGGGAACCGGCGTCGAACGGCGGGTTGGTGTCCCGGCGGGAGAACAGCAGCGTCAGGCTCTGCGGCGGGCTGATGCCGAGCTGCGGGAACAGCGCGCCCTCGGCGCGAACCGGCACCACGTCGTAGGTCCGCGTCTCACCCTTAAAGACGGTGGTGACGGCCACCGTCTCGCCCTTGTCGGTGCTGGACACCACCGGTCGGATGTCGTCGAACCAGAGCCGCTTCTTGTTCTCCGACGGGTTGTTCTCCAGCTCGTTCAGCTTCACCAACTCCTCGCCCGGCCGGATGCCCGCCCGCCACGCCGCCGAACCGGGGTCCACCGCCTGCACCAGCGCCGGCATCTCCTCGACGCCGTGCAGATACACGACCACGAAGCAGACGGCCGCCAGCAGGATGTTCATGATGACGCCGGCCGAGATGACGATCATCCGCTGCCAGACCGGCTTGTTGGCGAAGCTGCGGGGGTAGTCCTTCGCGTAGGTCTCGATCTCGTCCGGTTCGGTGTCGGCGTCCACCACGTCGCCCTTCGCGTCCCCCTCGCCGACCATCGCCACGTACCCGCCGAGCGGGATCATGGCCAGCTTGTAGTGCGTCTCGCCGTAGCGGAAGTGGCAGAACGGCAGCGGCGGGCCGAACCCGACGGCGAACGTCTTGACGTGGACGCCGCACGCCTTGGCGGCCACGAAGTGGCCGAGTTCGTGGAGGAACACGATGCCGCCCAGGCCGACGATGGCCAGCAGCACGTCCAGCGGGTGCAGGAAGTAGCAGACGGCGACCACCATCGCGGCGGTGACGACGGCGGACGTGCCGTTGGCGCGGAACCAGGTGGCGAACGTCTCCGGCGGTTTGGCGGGCGGGGTGGAGTCGCCGGCGGGGGTCACGGTCGGGGTGTTGGCGTCCAACGGGCTACCTCGTGTCTGGCCCACCTGTCCAACTCGAACAGCCGGGCCAGGGTGGGGGTGGGGTCGAAATCGTGCGCGGACAGCACCGCCCGGCAGCACCGGGCGATGTCGGGGAAGCGGAGGTCGAGACTCAGGAAGCGGGCGACGGCGGCCTCGTTGGCGGCGTTCAGCACGGCCCCGGCGGTGCCGCCGGCGCGGGCCACCTCGAAGCCGAGGTCGAGCGCCGGGAAAGCCGCGCGGTCGGGCGGCTCGAAGCGGAGGGCGGACAGGGTCGCCCAGTCCACCCGCTTGGCCGGGCCGGGCACGCGGGCGGGGTGCAGCAGGGCCAGTTGGATGGGCAGCCGCATGTCCGGCGGGGAGAGCTGCGCCAGCACCGACCCGTCCACGAACTCGACGAACGAATGCACCACCGATTCCGGGTGGACGATCACGTCGATCTGCTCCGCCCGCAGGTCGAACAGCCAGCGGGCCTCGATCACCTCCAGCGCCTTGTTCATCAGCGTGGCGGAATCGACCGTGATCTTCGGCCCCATCACCCACGTCGGGTGTTTGAGCGCGTCGGCCGGCGTCACGTCCTCAAGCTGAATCGCGGTCTTGCCCCGGAACGGCCCGCCGCTGGCGGTCAGCACCACCTTGTCCACGTCCGCCGCCGTGTGCCCGGTCAGCGCCTGGAAGACGGCCGAATGCTCACTGTCCACGGGAAGAATCGTCGCCCCGCGCCGCTTCGCCAACTCCGTCACCAGCGACCCGCCGACGACGAGCGTCTCCTTGTTCGCCAGCGCGACCGTCTTGCCCGCCTCCAGCGCCGCCCAGGTGCCGGTCAGCCCCGCCGCGCCGACGACCGCCGACAGCACCACATCGACATCGGCGGCGGACGCCAGGTCGCACACCGCGTCGTCGCCGTACCGCAACTCGGTTTCGGGGGGGAAGTCACTCCGATCCGCCGCATCGAAAGCCGTCAGATCCGTCAGCACCGCGACGCGGGGACGGAACCGCCGGCACTGGTCGGCCAGCAGTTGCCACTTGGAGTGGGCGGCGAGGCCGACGATCTCGAGGCGCTCCGGCAGCGCGGCCGCGACATCCAGCGCGCTGGTGCCGATGGACCCGGTGCTACCGAGAACGGCGACGCGGCGGCGGGAGCTGGCGGGCGATGACGACACGAGACCCCCGGACGAACGGCGACCGCTCGCCCAATTGTATCCGCCGCCGCCGGGTCCGGTACGCCGTTTCGCGTCTCACCCGCCCGGCCCGCCGGGTCCGCCCGGCCCGCCGGGGCCGCCCGCCTGCTGCGGCGGCCGCTGCGTTTGCAGGTCGGACTCGATCCGCAGCAACGTCCACTGGCCCGGCAGGATGGGGGTTTTCTTCAGGATCGGGGCATCCTTCGGCAGGTCCGCGAGGCGGGCGTCGGTGGCGGCGGTCGCGCGGGCGGCGTTCAACTCGCCCAGCACCGCCGGGTCGGTGCACGCCATCACCAGTTTCAGCCGCACTCCGGCCCCCGGCACCTCAGCCCCGCGCGGCTGGTACTGAAACGGCATCCGCACCACGACCCGGTCGGCGGCCACGTCGATGCCCGGCGCGGCCGGGTTCTCGGCCAGCCCCTCGCCGAGGATGTCGCTCACCTTGAACCGCCGCGGCTCGGACTCCCAGTCGATGCGGAACTTGCGGAGTTTGTCCTCCGGCGGCGCGCCGACGCCCCCCGGTAGGGTGACGACCGGGCTGGCGGCGAACGCCGCGTGCGTCGGGACGGGGCCGCCGGCCACCACCGCCGGCAGGCCGCCGACGGCGGCGACGAAGTCCGGCCCGCCGATCACCTTGCGGTGGGCGGTCACCCTCTGGATGGACAGCAACTCCTCCGTCATCAGCCGGGCCGACGGCGTCACCCAGCCCAGGACGAGCAGCCCGTACGGCGTGACGAGCGGAGGCCCGGCGGCGTTCCCCTCGACCAGTTTCACCTGCCACTCGCGGTTGCCCTTCCCGACCATCGCCTCCATGGGCACCACCAGCGGGAAGTCCGCCTCCGGCGTCCGCATCACCGCCGCCAGCGTGCACTCGATCTTCCCGCCCACGTACTTCCACTCCTTCAGCCCCTCGGCGACGAAGGTGCAGTCGTCGCCGTAGCGGACGGCCTGCTGGACGACCGGGTGCTGGCGGAACTTCAGCAGCATCGGGCCGTACCGGCTCCGCACCGTTTCCCGCGCCGCCCGCCGTTTCGCCCCGCCGGGGTCGTTGGCGTCGGTGAACGCCTCCGGGTTGAACTCGGCCCGCACTTGCGGTTGCATGGTGCGGTAGAAGGCGGCGAACAGCTCCGGCTGGTCCGCCGCGTCCGGGTCCACCGCCGGCAGGCTCTTCGTCCAGGTGGCGAACTGGGCGGCGGCGTCGGCCCGGACGGTGTACTCCAGCGTCCCCAAATACGCGGCGTAGATCAGCCCGCCGACCACGCACAGCCACCACCCGGCGGCGGCGTACTGGCCGCCGATGCGGGTGCCTTCGGAGCTGGCGATCTGCCGGCGGGCGACGAACGCCACGGCGATGCCGACGACGGCGAAGGCGAACAGCCAAGGCTCGACGAGCGGGGTCTTCTTCTGGAAGGACGAGTAGCCCAGGATCAGGAGGGCGGCGGCGAACAGGCCGCCGATGCCCAGCGCCGCCACCGCCGACCAGGCGATGGGGGCGTAAGCGGAGGCCGGGTCGGCGGCCGTCGGCTGGAGGCGGGGGGCGGTGTCGAAGGACGGGGGCGGGGTCGGGTCGGCCATGCGAACACCCAGGGGCGTGCCGGTAGAACGGAGGCGGTCGTTCTACCGGTACGCCCCCGTGCCGGACACGGTTCGCGCCGGCGACCTCCCCACCAGCGCGGGTGGCGAGCGCCGACGGGATGCCGTCCGGTCACTTCATCTCCTTCGCCTTCTTCACGGCCGCTTCCAGCGTGGCCTTGATTTCCTTGTCGGTCTCCGTCTGGAGGTGTTCCTCGACCGCCTTCAGCCGTGCGGGGTACAGCGGGATCCAGACGAGCCCCCGCGTTGCGGCGCGGCGCACGACGAGGGTCTTGTGGGTGCGCAGCAACTCCATCAGCCAGTCGTAGGCCACCTCGTCCTTTCTCTTGCGGCCCGCGATTTCCCCGACCTGTCGGATCGCCTCCAGTCGCTCCTCCTCCGACCAGTCCTTGTTCTCCGCCCCGATCTTGAGCAACTCGATTGCTTCGGCCGGGAGCAGATCGCCATTCTGCCCGGCGGTATTCAATCGAGACATCACCCAGATGCCGTACCACCCGTCGGGTTTTCCCGCCACCCAGTTCTTGGTCATCGACTTTCGCAGCGGCGATGCGAGCCAGTCGTCCCGCTTCCGGGCGCACAGCACGCCGTCCAAGCTCAACTGCAAGGTTACGGGGATGTCCGCGATGAGTTTGTCCGCGAACAATTTATCCAGGAACTCGCCCGACTCCTTGGAGTCCTCTTCGCCGAGCCGTTCCACCACCCAGTGTGCGACCTGGGTGTTGGTACTCCGCAGCAACTTCGGGAGCATCTCCCCGCGCGCCTTCGGTGCGGCCTTGGCGTACTTCTCGACCGCGTCCGCCCACTCGAAGGGCAGCTTCATCGACGCAGGCTCCTTCGTGAACGTCTGGGACGGGGCTTGTCGCGACACGGCCGCGAGCCGTTTCCCGTCGTCCCGGAGGCTGGTCCCCGTGAGCGTCCAGAGACCGACCTCCCCGACTTTGAACGGCCGAACCGCAGTGAAGAGCGGGGCGCTATGCCCGTTCCCGAACGGAGCGTACGCATCGGTCAACGTCCTGCCGACGAGTTTGGGGTCGCCGCTGTAGACGTGGACGATTTCGACCGTGGCCGGGCTGGCGACGTTGCCCTTCGCCAGCTCGAACGCCGTGACCTTCCCGCGCACGAGGATGGGCAGGGGCGTGGGGTGGAGCGGCGGGTCGGCGGCCTGCCCGAATGGGGTGACGGTCGCCAGGGAGCGGGCGACGGCGAGCCACAGCGCGACTCTGCGAGGGGACATAGACTCGCCTCCAGTAGTGTGACAGCCGAGTTGCTACCTGGTCGAACGACCGATAGTCATCCGCCTTTCGTTTCCCAGACCGCACCGAATAGGGCGGAGTTGAAGGTGGCTCCGGTCGTCTTCGGCACTACTGAACCGTCCGTCACACCGACAAATGTCGTACCACCATCGGTCTTGGCCTGCTCCAGAGGCGTCCAGACATCTGCCAACACCTTGCCCGTCCCATCGAAATACCAGATCGCCTTCCCCCGCTGGGTGAAGATGGCCTCCGCTCCCAACCCGGTGTCGAGGGTGTGTACCGCTGCGAAGAGTTGGAAGTCCAACCGCAACTCGAAATTGGCAACCGGCTTCTTGACACCGAGGTCGAGTTCCATGCGATCCGTCACACGGATGTTCGGCGTGTCGAATATTTTGAACAGCTTGTTTTGGACCGGGTTGCCGGCGGCCGGATCCGTATCCGATCGATACCGCGATTTCTCGCCGTCGTTCAGGTAGAACGGGAACGCTTGACCGGCGAGATTACCGGGCGGCCCGGCGGTATCGACGTAAGTATCAACACTGACGTAGTTCGGCACACGTCTCCGAACCGGATTGAACTCGAACACACCGGCCACCTTCGTGGCGACGACGTTCTGGATGAGGCCCGCCTCCACGAACCGAACGCCACGCATCGAAGGCCCGACGACCGGGCCTTCGATGCTGACGACGTTCAGCTTGGCTAGCATCGCTTGGGAGTCCCCGTTTCGCTTGTCTGCCCGCGGGTTAAGAGTACTCCCGTTCCCGTTGTAGTTGTCGTGCGAGATTATCGCTTGAGCTGTAATGTCGAGAGGAGCCTCGTAGACAGGAATGCTCAGGAAGTCTCCCGAGGCCTTGTCTTTTAAGGTACTCAACTGCATCGGAGGGCCGTTGTAGACGATCGTGTTCCCAACTCCTTCGGCCGCCTCGAACGCCACCTTCACCACGTTCACTTCGCGGTCCACGAAGAAGTTGCTGACGGCCGTGCCAGGCGTCACTCGCACCTTGCCGAAAGCGGGACCGCCATCCCACAGCACGGTCGCCTGCATGGTGGTGCCCGTGCTGCCGCTCGTCGCGCCAGCGATCTCGGACTGCTTCTGGCCGTTCGTCACGCTGACAACCATGGGCGTGAAGCCGTACTGCACGACCGGGGAGAGGACTTGGTACTTGTGGACCGAGTGTCCCGGTACGTTCATCACCCCCGACACCTCGTACACGGTGAACTTGACGGCGTCGATCTCGACCGTCGATAGTCCCCCGAATCCGACCCATTTGAGCGTGACCACGCTTTCCTGAACCGCGCTGCTCAGATACCTGCCCTCGACCCAGTACTCCGCATCTCTGCTGAGCACTTCGTCCCCCGGATTGACGCTGCCGTCTTTGTCGGCCGTTTTCCAGAGCTTGATATTCCCTTGCGGGTACTCAATGGAGAACTTCCCCGCGAGGTTGCCGAGGGCCCAGTTCAATTCGGGAATTGTAACCTTGATCTTGACGAGGTCGTTCTCGCCTTCCACCTTCGCGGTTTCGTCCTTGTCGTACTTGTGCAACAGGCTCGTCGCTTGTGCCGCCGCGTCCCCCAGGAAGTTGTAGTTGTCGTTGTCGTTGTTGACGGCGACCCACCCGCCCGGAAAGTTTTCCTTGTCCTCGGCCACCGCCACCCCGTTTGAATCGATGATGTCGAGGTCGCCGGCGACATCGGGGGGCTGGATGTTCACCTGGGCGTTGCGGAAGTCGGGGATGAAGGTGGAGTCGCCGCCGTAGGCCGCCTTCGCCGAGTACATGCCCGGTGGCAGCGTGACTGGGTCGATGGTCAGCGTGGCCCGCGACATGCCGGTGTCGTACCCGACGAGGGCGACCGTGCCGAGCGCGGTCGCCGTGCCGTCGACGGTCGTGGTGAAGGTGACCGTCCCGGTCGGCTGCTGGTATCCGTTGTACTGGTTCCCGTCCCACACCTCGGCCGTCAGGACGAGGCTCCCGCCCCAAGAGGCCGACCCGCCGCTGAAGTACATGATGACTTGGTCCGGGTCGTTCGACGCGGCCACGAACAGGCCGCCGGTGAAGGCGGTGCCGAACGGCGTGTACGCACTCATCGGCGACGCCAGTTCGGCCGACGTAGCCCCGCTGAACACCTTCACCTGGGCCGTCACGCCCGCGCCGGTGCCGACCACGATGTCGGCGTACCGGTCGTCGTCGACGAACGCCGTCGCCACCCGCACGCCGGCCGTCATGCCCGCGCCGAACGGGCTGAACTCCCGCACCTGATTTCCGGTCTGGCCGTCGAACACCCGCACCAGGCTGCCCGCCCCGGCCCCGCGGCCGACCACGAGGTCCGCCCGGCCGTCCCCGGTCACGTCGCCAGTCAACACGTCCGTACCGACCTCAACCCCGCCGGTGAACGATTTGTCGAAGGCGTAGAAGCTGCCCAGCGGCGGCGGCAGCGGGTTGCCCGTGTTCAGGTCGAACACCCGCACGTTCGGCCCGCCGCCGGTCCCGGCCCCGACCACCAACTCGGCCTTGCCGTCGCCGGTGAAGTCGGCCGCCATTACCGTCGCCCCACCGCGGAACCCCGTGTCGAAGGCGTGGAACGACGCGATCAACTCGCCACTGTAGCCACTGTAAACTTTGACGTGCGGGGTGCCGCCCGCGCCGGCGGCCGTGATCAAATCGTGGTAGCCGTCTCCGTCCACATCGCCGGCAGTCGCATACACCCCGCCGGTGAAGGCCGGATCGTAGGCGTAAAAGCTGCCGAGGGGACCGGACAGTTGCTCGCCGGTTTTGCCGGAGTAAATGACCACGCGCGGCCCGCCACCCGGCCCGGCAGCGGCGATCAGGTCCGGGATGCCGTCGTGGTCGATGTCGCCCGTGCCCACCCGCACCCCGCCGGTGAAGCCCGAATCGAACGGCTGCTTCTCGAACTTCAGCGCCCCGGTCTCGGCTTCGTAAGCGCGGGCCAGCGGCGGCGCACCGCTCCCGGCCCCGACGAAAATGAACGGCAGGGGCAGCGGTCGCCCGGTCGGGGTGATGCGGTCTTCGAGGGGCAGCGCGGTCAGCCGGACGAACGGTGAGCGCCGCGTCTTGCGGCCGACGAGGAAATCCCAGGTGCGGGCGAGGAGAGGGAATCGCATGATCGATCCTCGAACCGAGTCGCGCTGTTGACACGACTTGACTCGATCACCGGACGACTGTCAAGGACCGTTCTGCTTTTTTCGGATGATCGGATTCTCACACCCTGCGATCATTTTCCCCCGCCTCACTTCGCTTGGGTATGGTCGGCAACCACACCGAAGCCTGCGTTGCTCTCGAAACCAGACCCGAAGCGATTCGCGCACCCACTCAGGCCAAGTTGCGTTGAACCGTGCTCATCCGAGGGCGACGGCCCAGTGGAAGCCGACGGCCCCCTTCACCGTGTCGGGATGGTCGGCCAGCCAAGCCAGCCGGTTGCGGAGCGGCACCCGGCGTTGTCCGCGATCAGCACCAGCACCGTCTGCCCGTCCGGGTCGGCCCACCGGGCGAAGTCGGCCAGCGCCTCGGTCATCGTGGCGGTGATCGCCTTCGGCAGGATCAGGGTGCGATTCCGCCCGGTCGCCGGGTGGGCGAACCCGAACACGTCCAGCGACTCGAACTTGGACGGCCCGTTCGACCGCGGGCGGTGCCCGTTCAGCGACCACACGCGGCGGGCGATCGGCTTCAGACCGAGCCGCGCCTCGTCCTCGGCCCACACCTCGACGGCCTTGTCCGGGTGGGCGGCCCTCGAGGTGGCGACGGTGGCGGCGAGCCGGTCAAACCCACCCCCGTTGGTGCTCCGGGGTGGCCGCCTTCGGGTGCCGGGGACGCGGCACCCGGAGCGAGAACCCCAGCCGCACCCGCCACCGCCAGCCGGTCTGCGGGACGACCTCGACGCCCCACCGGTCGCGGACGGACCGGGCCACCTTCGGCCCGGTCCACAGCCCGCCGTCGGGAGGGTCCGCCCGGAGGGCTTGGTACAACTCGACTTGCCGGTCTGGGGTCAGGACCGGGGCCGCCCGTTGCCCCGTCGGCCGTCGGCCAACCCGTCCGGGCCGTCGGCGTTCCACCGCTCGAGGAGGGTGCGGCCCCACGACGGGGTCAACCCGACGGCCACGGCGGCGCGGCCGGCGGACATCGGCCGGTCCGGCCGGGTGACCAGCCACAGCACCTGCCAGCGGGTCTTCTCGGCGGCGTCCGCACGGGTGCGGTACCGGCGGGCGATCTCGTCGGGCGGCAGGTGTGGGAGAACGGGGATGCGAGTCATGGTGATTCCCTCCACCCAGTTGGATGGGGTTAGCAATCACCGCGATTCGGTATCAGAGGTGGTGCCATGTCCGCCGTTCTCGACTCCGCCCCGCCGACCCAGACCCCGAAGCGGCTGACGCCGGTGGAATACGTCGGTCGGCTGCCGGTCGAGGATCAGGAGGCGACCTTCTTCTACTTGGTCCGGGAGTTGATCCGCGACAGTGCCCCGGCCGAGATGATCCCCTCGCGGACGGGGCGGAGCGACTGGGCTACCTCCTGACGGTCCGAGGCGCGCAAGCCCAGTTCGACCGTTACGGCCCGAAGTTGACGGCGGAGGAACGGGCCGAGTTGCAACGCCGCATGGACAACCCCGACCAGTGCGAGTGGCTCACGACGGAGGAGTTGCTGGCGGCGCTGCGGGAGGCCGACCCGCTCGACGCCGGCGGTGGTGCGGGGCGAGTATGGCGTCTCGGCGGCGCGGACCGTCGCGCGGAGTCGGTCGTGGAGGGTGTCGGAAGAGTGGTAGACTGCGTTCGTCGGCCGCGCCGGCGAGATCAATGCGACCGGTCCGCCGATTCACTTCAACACCGCCTCCGCCGCCGTGTGGCTTGGAACCTGACAACCAAGATTGCGAAAACGCTGTTCCGAGCGATAATTGCGGAATAGTTACATCCCGTGCCCAGAGAGATGCCCATGATCGAACGATTCAAGGGGATCGACGGCAAGCGAAAACTGATCGACTCACTGCTCCGGCAGAAGGCGGTCCACGGCGCGCCGGAGATGGCCGCCGACCTGGCCGAGGTCGCCACGCTGGAGGAGTTCAAGGAAGGCGACTTCCTCGCCAAGCAGAACGGCGAGGACACCGACATGTTCTTCCTCCTCGCCGGGAGCGTGGACATCATCGTCAACGACCGCGTGCTGGCGTTGCGGGTGGCTGGCGAACATGTGGGCGAGATGTCGTTGATCGACACAAAGGCGAAGCGCAGCGCATCGATCCAGGCCAAGGAGACGACCGCCGTCGCCCGGATCACCGAGCCGGCGTTCACCGGCCTCGCGGCCAGGCACCCCACACTCTGGCGCTAGAACTCGGCTCGCGGCTGCGGGAACGCAACAAGTGGACCCGGCATACAGCCCGGACCGGAACCCGCTCGAGAACGCCTTCTCGAAGTGGAAGCGGCTGCTGCGGAAAGCCGCCGAGCGGACGGTCGATGGCCTGTGGTCGTGCCTCGGCCGGCTGATCGACGAGTTCCGCCCCGACGAGTGCCGCAACGACTTCCGCCACTGCGGGTACACCGCGACACCACCGCGAAGTCCGCTCGAATCGCATACGCGGCTCGGCGGGAGCCTCGCCCTCGCAAAACCGACAGAAGCACCCGGATCGCGTAGGATGTCGGGGTTGCCCTCGTCCGGTTCACGGTCGAAGAGTGCGTCGAGGATGACCTGCGGGCACGGCAACTCCTTCTTCACGGCGATGAGGCCGAGCGCGAAGACGGCGTACCCTCCGACTTCCGGGACGTCGTCGAATGCGGCCGCGTTCTCCAGCGATTTGCAGGCTTCCAAGAGCGGGGGTTCCGCCGCGTGCTTGACGAACCGAGCCGCGGCGGCTTTTCGGTCATCCGCGGATTTCGACGCCGTCAAGCCCCTTGAGTTTCTCGGCGACTTGTTCGGCCGCGACCGCCGTCGGCACCCTCTGCGACACGTCACGGAGAGCCCGAATGAAACTCGCCGACCTCGCCATTCCGACGACCCCGGCGTGCCACGCCGCTCTGGAGGTGGCGACGGCCTACTGCTCCCCGGCCCTGCTCAACCACTCGATTCGGGCCTACCTCTGGGCGGCCGGCTACGCCGCCGGGCGGGGTATTTCGTTCGATCCCGAATTGCTGTACGTGTCCGCCCTGTTCCACGACCTCGCCTTGGTGAAGGAGTTCGACAGCCACTCGCTGCCGTTCGAAAAGGCCGGCGGGCACATCGCCTGGGTGTTCGGTGCGGCCGCCGGGTGGCCGCCCGCCCGCCGGAAGCGGGCGGCCGAGGTCATCGAGCGGCACATGTGGGCGGAGGTCGATGTCGCGACCGATCCCGAAGGCCATTTGCTCGAACTCTCGACCGGAATGGACAGCTCCGGGCGGCGAACCGAGGAAATTCCGCCGGACTTCCGGGACGAGGTGCTTGCGCGGTACCCGCGGTTGGAATTCGCCGGGGAGGTGGCGGCGTCCTTCCGAGATCAAGCCGCCCGCAAGCCGGCGTGTCTCGCCGCGCAGTTCGTCCGCAGCGGATTCGCATGCCGGGTCGCCGCCAATCCATTGGACGGCTGACTCCCTGCGACTCCGTCGGCGGGTTCGCCGAGCATTTGCCGATTCGCCGAGGCTCGGAAATGGAAATGTCCCCAGAAAAGCTGGGGGATAGGCGGGTGCAACCTGCACGGTTTCCCGCATGTCACTTCGGCCGGCTCGCGAAATTCCTTGTTATTCGAGTACACTCGACAGGAGTCGAACCCGTAACCCTCGGTTCCGAAGACCGAAGAGCCGTTTCCCGGTGTCCGCATCTCGACTTGTTAGCGGACAAGGTATTCGGGGTGATAGACCGATCCGGTGGAAGGCCGCGACTTCCGCCATTCTACACCCGTTTCGCACAGTTTCGCGCCAATTCCGTACCGGATACTGTACCACCTCCGCTGCGGCGACCGTCTCAGCTTTTGGCCTCCTTGACCACCACGTCCTTCCGGGTGTACGCTTCCCCGAACGAAGGATGACCCGCCGACGACCCCACCGACTCTCGGAGTCTCGCCGAGCCGCCGGCGATACGGGTGACCGGTCCGTTCAGCTCGAACCGGGGCGGCCGCCGACACCCGTAGCCGCCCGCGACGAGGCCCCGAGACCCCTGCCGAGCGGGATTTCGCCTCCGCATCGGCCGCTCGTCGGGTATTGTGTGGGGATGACCCCGCACCCCCCCGACCGACCCGACCCCGGTATCCGCCCGACGGTCGCCGCCGACACCGACGAACTGGTCGCCATCGCCGCCGGCACCGGGGTGTTCAAGCCCCTCGAACTCGTCACCCTCCGCGAGTTGCTCGGCGAGTACCACGCGGCCGACGAGCCGGGCGGGCACGCGGCGGTGACGCTCGAACGGGACGGCCGCCCGGCCGGGTTCGCGTACTTCGCCCCGACCGCCATGACCGACCGCACCTGGCACCTGTACTGGATCATCGTCCGCAAGGCGGGGCAGGCGAAGGGCCTCGGCTCGCTCCTGCTCGGCCACGTCGAGGACGCGGCGCGGGCGGCCGGCGGGCGGCTGCTGCTGATCGAGACGTCCGGCACGGACCCGTACGAGCCGACCCGTCGGTTCTACCTGAAGCACGGGTACGACCGGGAGGCCACCGTCCGCGACTTCTACGCCGACGGCGACGACCAGATCCTCTTCCGCAAGCGCCTCCTCCCCTGACCCCGGATCGTCCCATGCCCGCCGGCTGGCCGTCCCTCATCCCGTCCGACAACCCGTTCCGCGGGGACGGGCGGTTCCCGCTCGCCGCGTACTCCGAGTTCCTGCCCGCCCCGCGGGTCGGGTGGAAGCCCTACGGCGGGCACGCGCCGGACCCGGACCTGTTCGCCCCCGACGACCCGCACGGCTGGCAAGTCGGCGAGTTCGAGGAGACGCTCGAACTCCGCGCCGGCCTCGTGCAAGTCGGCCGTCAAATCCTGCACAAGCTCGCCCGGCTGACGGACGGCGACCCGGACACCGGCCTGCCCGCGCTGGAACTCGCCGAGAACCCGTACTGGCCGGCCGAACTCGCCGCCGAGCCGGCGCTGCCGCAGGAGCGGTGCGTCGCGCTGCTGCCGCTGGCGCTCTCGCGGACGCTGGACGACAAGGGCCGCGTCCGCTGGACGCTGTTCGGCAACAGCGAGCAGGGGCCGAGCCGGGGGTTCTGGAAGAGCTTTTACACCGCGCCGAGGAAGGAGCGGCCGGCCGCCGAGGGCGTCGGCTTCCTGTGCCGGCTGCTGCGCGACGTGTACGGCGAGACCGCGACCGACGTCGATTCGCTGCACAAGGCCGGCTTCTTCATCCTGCCGGAGAGCGTACCGGGCGAACCGGGGTGGGACGAGTCGATGCCGTCGTGGGCCGCATCCTACTTCCTGCCGGAGAAGGCCCGGAACGCGCCCAAGTACCTGCTCACGTTTCGGCCTTTCGACAAGCTACCGAACAGGGTGAAGAAGGCGTACCTCGCCGGCCACACGCGCCTGCTGCCGTTCCCCGGCAGCCTCGCGTACTGGGGCGCGCCGGGGTGCCGCACGCTGGCCGGCACGCTCCCGCTGGCGGCGCAAATCCCGCTCCTGTTCCACGTCGCGCGGCACCGCATGGTCGGCGGGCTGCGCGTGCCGCAGTGCGGGTTCCTGCACGAGCGCACGGCGACCTCCCGGCCGGTCGATCCGGCGCACGAGAAGCACGTCCGCAACACGTTCAAGCGGACCCACCGCTGGGACAAGATCCTTCGAGATGCGGACGAACTCGCCCTCATCGGCCGCGAGGACCAACTGCTCCACGTCCTGTTCAGTACCCTGCCGAACGACCTGAACCTGTACGACAAGCCGATGGCCCGGAACGTCCAACTGTGGACGACCGACACCCACGAGTTGCTGCTGGACGGGCCGAACGCGACGCCGGAGCAGTTGAAGCACGCGATGCAAACCGTGACGGCCGGCGGGCTGTTCGGGTACCGCTTCCAGTACCCGGCGATGCGGGTCGGGAGGCACGAAGTCTACTGGCACCGCCCGCTGATCGCGTACCGCACCGCCGCCGGCGAGCCGGCGGTGATGGCCGACGGGCCGACCGGCTACCTGACCGCTTACCGGGCCGATTCGCCCCGCCCGGACAAGGCCGTCGAGCTGTGGCCGCGCTTCCGCACCCGCCCGGTGGCGACCGCCGCGCTCGCGTTCCCGCCGAACGGCCCGGTGGTGCGCGGCGTCCGCGAGGTGATGGATTCGGTGAGCAAGAACGGCGGGAAGCCGCTGCCGCGCGCGGTCGCGCGGAAGTTGCTCGCCGTCGGCCACCGCCAAACCCTCGACAGCTGGCTCGTCGCGCTTTCGCCCGAACTCGCCACGGAAGTCGTCCGGTTCATCGAACCCGCCGACGCGCCGCTGCCCGTGCGGAAGGGCGGCCGGCTGCCGGAGGCGCTCACCTACACGCGGACGGCGACGCGGCCGTTCGAGGTGCGGTACTGGCAGGCCATCGCCAGCCTCGGCGAGGGGCCGTTCCTGAACAAGAACAACGCCGACTGCTGCCGCGACCCGATCACGCAGCGGCTGCTGCCGTACCCGGATCGGCAACTGGAAACGGTCGGCGAGTTCCTCATTTCGCACTACGAAAAGCGGATCCGCGCGGCCGGGCTGACCGGGAAGGCGCTCGTCGGCGGGATGCCGTTCCGGTGGCAGACGGACTTCGACTACTCGTGGATGGGCGGCTGGCTGAAGAACCAGGACGCGGCGGACGCGGAGCGGAACGTCGTCGTCGTGATTCCCGGCAAGAACCGGGGCGAAGCGGTCGTCATGTCCGACCACTACGACACCGCGTACATGGCGGATCGGTACGAGGCGGAGTCCGGCGGGGTCGGCGCGCGGCTGGCCGCGTGCGGGGCGGACGACAACCACTCGGCCACCGCCGCCATGATGCTCGCCGCGCCGATCTTCCTGGAGATGAGCCGCAAGGGGCGACTGGAGCGCGACATCTGGCTGGTCCACCTGACGGGCGAGGAGTTCCCGGCCGACTGCCTCGGTGCCCGCGCGCTGATCCGCAAACTGATCGAAGGCACGCTCGCGGTTCACCCGCCGGAGGGCGAGCCGGTGGACCTGTCCGGCACGAAAGTGGTCGGGCTGTACGTCTCGGACATGATCGCGCACAACAACGACCGCGAGCGGGACGTGTTCCAGATCTCGCCCGGCACCGACCCGGCGTCGTTCCGGCTGGCCGAGATCGCCGCGACCGCCGCCGACGTGTGGAACGCCTCCGTGCCGACGTGGAACACCCAGCAGGAGCGAGACGGCCTGCCGCCCGGCCGCCGCAGCCCGCACGGCGCGGCCATCCCGGCGACGGCCCCGATCCTGCGACTGTCGGCCGAGATCCGCACCGCGCTCGACCCGCGCAGCACGCTGTACAACACCGACGGCCAAGTGTTCTCCGACGCCGGCGTGCCGTGCGTGCTGTTCATGGAGAACTACGACATCTGCCGCGTCGGATACCACGACACGCACGACACGATGGCGAACATCGACCTGGACTACGGCGCGGCGGTGTGCGCCATCACCATCGAGGCCGTCGCCCGCGCCGCCACCGCGCCGCGGTGACTTGGCGGAACCCGGTGGTATTCGCGCGGATCGGGGCGGCGACCCGTGGCAGTCCTGCGAAGAGATGGGCAGCAGATGTGAACGCCGGTCGAACTACGCGGATCCCGTTTCGTGGCGGGATCTGGCGATCGGGTGTCACGGCCTCCGCACGGCACCCGAAGCCCCGCGTCTTGTCAAAGCCGCCGAACCGAATCCGCGACCTGGGCGGCGAAGGGGGGGTATTTTACGCGCGACCCGAACGCCGCCCAAAAGCACGCGGGTCCGGCGTTCGCGTACCGACCGCACCAGAACTCGCCGGCGGCTAAATTCCCGTGCTTTCGGCCGGATCATTCCCCGAGCGTCCCGTACCCGTTCGCTCCGCCCGCCGCGCCCGGACCGCCCAAGTCCCGGCCCGGCGGGCGTCGTCGTTTCCACTTCGGGAGATCACCCGCGACCGACCCTTCCGCCGACCCGATCCGCCACAAGTTCGCCCAAGCCCGCCGCGACCTGTCGGCCGCCCTGGTGGCCGGTGAACACGTCCTTCTCGTCGGCCCGCCCGGCACCGCCAAATCGCTTCTGCTGGACGCCGTCGCCCGCTTCCTCGACGGCCGCCGGTTCGCCTGCCTGCTCACCAAATTCACCCGGCCCGACGAACTGTACGGTCTCGTCTCGCTCGCCGGCCTTCCGCGAGGACCGGTTCGTCCGCGTCACCGCCGGCCGACCGAGCGACGCCGTCCCCGCGGTGGTCGCCGACGCCCTGAAGCAGGCCCTTGGGGCGGAGTTCGCCGCCGCCGTCGGCCGGGCCGTCGCCGACAGCCTCAGCACGACCGTCCGTGACCTCGTCCGCGCCGAGGTGGCCGTCGTCCGCGCCGAAGTGCCGGCGGCCCCGCGACCGCTGCCGCCGGAACCGCCCGTGTCGATCCCGCCCCCGGTCACACCGCAGCCGGCGAGGCCGTCCTGGCGGCCCGCGTCCGCGCCGGCTTGAAGCGGGGCGGGGCGTGGGTCGGTCGCCAACGGGAGGCGGTGACGGGGGCGGCCGCGGTCGGCTGGGCGATGCTGCGACTGCTCGCCCAGGCCGTGGCCCACTCGGTGCCGGCACGACGCTCGGGTCCGTAGTCGGAACGCTCGGCTTTGGGGGTGTTCGACGCAAGCCGTTGACGGATAGCTGTTTCGGGAATGACGGATCATCAGGTGGGAAGCCGCGACATGTTACAATTTACGCTGGACTTGCGCCGTTTGGTGTCGATTTCATACCGGATTCTGTACCTGCCTCCATGCGAATGCGCTGGTACTGCCAGCCGTTCATTTCCCGCATACTCACCAGGCGATAAGGCGATGGCATTTTGGGCGTTGGGTGAGAGCAGGCCGCGCGCCGGTTTCGTTTGGTCCGATTCACTCTGACTGCGTCAAACCCACCGGTGCGGAAGGCGGTGGATCGGAGTCGTCTCGAAATATCAGGCTCAGCCGAACGGGATCCGGGTTGGCGGTACGGGTTACCTTGCCTTCCTCGTCGAGGCTCGCGATACGTGTCATTTTGCGATGTCGGAAGAGTTCGCCCAGATCAGTCACGATCCGCTCAATTGCGGTGGGGTTCGCCACCACCAACCAGCCACGCCCCACCGTCTCGTCCGTCCAGTGATGCCGATCCCCGACGGGGCCGTCCTCCCACCAGATGCTCTCCACCGCAACGGTACCGTCCGGCGCGCGCCAGCAGAACAAGCCACTTGGATCGTGCCGCCAGCCTAGCCGCCGTGCGAGTATCGGGTTGAAAGCGAGCCAGTTCGCACCCGGCGAATCGCACCCTCGGTCTTCGTGTCGAATGACCAAGGAACTCGTGGCGGCTTCGATGGCCGGATAGCCACGCAGTCGCCACACAGAGGAACTGGGCCACCACTCCTCCCTATCTGTTCCTCGGCTTGGCAGCGTGCTTTGGGTGAAGGTGCCCGACAGCCGGATTTCGGTGCGGAGTGTCCGGGCGAGGAACTCCAGCGTCGAAGACTCGGCCAGGACGACCCGGCCATCCGTTAATCGGTCGAGCAGGCGGTTCGTTTCGGTAGCCGTTCGGTCTAGCCACTCTCGTACTTCGCGCTCCCAAACCTGGCTGCCTTCGATTCCCTGGATTTCGACTGGCCGCTGTCGCGGTTCGACGAAGAACAGGTCCGGGTCGGCGTGCTGCAACTCGTCGCAGAACATCTCCGCCACCTCGTCCGAAAACCGGCCATCACGCCACAGTTCGCCGAATAGCTGGCGAGCAGCCATGTTGACGACACGAGATCGGGGACGGACGAACGTCATCTTGAGCCCCGCACCGTCGAGGCGGAGCCTGAGTTGACGCTCTGCCGAAGCCGACCAACTCTCCGGGAGGAGTCGCTGCATGAGCAAGACCGCCCGCTGGATGAGGTCTCGTTCCGCCTCTCCCGATTCCGCCGCCGCGAATCGGATCAAGTGCATCACCGTATAGAGGATTTGCTCGGGCGGGTCGGTGTCCGGCAGCGGTTGGCCGTCAATCACGTCGCGGGGCGTGTACAGGTGCGACAGTGAGGCGGCGACCAGGCGGCTGCTTCGTCCGCCGCGGGGAGCGGCGGTCGTATCCTCCGGCCGTTCAATCTTGGCTCGTACACACAGCCTCCGTGCAGTGACGGCAACGGCAAGATCCTCCGAACGACAGAGTCGAATAAGCTCGGCCCGAAGCCCAGAAAGGCAAGCCTGATCACCAGCCGTTGCGAGCAGTTCGACTGCCACCGCAGTCGTGAATGCCCCCACACCCAACGCCGTCCGGATCACCCCCATGAGGTCGCGATCGCCGTCGCGCAGGGCGCGGGCGCAAGCCCGCCGTGCTGCCACGCAAACGACCCCAACAGGATGGCTGGCGTGGTCAAGTAGGAGCGCCGCCAAGCAGGCAGCAGGGTTGTCACCCTCGCCCAGATGAACCGGTTCGACGGCAGGCGGTAGGGTCGTCGTAGAATCGAACACGATCCGGAGCCGATCTTCGGCCAACTGCCAGCAGTCTGCGGCGCTCTCGTCGAGGAGAAGTAGCCCCAAGAGTTCGAGAGTAGAGGCCGGATCCGTGCAAGGGATGGCCTCAAGGGTACGCCACACCTCAGTTCTTCCCCCATCTGCGGTTGCCGAGACCAGTAGGGAGCAGGCGTCCAGACGGTGCCCCTCCGACTGCCGACGAGACCAGTCGTACCTGGTCGTCCCCACGAGCGCCAATCGGGCGAACTCTGCGGCACGCACCCGATCTCCGCTTCTGAGCGCAGCCTGCCCACGACCCAGCAGCCACTTGACGACCGAACGCCCGACTCTTTCGGTCGCCAAGAGCCGCCTCAAGTCGGCGACGCGCCCACCCTGGCGGAGTTTCTCGACGACGGGGATCCAATCGAATTGTGAAGTGTAGTGCTCCTTGGACGCCCAGCGAAGAAGCTGTTCCGTGTCGTCGATGGCCGCGAGTACTCGTTCCAAGGATACCGGTTCCTCCGCCGTTCTCCGGACATCGGCGATGGACGTATCGGGCACACCGACCGGTTGAACCGGATGCATTGGTTCGGCGCTATCGAAGCGCAGGAGCGAGGACTCGCCGACAGACCTCTTCTCGTCTCGGCTCTCTTCACTCGTTCGTCCCGACTCCGTTGTCAACACAGCCGGGCGGATGGCAATCCCCAATCGGTCGAGGAGTGGCTCTAGTCCCCGCCACCACTGTGATTTTGCCCGCGCGAAGCCATACACCGCCGCCCGCCGGAAAAGGTATTCGGTGGCCCACTCCGCCGCCACTGCTCCGTCGTTTGTGTGCAGAGCGCGGATGACGGCCCCGACCAACTCGCCGTCCGCGCTTCGTTCGAGCGGGATCACGAGGTCGCCAATGAGATACACGAGCAGGCGCGCCGGCGGGTCTGGTCGGTCCAACCACCCCCAAGCCAGTGCCATCAGGCCGTCAGTGTGTTGCAGGAGGCCGTGATCCCGAAAGCGGACGAAAAGACCGACAGCGGCCTTGGGGTCCAGCCGCGCGGCGAGCCGAAGTAGGCGTTTCGCTGCCGACCACAACGGCCCGCGGTCCGCCGATTCCCGAACCGAATACAACCCACCGGCCATCCACTCAAGCCGATTCCGGGCTTCGGCCGCGAATCCGTCAGCGAAATGCTCGAACGCACGCATCCAGCCATCGATCTGGTAATCTTCTCCGGACAACCGGGCGGAAACTGCAACGGCCCGAGCGTAGAGTTGGCCGACCCGCTCTGGCCGACCGAGTTCGACCCAAGCAGCCGCTTGCGAATCGAGGCTTCGCACGGCCGTGTGCGGGTCGGTGTCTTCAGTGAGTCCCGCCTCCATCTCGTCCAGGACGGCGGCGGCCCAGTCCCCGAACGCGGCGGGGTCTTCCTCTGCGAACGCTCGCGCCACCTCGCGGCGGATGTCGGACCACCAGTACCTCGCAGTCGGCCCCGCCCACAAGACGGAGAACTCGTCTTTGAGGACCGCGAGCGCCTGGCCACCGTGCAGGGCGCAGGCATGAACCAAATGACGATACAACCCGACCCGAGCCGACTGGCAATCCCAAAGCGCGTGCGCGGATTGCCTGGCGAGATCGGTGTGGAACCTTCGCAATAGTCCCATCAACTCATTCGGGATTCGAGTCGGGTCGATTTGGTCCCCGCGGAGCCACGTGGCTTCGATCTGCGCTACTCGAATGACATCCGATAGGAAGAACCGAACTTCGCGACCCCTTTCTTTCTCCAACTCGGGAACCATTTCGAGCGGCGACCGGCGGTCGCCAAGCCACGCCAACAGGCGGGCGTGGCGGAAAAGCCGAGCGAACCGAGCGAACTGCTCGCCTCCCGTCATGGGATTGAAATCGGGGGCGGCAAGAGCACCATCCGCCAGGACGGCTCGGGCCGAGTCCAAGTTTCCGCAGAACGCAAGCAGTTCCGCAAGAAGGAGTCGTCTCTCACCGCCAAGTCGATGCGGTTCAAAGTCCTCCCGAAGCCGGCGGAGGATTTCGTCGCGACGGGGAATGTCTTCCGACCGTCGCGCCGTGTGCGCGGCGTCCAACAGGAGGTGAAATCGTGCCTCCTCGGCCGATCCGGCGTCGAGCGAGAGCCGGTCCAAAATCAGCGGCAGTTCGTCCCAACGGCTGCGGTCAGCGAGTCGGCGTCCGATGTCGCCGGACAGGTATGCCCGTAAGTGGCGGTCGCCGGTTTCCTGATCGTCTCCCTGGTACGACCGCTCCGGTGCCCTGATGGTCGCGACTCTGTCCAACACCTCCGGAAGCGGTCGGAAGAGCGGGGCCGCACTCGCCCACTCTCGCAGCACCTTCCAACTCCGGTCGCCAGTCGGGTTGTCCCCGGTTCCGGCGAGCATATCGAGCGGCTCGGCGAGGTCAAAGAGCCGTTTCCCCTCCTCCAAGTGTCCAAGGTCGGAGAGGCGCACCGCGAATCCGAGGGCGGCCGTTTCGTCCACCCGTAGCCGGTTCCCGTCCCGGATGGCTTCCACGGCGCGAGCAATATCCCCACTCAGTAGGCAGAGTTCCGCAAGGTCGAATTGGTCGAGGGAGTGGCTCCGCCGCTCCCACTCGTCAGAGGCGAACACCATCCGCGCGAACGCGAGCGGGTCGCGGACGCGGAGCGCGGATTGGCGGGCCAACTCGGTGTCCGTCTTGATCGCATCGAGTGGTCTCCCAGCAGCGAGTTGGCTCCGGAAACACTCCAATGCCGCCAGCCGGCAGACACCCTCGTGGTCATCGGCTTGAACCCGGTGAAACAATTCTTCCCACCGGACTGCCGTGTCGGACGGCTCGCTGGCACACCGGTCGGCAAGTTCCCGGTGAATCGCGCGGTTCCGGTTGTCATCAACGGTTCGCGTGAGCGCCGCCCGCGCCGTCTCCCGGACGAGGAACAGCCGGAAGCTGTTATGGAAGATCCGCCACCGGCCGTCTGTATCGACGCGGAAGTACCGCCGGATGACATCGGCCACCCGGCCCACGGCGTCCGAGCCGAACCAGCGCTCCAACAACTCCGGGAATGGAGCGGTTCGCATCCGGCACACACCGCCGAGGAGCCGAACGGCGTCGGGTGCCTGCCGAATCACCTCCCACTGATTCCGGTACATCAACTCGATGTCGCCCCGATACGGTGTCTCGGCGTCCAGGACTGAATCGACCCCTTCGGGAGTCGTCTCTCGGGAAACCGCCCCGAGCAAGTAAGTGAGCGCGAGTGGGTGGCCATCGGAGAGATGGTGGAGGCGTTCGAGCTGCGTGCTGGAGAGCAGCGGCGCGGCGGATGCGCGGCGGGTAATGTCGAACACGGCCGAGCGGGAAAGCGGGACCATCGTCACCCTGCGCCCGTCGTCATCAAGTGAATGCCGCACCGCGCGCGCCAGGTCGGGTAGTTGGTCGGTTTGCGTGCCGAACACGATGAACACGCCGTCCGGCAACTCGCCGGGTGAAGGCAGTTCCGCGAGGAGAGAGCGAATCGGGCGGAGTTCGCGGTCGATGTGGTCGAGGCCGTCGATCAGCAAGATCGTTCGCAAATCGGACTCGCGGAACTCGCGGCCCAACTCCAGCAGCGCCCGGCCGAACGCCTCGCGCTGACCTTGCAAATCGTCCGGCATCGGGCCGAACTGATTGCCGACCCCCATCCGCCGGAGGGAGAGCGTAACGTCGTGGAAGAAGTTGACCGCCTCGCCCCGCGACAGGGCGGGGTTCTGGGCGTCCGGCACGAAGGCGTAGTAGCGGACGACCCGCTCCGGCCGTTGCCGGCGGAGAGCCTGCGTGAGAAGCGTCGATTTGCCAGACCCCGGCGGCCCGACTACCGCCACATACCCGCCACGGAGTGTCGTCAATCGTTCCTCGAACTGGCGGATGCTGTCGTCGATGGGTGCGTAGTGCGCGGGGTCGGGGAACTCGTGGCGGTTGCGGTACTCGATCCGACTCCCCCAGCCGAGCCGCTCGAGCAACACGTCCAAAGTCAGCGTGATCTCCTTCCGGGCGGAGGTGACAACGTCTTGGAAATACTGCCGGAGCCGGTCCAGGTCACGCTGCCGTTGCCGGTTGGCCACGGTCTCCGATGGGACTTCTGCCGTCGTCTCGCCGAAGTCGAACTCGCAGTCCCGCACGAACCGCACGAACTCCGCGTCCGACAAGCCCGTTTCCTTGCGGACAGAGACCAGCGTGTCTTTCCAGTGCGCCGGAACTGCGTCCTCTGGCGGTTTGGTTCCTTCCCGAACGGACGGCCACGCCTGCGCGAAGAACGCGGCCAGATGCCCGTCGGTTGGCGGCGGGGTTCCGACTGGGAGAACCGCGCTCTTATTGTCTGTGGGGTTCTCATTGGTGACGAGGTGAACCACCACACGCCGGCCGGGATTGCTGACCGCCAACCGCTTCCAGCCGTCCGCAAGTTGGGCGAGCAAACCCGGTGTGTTCGCGCCACCGGGCAAGGACGCCTTCGTCTCTTTGGTGAGGTCGTTGTAAGTCACAGTGGTGGGGAACGTGGCCCACTTGAACTGGTACGCGTCCAGGCGGCGGGGCGTGGCGATCTGGAAGTCGTCGAGCCGCCCAGCCTCGGGATCGGCTACCTTCACCCACTCGAGGTGTTGGTCAGCCAACGCTCGGAGAGTGAGTCTGGCCGCGAGGTGGTATTGTGGCGTGAATCCCGCCAAGGCGGCGCGTTCTCCGGATGATGGGGCACGGGAGGTACTCAAGGCTACTACCCACAGAGGAACAGAATGTCACGTTCGGATTGTAGTGGGAAAACTGATTGGATCCCAGAGTACGACTGCTAACTGAGTGAGCGTAACGAGGCAAAAGTGGATGACCACAAGCCGGTGATGTCGGCCTTTCAAGCCCACCCCGGATGTACCTGACAGCCGATGCCCTGCGACCTTCGGTTCGACAGACCGGAAGTCGTCGAACCCCGTGCCGGCCGTGACAGGCTTGCGGGCAAGGATTTCGGTGTGGCGGGCGGCCATCGCAGCCGGCCGCGCATTCGCACGGGCTGCCCTGAACTGGCACCGCTTTCCACCGATTCCGTACCGGAATCTCGACCGCGACCGGCAGCCCCGATTCGGCGGGGCTGCTCATCGTACAACAGTCTCGCGTTCTCGCCCGATGTGCCGCGCCACCAGTTCAGGCCTACCCGATGCCCCGCATCCTCGACCGCCTGTGGCTGCTCCTGGCCACCGCCACCGACCGGCACCTGACGCGGATGGTCGAGTACCTGAAGGCCGAGAACCGCATCCTCCGCGACCGGCTCCCCGACGAGATCGTCGTCACCCCGCGGGAGAAGCGACGCTTGCTGAAGTACGGAGCGCCGCTCGGGGCGGCCATCCGCGAACTGATCACCATCGTCCACCCGCGCACGTTCTTCCGCCGGCTCGCCGGCGACAAACCGGCGACGACGGCTCCCACCCGCAAACCG